>NZ_CAVK010000079.1 GCF_000382885.1 Sphingobium indicum BiD32
CCAATCTTTGCAACAGAGCCCGCGTCATGGCCCGCCTCGCTGAACAGGGAGCCAGCCAATGACCCATGAGGATCAGCAGCGCGCCTATAACGCCGGGTGGAACTGTGGCCGCTGGCCCGATGATCCCCGCTATCAGGGCTGCGAACCGACCAACCCCGACCTTTGGGAGCCTTACGAGGACGGCAAGGCCGATGGCTACGTTGAACGACGCCGCAATGAAAGGGGGGTCTGATTATGGCGAAGGAAAAGCCCCTCAAGGGGCACAAGCTGGCAGGCTATAGCTTTGGTGTTTCGGTAAGCTGCGAGTGCGGTTGGCGCTCCGGGACGTGGTTCGGGAAGGGTGGTCGCGGTAGCGCGCTGGGTGAATGGTATTCCCATAAGGATCGCTGCGCGGCCGAAGCGAAGGCGCTGGGCGCATGACCAACCCGACCGCGCAAGCCTATGCTGAATTGCAACTGGCGTTCGACCATTACAACCGGGAGCTGTTCGCGGGCGAGCTGCCCTCCTGTCTGATTACGATGCAGAGGGAAAAGCGGAGCTACGGCTATTTCTCATCGGAACGGTTCGTGCATCATCACGACAAGAGCAAGACCGATGAAATCGCCATCAACCCGGCATATTTCGCCGTGGTCCCCCTGCTCGAAGTCCTCCAAACTGTAGTGCATGAAATGGTCCACGCATGGCAGTTCCATTTCGGCAACCCGTCGCGCTCCGGCTATCACAACCGGGAATGGGCCGACAAAATGGAAGCTATCGGCCTCATGCCGTCCAGCACGGGCCAGCCCGGAGGCGCTAGGACAGGGCAGAAAATGGCCGACTATGCCATTCCGGGCGGCCCCTTCATGCTCGCCACGGATGCCCTGTTGACGCAGAATTTCCGCATTTCGTGGCTCGATCGGTTCCCGGCGATCATGCCGACGCCGGCGATCGACGCCGGCGCCGGCGCCGGCGCTGCCGGCGGCCATCTGGCGGACGTGCTTCAGCCCGCCACGGGGAACCGATCGAACCGGATCAAATATCGCTGCCCTACATGCGGCGTGCAGGCATGGGGCAAGCCCGCGCTGCGGCTCCTGTGCGGTGGCGACGATTGCGCCAGCGCGCCCCTCGCCCCTGTCGAATAAAGGGGCTAGGATCGGCCCATGACGATGCGCAGCCTATTCGACGGGGCTTTGACGATGATCCTCTATGTCCTCGCTTTCGCAGCGGGGACAGTGTTCGTGCGGGCCAACTATGATCTGATTGAGGCGCACCCGCTTCTGGTGTTCTTTGTCGGCGCGATCTTCGCCTACCAGCTATTCAACCTGATCCCGCTTGCCGTTGCGACCATCAACGATCACATTCTAGGCCAGCCTGAACAGCGTCATAAGCGAGACTAGAGGCTATCCCTTCGGAATAGCGTTAATATCGAGCGCAAGCGGCTCGGTTTGTCGGGAGCTGCATGGTCCGGGGCCGGGGCCTCCGTCGCTGCGGGGTGCGCCTCATCCCATAGAGCTTTCCAACGCTCCGCCTCAATGCGGCGCGCCATTGCGCGGTTCTCAACCGCGTGCAGCCTTCGCGCTTCTCCGGGATCGCTATCCATGAATCTCGCGCTGCACGATTAATGGTAAGGTTCCGTTGCACACCATGATTAACAGCCTGCCGACGATAGATTGAGCATATCGCGCTGGCGCGGCTCCTTCGCCCTGCCAGCGCCGTGCCTGCCCGATACGGTTCTGCAACAACTCTGCTTTCGGGTCGCGCACAACCCCCGTTGTGTCCGAAAGTGCGAAAGCCCGGCCCTGTGTCGGGCTTTCTTATATTCGTGCTAGACCACGCCCCAACAAATAGTTCTGGTTCTCATAGACGCCTGCGTCTATGCCGGATCTGACAGAGGAAGCGGGATGGCATTGGAACCTATCAGGGTATTGGAGTTCGCGGACGCCGATCGCGCGGACGTGCAACGGCGCGTGGTCGATGCCGTGCAAGCTGCGCCCGAACGGTTCCTGACGGACTATGCGGCCCGACCCGGCACGTTCGGGGGGCGCTACGTCTGTGCGGACGCCATGAAAGAGCTGCTTCCCGAATATACCGCCTCAAGGGAGGCCCGCGGCCGATACAACGCGCCCGTCCACAATGCCGCGGCCGTTCTGGCGGCCGAACAATACCGCCGTGTAGTGGCCGATAGCTCCGATCCAGCCCGCAACCTGGTGCTGTTCGTAACCGGGATGCCGGGAGCCGGGAAAACCTCTGAAATCCAGTATGCGGCGCTGCATGAAGGAAACCGGCTCGGCCGTGACGTGCGCGCGATCTTTGAGGGCCAGCTTGTCGATCCGCAAGCAAGCATAGCCAAGGTCGAACAGGCATTGAGCGCCGGATGCAGGGTCGGGGTAATAGCGGTTCTGCCTCGGCCAGAGGAGGCGCTTGCGCACACATTCCAACGCTTTGAGGAGCTGGGCCGGGGTGCGAGCGCGGCCGTGATGGTGCGTATTCAGGAGGGCACGCCTGACGGCCTAGAGGCCCTTCTAGGTCGCTTTGGCGATCAGATTTCGGTTGCGGTCCATGACGTGCGCGATCGTGCGAATGTTCATCGCCTAGAAGGCATGGACGGTGTAAATATCTGGCGGAAGGAATTGGAAAATGGACCTGTCCAAGAAAGACTTGAAAGAGAGTTCGACCGGCTCAACCAGCTCGGCCGCGTCAGCGCCGATTGCGCCCTCCAATTCAAAGGACAGTCTCCCCACGGGCAACTTTACGCGGTTGGAAGCCCTGATGTTGGTGGGAGCCTCGCACATGGCGACGGACGAAAAGCTACGCCGGAAAGTGGCCGAACGTCTCTCCTGAACGCGGCGCGGGGAAGCTCGCTCGCCGGACTCTCCGACGCCCTCAAGACAGGCCAGAGCGAAGGCGACGGCAAAACCAAATCCAACGAAATCGGCCACGGCCTGCCTAAGCCGCCGTCGCCCCGGCGTTCCAGATGAACGCCCCCAGCCCGAACCTTCCGTTTGGTGTTAGCCGGGGAGCGTTGCGAGGGGCTGGCCCCTTGCTGTGGGGGTCGAGCGGGACGCTGGGCGGCCCGATCGCAGGGGGACGCTTCCCCCGCCTGCTCCTTCTTTTCCAGTAGGTGCCATGACCGGCTATCTCGGCTCGAAACAGGTTTCGGGCGCATATCAGGCTGTGATTGCCAATATGCCGCCGCACGATACCTACATTGAGACGCATCTAGGCTCCGGCATCGTCCTCCGGCGCAAGCCTCCCGCTGCCCGCTCGATCGGCCTCGAAATTGATCCGGCTACCTTTGAGTGCTTCGGCTCGATCGCGGCAGAGGAATCGAGCGCGTTCGATGGCGCGGCCGTCGAAACCTACAACGTCGATTGCCTCGCCTTCCTGCGCGATTTCGACTTTTCGGCCGCTGGGCGCGTGCTGATCTATGCTGATCCGCCCTATGTCCTCGCCACGCGCTCCCATCCGGGCACGCGCTACCGCTATGACTATACGGAAGCGGACCATAGGGAACTGCTGGCCGTCCTCGATGCGCTGCCCGCCTCGGTGATGATTTCAGGCTATCCCTCGTCCCTGTATAGCGAGCTGCTGCCCGCGCCGCGCTGGCGCGTCCTGTCCTATCAGGCCATGACGCGAGGCGGGCCGCGCACCGAATGTCTATGGATGAACTATGCGCCCGATGCGGCGCATTGGGCCACCCATGCCGGGGTGGATTTCACCGATCGCCAGAGGATCAAGCGCAAGGCGGCACGTTGGAAACGCATGTTTAGCGAGCTGCCTGCGGGCGAGCGAATTGCGATCCTCGCCGCGCTGCTGGAAGTGGACTCATAGCAGGCCAGCACCGCACTCGTTGCCGTTGTGAAATGATTAACCAAAGCATCCTAGATCAGCCCTGCGACCCGAAGAACCTTTCTCGATCATTTAGGTTCTTTCACTGGACCCGGCTGCATTAGCTGTCGGGTCCATCTTTTTGCGCCCCCAGCTCGTCCACCAACATTTAACCAAGGCGGGCAAGGGTCCGATTACCGCTCCTGTGTCAAAAGAGGCGATGAACGGCGATAACAACAGGCCCTTTTCGCGCGGCGATTTGTCGGCGCTTCTGCTGCTGCTGTTCACGCTCGCCATGATGGCCTATAATTATTCGCATCCAGAGTGGGCGAGCCAAGGCGGCATATGGGCCTACATTGTTCCCCGCCACGGGACAGCATCATAGGCGTGCGCGCCTATCCGATGACTGAACGGACAAAGCGGACGATCGGCGGCCCAACGCCCGCGAGGAAGGCAAGCCCGGTAAGCGCCAGCAATCCCCAAAACTCGATGTGGATAAGCAAGTCGCTGCCGGTATCGTCGTTCGGATCGGGCCATTCCTTCATGGCACCGGATGATTACGGCTCCGGCTCGATGCTGCAACCTCCTAAGCCAGCAAGGAGGCTTCACCGGCCCGCATCATAGACGGGAACGTCTATGCCACCGGCGACATAGACGCGGGCGGCTATGCTGCAGCACATAGACAGCGGCGACTATGCTTCAGCGGCCAACATTTCCGAGACAGGGCACCCGATCGCGTCCGCGAGCTGCGCCATAACATCCAAGGTCGGATTGGCCTTCCCGTTCTCGATAAACGAAATGTAGGAAGCCGTGACGCCGGTTTGCTCATGCAGCATCGCTTGCGACATTTTGAGGGCCTGCCTCCGCGCCCTCAACCGCTTCCCGAATAATTTGCTCAACGGGTGCGCCATATCGTCCAAACGTAGGTATATTGCCATTCTGGAACCTGCTTCGGAGTCGGGTGATGATGGACTTGAACGACGAACAATATCACCGCCTCCAACATGCTATAGCCCTCACGCGCGAAAGCCTCGCTATCGCGGCGGAGCTGGGCGACGATCTATCAGCCTTCCAACTGAAACACGCGCTCCATTCGCTGCATTACATTAGCGAGCTAGAGGCCGAAGGCCATGACGATCGGGAGCCTGTCACCCTGACCGTGGATGAAGCGAAGGCCCCGCGAACTGCGAGAACAATGCGAGACACGGACTTGAGCGATGAACAATATCGCCGCCTCCTCCACGCTATAGACCTCGCACGGGAAAGCCTCGTTATCGCGGTGGAGATGGACGACGACATAACCGCCTTCCATCTCAAAACCGCGCTCCGTTCCCTCGACTATTCTAGGAAGTTGGTTTCCGCTTGATCTAGCGTCGAACGCTGCGGCGCTGGGCCGGTTGATCGTCTCCGATAACCGGCCCGGAACGCTTCCTTTCGCGTTCGTCGTCCAGCTTGATCCGGGGAGCCTCCCGCTCCTGCTGACGCGGGTTCTCGATCGCCGCCCTGATCTGGCGCACCGCGCCTTCACGGCCCAAGCGGCTGTTCTGCTGCAAGTCGTTGAAGTCGGTGAAGCGTGCCGGGTCGGCCTGCTGCTCGCCGGGGGCGAAGGTCGGGAAGACCGGAACGCCGTTCACGGCCTGCGCCGCTTGGGTCGCCTTCTCCTTGCCGGGATTGTAGCCGAATTTCTCCAAGACGCGCTGATCGTCCTCGCCCATGATGAAAATCGGCTTGTCGGGGTAACGCTCGCGCAACGCGGCTGCGACGGCGGGGAGGTTGCCGGAATCGAACGCCGCGACGGTCGCATGGTCCACCACGCTAGAGACGGTCGCCATCGTCGCGTAGCCTTCGCCAATCATAATGCGCGGGGCCTTGTCGAGCGCGGCTAGTGCGGCCTGCGGCGTCACGCCCCCGTTGACCACATGGAAACAGCTTTCCTTGTGGCTCTCCTTCGCAAAACGCTTCGTGCCGTCTTCCTGAATATATTGCGTCGTCCAGTGCTTGCCGCTGGTGTCGATCGCCGGAAGGTGGATTGTAGTATCGCTGGCGCTGGCGAGCGCGCCGATCGTCGGCGCAATACCCTTCCTCTCCATGTAGGGCGTTGCCTGCTCGATCTGACGGCATTGCGCGGCGCGCTGCTGCACGCGCTCGGCCGTCGCATCATATGTCGCCGCCCGCTCCCGCTCGCGCTCCTCTCGCTTGGTGGCGGCCTCGGCGTTCAACCGGGCCTTTTCCTCCTCGCTCAACGTGTAGCCGGTGCTTTTCCATCGCATATCCAGCCCCGAACGGTTGTTCTTGATGTAGCCCGCTGGGTGGCCATCGGTGAAGGCGACATAGAAACCCGCCACCTCGCCCTTTCCATCGCCCTGTGCCGGAACGCGGTGGGTCTTGCCGTCCATCATCGGGTGCCCTGCGGGAACCTCAAGGCCAAGAGATTTCATCGCGTCGGCAAATTCGACCTCCGGGCTTTTCGCCTCCTTCTGGCGCGGCTGATTGTCTATTTTCCAGCGCGCCAGCTTCTCCGGGTCCGCGCCCTCCGGCGCATACCAGCTCTTGCGAGCGGCATCCCATTTCGCGCCGTTGGCTTTGGCAAGGGTTCGTTCGCCATAAGGCACCGCCAGATATTCGCGTGCCTGTCGCGGGGTTTCCTGCATCGTTTGCCCTTCCTGCGGCTGCTCCGGGGCCGTGGGGCGCTGCGCGCGCTCGCCGGGGAGCGATTGGCCTAGATCTCCTGCGGGTGCCTCTACGGCGCTTGAAAGCCATTTCTGGAACGGCTCGACATTAGCGCCTGCCGGAACATACCACGACTTTTCGGCCTTATCCCATTTCGCGCCCAAGGCTTTCGCCTCGTCCTTTTCCCGATAGGGGACCGCAAGATATGTGCGGGTGGAAGGCTCTGGCGCGGCGTCCCGCTGGTCGGTCGCGGCGATGCCCAAGGGCGGCGAATTGACCGCATAGAGAGGGGCCAAGCCCTGCCGCTCGCGGCGCTCATCGGCATATTGCTCGGCCTTCAAATTGACAAGGCGGGCAACGTCCTCCGGGTTCTGGTCGCGGCCGTCAAAATCGGTGATCTGGTTCGGCCCAAGCGACAAGGCGATATAGCGGCGGCGTTCGCTATCTGCGGAATAGCCCGCCATAAGGTTTCGCTCGCCGTTCGGGGTTATCATCGTGCCGATCGGCCCGACGCCCTCAAATTGCCGTCGAACGGTGTGCATCGGCCCGCCACTATCAACCGGCTCCCAACCGTGCTTGTCGATCAGCGCGCGCAAAGTGCGGTCGGAATAGTGCTGCTGCGGCTCCGGTATAGGATCGCCTATGGCGGCAACGGCCCCGGCTGCGGCGGCCCATCTGTCGCCGCTATGGTCTGTCAGCCGCTCGACCGTAAACCCGGAGGCATTGAGCGCCGCCGCAAGCCCCGGTCTGGCGAAGGCGGCCTTTATACGCTCGTCCAGCTCCATATTGAGGTCGTCGGATATTACTAGGTCCGCTTCCTCGTTCCCCTCGAAATGGGGGCCGTTCTGCCACTCCTCATAGGCTTGAACAGTCTTGGCCATGTCCGCGACCGCAAGCCGATCGCCCTCATCAAGATCATTCTGGCGATACTCCTGCGCCTGCTGGAAGTCTGGCGGTAGAGTAACGCGGAACCTGTCAAAATCCTCGCGCGTGGCAGGCCGGATTTGATCTAGCGGACTGGCATAGAATGGCCCGTTAATCGGGTTGCGCCCGTCTATATTGCTGGCAAGAACGCCCAACATCGCCATGCCCGGCTGCTGATAGCAAAGCGTATTTTCGTTGCTGACGAAATATTGCGTATGGTCGTGTGCCTGCTCGACCTGCTGAACCTGTTTTTGTTCCAGCGCCAGAACATAGGTGTGAATCTTCTCGGCGTCCGATGCGGCACGGACAATCTCAAGCGGGTCTTCCTCAAGGACTTTGATCCATGATCCGACATAGGCCGCGTGCTGCTCCGGGTCGTGGCCGATCTGCAATTCCTGCCCGGTTATGAGGCTCGCAATCTCGGCCCGCAATTCTTCGCGGGCATAGCCTTCCGAACCGAACGGGTGCGCCAAATCCCGGTCAAGGCGGTTGGGGTGGCCAGTCCAGTGCCCCAGCTCGTGCAGCGCCGTGGCGTAGAACCGATCCGCGCTCGGAAACTGGCTCCGCAACGGCAAGGTGATGCTGTCGGTCGAAGGCCGATAATAGGCGCGGTCGCCCGCTTCCTCGGTGATTTTCGCGCCCGACGCCCGCAAGATGGCCTCGGCCCGCTCCACCGGATTCCATTCGTGCGTAGTGGTGACGATCGGGGCAAGCCCGTCGATCTGCTCGGCGTTGAACACCACGGCATAAAACGCACGGGGCCGCTCAAGCTCGACCTTCTCTTTCCTCTGGCGACCCTCGGCATCCAGAACGGGCTTACCGCTCTCGTCCCGAACTACCCGCTCCTCCTCGAACTGCCAGTATTGGACAAGGGAGCCTTTCTCGCCCTTCCGCACCTGTGCGCCTTGGGCTGCGGCCTGCTTGTATGTCAGCCAGCGATTATCAGCCCGGCCCTCGGACATGAGATTGAGGACATTGACGCCGCGATAGCGTTTCCCCGTGGTGGGGTTGAACGGCAACCCGCTGCTGCCCGTCGCCTCCCAAGGCTTTTGCCAAGGGGCGGTGCCCTGCTTCAACTGCTCTATCAGCTTGTCGGCAACGCGCTGGTGAAAAGGTATCTTGCCCTCGGCCATATCCTCGCCTCCTCCCGATTAGTCGGCGTTGCGCGCTGCCGCGATCAATTCGCCGCGTCCCGTGGCGATCGGCTCCGCGTCACCATCAAGCCCTTCCTCGGCCTCGCGCGCGTCGGCCTCGCTCATGGCATCCTCAACAAAGGCCCCCGCCCGCTCCGCCTCCTCCGGGTCGAACTCCACAACCGCGCCGGGAGTCTCGGCGTCGGCAAGTTTGCGCGTCACCAGCTCGTCAAGGGTGGGCACGTCCTGCGCATTGGGTTGATCCGTCATGCTCGTTCTCCTTTGCTGAAATCGGGCTGTCCCTTGTTGTCGAAATAGGTCTGTTTGCAGCCGGGATAGGCGCTGCAACTCCACCAGAAGGCCCCCTTCTTTTTCGCGGAAGGACGCCGCACTAGGCCAGCGCCGCACGCTTGGCATTTGTGCTGCTGCGACGGCACGGGCGCGGGAGCCTTCACCAGCTCCGGCTTGCCCGCCTTGTCATTGGCGGTGAATTTACAGCCGTCGGCATAGCCGGTGCAGGACCAAAAATAGCCCTTGCTCCCTTTGATCCGGCGCAGCGGCTTGGAACATGACGGGCAAGGCGGCGCGTCGATCGCTATGGCAAGGCCCTGCTCTTTCACCCGCGCGACCTCGCGGCCGACATAATCGGCCAGTCCGCGAACGAATGTCATGGCATCGCTCTTGCCCTCGGCAATCGCGCGCTGCTGTTCGTGCCAAATGGCGGTCATGTCGGGAAATTTCGCCTGATCCGGCAAGGCGTCATAGAAGCCGCGCGCCTGCGGGGAGCTGATGATATTCTTGCCCTTCTCGATCAAAAAGCCGCGATCGAAAAGCGTGGCTATGATGCTGTCGCGGGTCGCCGGGGTTCCAATTCCGCCATGCTCGCCCGCCTTCCCCTTGTCCTTCTCGATCAGGAGTTTCCTAAGCCGCTCGTCCCGAACATATTTGGCCACCCGCGTTAGGTCGGTCAAAAGCGTGGCCATCGTATAGAGCGGCTTGGGCTTGGTTTCCTGCTGGTCGGCGCTGGCGGAAAGGCATTGCCCGGCCATGCCCGACGCGATCGAACGCAAATCGGCCGCAAGGGTGTCCTCGTCCTCGGCAATGTCCTCATTGCCTACATCGTTCTTATAGAGAACCGTCCAACCCGGCTTGGTCACAACCTTGCCCCGCGCGGCAAAGGCGTGACCCGCAACCTCTATCTCGATTTCGGTCTGGTCATATTGGTTCGCGGGCCAGAACTGCGCGACATAGGCGCGCGCGATCAGCATATAGGTTCGCTGCTCCGGCTCTGTCAGCGCGGCAAAATCGGCCGTGGCTTCGGTCGGAATGATGGCGTGATGCGCGGAAACCTTCTGCGAGTTGAAGGCACGGCTTTTTATCGCCGGGTCCGCGCGCTGCGCGATCGCCGCCAGCATCGGGACCGTCGCGGCGACGGCCGCCAGCACGCCGGGGGCGTCCGCGTGCTGCTCATCACTCAAATATTCGCTGTCGCTGCGGTTGTAGGTGATAAGGCGATGCTTCTCCCGCAACGCCTGCGTAATGTCCTTCACCTGATTGGGCTTATAGCCGAATTTCCGTGCGGCATCGGTTTGCAGCTTCAAGAGGTTGTAGGGCAGCGGCGGCGCTGCCTCTTTCGCCGTGGTCTTGGCGCTGGCGATGCGAGCCGGTTGCCCCTGCACCGCCCCGGCTACCGCCGTCGCAAAATTGCGGTCGATCAAGCGGCGCTGCTCATCAACCGGGTCGCCCTCTCCGATCTGGTAGCGCGCGGGAAAGGTCAGCCCGGCGAAACTGAACTGGCCCGAAACCGTGTAATAATAGCTCTTGGTGTGCGCCTCAAAATCGCGGTCACGGCGGACGACAAGGCCCAAGATAGGGGTCTGCACGCGGCCGACGCTAAGAACGCCCTGAAACCCCCGCGCCTGCGCCGCGAGGGTATAGGCGCGGGTCATGTTCACGCCATAGAGCAAGTCGCCCACGCTGCGCGCCTCGGCCGATGCGGACAACCCGGCAAATTCACGGTTATCCCGCATGGACGCCAAGGCCCGCTGCACAACCTTTAGATTGTTGTCATTGATTAGCAGGCGTTGGACCGGCAACCGGCTCCCGGCCCATTGCAGAATCTCGTCAACAATAAGCTGGCCCTCATCGTCGGGGTCGCCCGCGTGAATGACGCTCCGCGCCGATTTGAGGAGTTTGCCGATCGTGCGGAGCTGGGCGCTCGTCTTGGCGACGGGCCGCTTTTCCCACGGGATGAAGCTGATCGGCAGCGCGGCCATGTTCCACGGGTCTTGCGGGTCCACCAGCTCAAGCATGTGGCCGATCGCCCATGTCACATAATGACGGCCGCAATCTATGAAGCCGTCTTGTCGCGCCCCTCCCCCAAGGCCCTCGGCAATGGCCCGCGCGAGTTCGGGCTTTTCAGCAATGACAATGATCTCCCCGCTCATGCCGTCACCACGTCACTACGGGTTTGATAGGGGCGGTCACTTGCCGCGCGCTGATCGGCCCGAAATAGCGGCCGTCGAAAGAGGCCGCGCCATCGCCAAGGACAAGGATTTCCCCGTCGCCTAGCGTCCAATCGGCATTGAGCCGGGGCAAGGCCCGCCCTGCCCCATCGGCAAGCTGCGGAGCGCTGTCGGGGACAAGGCGGCCGTTGATCCGCACGCCCTGCCCGCCAATCTGAACGCGGTCGCCTTTAGCGGCTAAAATCCGCTTCATCATTTCATAGCTTCCGCTGGGGCAGTCGCCGGGTTCGATGTAGCGCCTACGCAACGCCTCCAAAAAGGGCGGCGCTGCGGGCGGACAGAACGCCACAAGATCGCCCTTTTGCGCGGTCCCGCCCGTCGCCCGATAGACGCCTAGCGGGATGCTCGGCGTAGCGTTGAAGCGAAGGCCCGCCGCCTTCGCGCCAAGCATGGCGATCATGGCCCCCGCCACGCCACAAACCGCATAGCGGCTGACCTTGGCGAAGCTCGGCCGCTTCATAGTTTGATCCTCCGGCCCCCTTCGGGCGGCTTCGGCGCTTGATTGCCCCTGATCGTGTCGCTCCGATCCGGCGCGGGAATCTTGGCGCGGGCACTAAAGGTCGGGTCTTGGAAATAGAGGGGCTGACGGCCGTAGATCATGGGATAGCCTGCGACATAAATCAGCATGTCGCCCGCTTCCGAAATATCTCCGTCCGGGGTCTTCTTCGGCCCCGGCATCCTCATGCACTCATCCGGCGTCAAAAGCGGGCGCTGGGTTTCCTGCACGGTCTTGGACACGGTGCCACCAAAGAACCCCCCGCCCCCGCGTCCCGTGCTTTTAGTGATTTGCTCTTTAAGAACGGTGGTCTGCCCGGTGAGTTTGGAAAGATGCTCGGCCGTCTCAACGCGGTTGGGCGGATAGGCGTTCTGGATATGAGCATTGGAGGTTATCAGCTCATCCGGCCCATAGCCGGTTTCCCGGCTCCTAAGCTGGTTGGTGTCCTGACAAATGAGATAGAATTTCAGGCCGTAGCCTGCGGCGAACGCCAAGGACTCCTGAATGATTCCAAGTTTCCCAAGGCTGGGAAACTCATCAATCATAAATAGCGCGCGGTGCTTGTAGCTCTGAACTACGCGGCCCTCCTCGAACTCCTGCTTGGGCGCGAGGATACGCACCATCATGTTGAGCATGACGCGGACAAGCGGGCGCAGCCGGTCCTTATCCGTGGGCTGGGTGATGATGTAGAGGCTAACCGGCCTCTCGCTGTTCATCAGGTCACGAATGAGAAAATCGGAAGTGGCGGTATTCGCGGCCACAACCGGGTCTTGATATAATTCTAGATAGCTCTGCGCGGTCGATAGAACCGATCCGCCCTCATCATCGGGGCGATTGAGCTGGGCGCGTGCGGCTTTGCCGACAACGGGATGATTTTTGCCGCCCGGCAAATGGCCGAACGTAAGCATTTCCTCCCAAACTTCCTGCGCGGGCCGAACCGGATCGGCCAATACGGCATCCACTTCGGCCAAGGTCGCCGCGTTGCCGCCATGCTTGGCTTTGTAGATGACATGCAGGATCACGCCTACCAGAAGCGCCCGCGAGGTCTTTTGCCAATGGCTTTCGACCCCCTTCCCGTCCGGGTCCACTATCAGCGTAGCGAGATTCTGAACGTCTGCGACTTCGTTGTCAGTCCCTACCCTGATTTCGTCCAGCGGGTTCCAGTGGGCGGAGCCGCGCGAGCTGGCCGGTTCAAACCGCATGACGATCTGGTTGGCGTGCTGCTTCCTCCAACCGGCGGTCAACGCCCATAGCTCGCCCTTCAAATCGGTGATGACGGCGCTATGCGGCCACGAAAGCAGCGTCGGGATGACAAGGCCCACGCCCTTCCCCGATCGGGTCGGGGCATAGGTTAGGCAATGCTCCGGGCCGGAATGGCGTAGATAGACCGTCTTCCCGTTCTTCTCCTGATATGCGCCAATATAGACCCCATCATTTTCAACGAGGCTGGCCGCGCGAATGTCCTCCATGTCGGCCCAGCGGGCCGATCCATGCAGATAGGCATTGCCCTTCCCGGCGTTCGATTTCGCCAGTTTGACAGCAGCGGTTATCAGGACGCCCACGCCGAAAACCACGGTGCCCACGCCCACGGCTTGCCCGAAGGCGGGTTTCAGCGCCGGAACCTCGCTCCATTTGCTGAACCATTGCAGGAAACGCCACGGGGCATAGATATGGCCCGCGTTCGGCCCCAAGGTAGCCTGATAGGCCATCTGGTGCGCGAACATCTGCGTTGCGCTCCATAAGCCTCCAAGGGCGGAACCGGCCACAAGGGCCGCCAGCAACGGGCGATTATCGCCCTTGCTTCCGCGCTCCCGCACTTGCGGCCCGATGGCTGTATTGCGCTTCTTTGCCATGCTTTGCCCTTCTCGCGGCCGTTACCGGCTGCGCCCCTTGCTTTTGACGGTGCCGTTGCTGGCAATCTCGATCGGCTCGCCAATCGCCAGCTTGCCCGCGCGGGCGGCGCTGCGCGCGTCCACGGGCAGCACAAGCATGTCAGCGCCATCTCTTAGGAGTATCAATTTCTGCCCTTCGATTTGTCGCGTCCCGGCGTAAATCAGCGGCCCATGATCGCCAGTGAACAGCCGATGCGCCGGTATATCCATTCCAATGTGACGCTTCGCATTACGTTCCGCAATGTATTTATCCGCTGCTCTGGCCTGATCGTCGCTCATTCGCGGCCGATCGTCGTCCCGTCGCACAAGACGATCTGGCCGGGCTTTTTGGTCGTCCACGTCTGAATGAACATGACGCGGCAATAGCAAGCTACCTCGCTCGGCGTGCTGAACCAGACCGAGTTTGGACAGGTCGCGCAAACTACCTCGGCTTTCGGGCGGCGGCTCTCGTCCAACGCGGCCAATGTTGGGCTTAACGGCGCGCTCGCTGGGGGCCTCGGCTCCTCCGGCGCTAGAATGTCCATTTCTGGCGGGCTGTGCGTGACCAATTCCAACGGCGGCGATGCTGGCTCCTCCGGCTGCAAGGCCGGTTCCGGCGTTGGTTCCTCCGGCGCTGACGGCTCCGGGTCGGAATGTCCCGTTTCGACCTGGTGCTGTGGCGCTGGCGTCTCGTCCAGCGCCATTGACGGCGTTTCGCCCAACAACGCCAGCGCCGCCTCTATCTCCTCGTCCAATGATTTGTCTGTCACGCGCACGCTCCTCTTGCCTGATATTTTGACGGCGGGCCTCTAGATCGGGGTCCGCGAAAGTGATGGGCATGGCCGAACGGGCGGCGGCTTCCACCACAAGGGCCTTGAATTGATCGCTGCCGCTGATCGCCAGCCTGTCGCCATAGCGTTCGTGCGCAAGCCGCAAGGCGGCAACAACGCCCTCGATCTGCGCCCCGCGCGATACATGCAGGCGCTGGCCATCATCGCGCACCGCTGCATTGGCGGTGCGGTAGATGATCGTCCCGCGCTTAGTGATGTGGTCTTGCCTGATCGCTGCGGGATGCGCTGCGGTCGGCATGGCGGCTATATGCAGCGCGTCATTGGGGGCTGTGCGCCGCCCCTCCCGCGCGCGCAGGGCCTCAAGGGCGGTCTGGTCGCCTGCCTTGGCCTGCTCCTGTAGCCAGTCATTCCACCCGCGCCGGGAATTGCGCGACGCAATGCGCTCCCGTTCCCGCCCGTGGGCGGCGACAATCTTGGCAATGGCGGCCTTGGTGGAGCGGGCCGCCAATGCGTAATTGAGGCGCTTAACAACCGGGCCGCCACCTAGCAGCTTTATCGCCGCCCGCTTCGTCCTCCCGATGCGCTTCACCTGTTCAATGGCCGCGCGGCGCTTGGCTGCGGCCTCGGCCAGCTCGACCTTTCGGCGCGTGGCGCGTGTGCCCTGCTGCTCGCGGTAGGCGGAGAATAGGGCGCTGGTGTCGATACGGGAGGGCACGGGGCGCTTTTCATAGGTCTGACGGGCCTTCGGTGCCCCCTCCCCTCCCTGTGCGCTCTGGAAGGCTCCCAAGCGTTTCTCTAGCGCCCCTTTTGACAGTTCGCGCGCGATGGAGCTGGCCTTTACGGTCGTTCCGTCCATCGCCGCAAATATCAGGCCGTTGCCGCGCGCCTGCACCGACAAGCCGAAATTGGCCGCGATCTGGTGCAACTCGGCCCAACTCGCGGCGGCCTTCAATGGCTCGGCGCAATTCCGCTGCGCCCAACCTATCAGGCTTTCCGTGCCCGCGATCTGCTCCATGTCGCGCGCGCGTGCTTCTCCCGCGCGCTGCCGGGCCGCATGATTATCCGGCTCTAACCCGTGCTTGACCTCTAGCCGCTCACAAACAGCGGCAAGGGTTTGATAATCCCGCAACGGCGCGTGGATCGTGTGCCGGACAGGGTGAATCTTGTTGATCGCTAGATGAATATGCGTGTTGTCGGTGTCGTGGTGGACGGCGCTAACCCGTTGATGCTCGGCAAAGCCCAACGCGGCGCATACCGCCTCCTCTATGTCACGCATAACCTCGGCGCTGGGATTCTCGCCGGGCCGGAAGGAAATAATCAAGTGGTAGGTCTTATCCGACGCCGCCCGCTGGTTGGCGGATTGGACAAGCATAACGTCCTGCGCAGCATCTTCTGGCGTATGGCCGTTGCAGTTGGTGACAGTCACCAGACCCACGCGCTCGTCACGTCCCTGCGCGCTGGTGATGTATCGCACCAACCCGCCAAAATCGCTCTTGGAAGTCGCCTTCATGGGGACGTGTTTTGCGATCATCGGCGCGGCCCCTTTTTTAGCCGCTAAAATCTTGCCGGGAGCGCAAGACCTTCCGAATGATGCCGGATAACTCCTCCTGATTGGCCTCGATTTTGGCCAGCACGCCCCGGATGATAACCGGCATCCGCTCCGGGGCCATCTCCTCCAACTTGGCGTCGTCGGTAAGCCATAGCTTCAACAGGCCGCCAAGGCGGCCAAGGTCGCCATTCACGCGCACCAACTCGCGCCCCTGTTCTATGTCGATCAGAGGGCGCGGCTCATGCCCTAATCCAAGGACGCGGAGATAGGTGGATGCGCTCAAGCCGGTTGCCTGCGCGGCGGCTTCGATCTCCGCTTTCTCCTCCGCGCTGCACCATATCTTGACGTGGTGCCGCTCGCGTTTGGCCTTGGGCTTGTCGTTCAACTCTCTCCCTTTCGACGCGGTAGCGGCGGGCCTCGCAGAGCAGGATTCCCGTTGAGCGCCCCCGGTGCGAATAAGGGGAGTAATGGGGGTGTCCGCGCTTGCGTGGATGCCTCCATTACCTATCCTGCCCCGTCTTCGACGTTTAGACGCCAAATAGAAACTGTTGCTGGAACGATCATATATCGTTCACCCCCGAAAATATCTAGCGCCACACGGCCTAATCTGGCAGAAAAATACGATATAGCGGGAGTTCATCGGTTCGTGGCCGGTTTATGAACGCTTTATAGCCGATTATGCGCCGAAAAATATCGTAGGTGGAAATGACAGACAGCGGGAAATCCTTCACGGAGCGATTGCGCGAACGGGCGGCCTCACGGGAGCCGGGGGGCAAAAACCGGAACCTCGCGCAATTCCTCGCCGCTCGATCGGACATAGATGCAGCCCTTGCGGAAGGATGGCCGGTGCGCGGCATATGGGAGCTGCTGACGGAGGAAGGCCGCATTAGCTTCGGCTATGCGTGGTTCGCCAAATACGTTCGCCGGTATCGCGCGCCAGCTACCGGGGAACCGCCCAAGGCACCTCCAGCGCCCCCCTCCCCTTCCCGATCAGCAACGGCCTCGGCCGAAGCTGATCCGCCGCCCCGGCCCAAACCGGCGCGCTTCAATCACCCGGCCACTCCGAACAAAGAGGATTTGGTATGAGCAACGTCCACATAGTTTTGCAGGGCAAGGGAGGTGTGGGCAAGTCGCTCGCCGCCTCGATGCTGGCCCAATATCTGACCAAGCGAGGCGAAAGCCCGCTCTGCATTGATACCGATCCGATCAACGCCACCCTTGCCGGGTTTCAGTCCCTCAACGTGTCCAAGGTCGAGCTGCTGGAAAACGGCGACATAAACCCGCGCAAATTCGACGCCATGATGGAAATGATCGCCGGTTCCAAGGAATCGGTGGTCATTGACAGCGGCGCGAGCAGCTACAGCGCCCTATCCTCCTATATGTTCGACAACGGTGCGCCTGACGTGATTGCCGATCTGGGCCATAAGCTCGTCCTGCATACCATTATCGTAGGCGGGCAATCGCTGATCGACACGCTTCAAGGCTTCGCCTCGGTAGCCGAAGCCTTCCCCGATCCGGCTGCAATCGTCGTGTGGCTCAACCCCTATCATGGGCCTGTCGAGGCAGAGGGTAAGAGTTTTGAACAGCTCAAAGCCTACCGGGAGCTAAAGGATCGGGTCGCCGCGATCGTCACCCTCCCCGATCTGAGAAAGGAAACCTTCGGGGCGGACGTTCGGGACATGCTGGCCGCACGCAAGACTTTTGAGGAAACGCTTGCCGATGGCGACATAGCCCTGATGCAGCGTCACCGCCTCGGCCGCGTTCGTGATGCGGTCTTTGCTGAACTCGACAAGGCTAAGGTCGTGTAATGGCCGATCACGAAAAAATCGCGGCGCTGATCGCGGAAATCTCGCGCCAGCACGGGGTCACGCTGTCCGCCGATGATCCCTTGATGATCCTGCAAACCATCAACGCGATGTTGCTGGGCGAAAGCGCCGATGCGCAGGAGGAGCAACTAAAGGCGTTCAAAAGCGAGCTGGAAGACATGAGCAATCGTTGGTCGATTGCTATCACCGACAAGGCGGAATCGGTGCTGAACGCGGCGCTGGACGCCTCGGAAGCCGCCATGAACGAGCGTATGGGGGCCGCAGCGAAGGCGATCATCAAGGAAGTGGGGGAGCATATCGGGACGGGGCTGCAAAAGCCCCTAAACGATGGCCGGGCCGTCGCTAACCGCAATCTCCTAGCGTCGGGCCTGACGCTGATCGCGGCGCTGGTAGTGTTGGCCGCCGCCCTGTTCCATCATTGACGCCAGCGAAGGCCCCTCCCCCATGTCGCACTATCCCCCATCTCTCGCCAATCCGCGCGCGAGCGTGCGGCCTGCCGGTTTCCGATCGTCCGCGCCGCGCTCGATCGTCTTTTCCCTGATCTGTTCTTTCTCCCGCTCCGCGCGCATGTGCAGCTCATGCAACCGACGTGCCTGCATCAGCTCCTCGAAATCATCGACAAGTTTCGGCTCTCGATATTCGAGCTTGGCCGCTGCGATCGTCTCCACGCGCGGGCCGTGAACGGCCATGCCGTCGCGGATTTCGCGCACGGCTTCCAGCCTTACCGCGATCCGCTGCACGGCCGCTTGCGCGTTGGCAATCCGGGCCTGCCATGCTTGGCGCTTGCCGGGCAGGGACAGGAAGCCGGGGGGCTGCTGCTGGATTTGCTGCAAACGGGCGGTTTGCTGCTCCATCATGCTTTCTAGGCGGTCCTCGATCTGGTTCGCCTGTTCAACCTTCTCCTCAATGACCGTCTGTAGCTGGGCGTTATAGGTTTCCTCGGTTGGCGCGGTGGCGATAGCTGCCGTTTCCTGACTATCCAGCGTGCGCGCCTCGTCTAACAGCCGGTCGGCGTCGGCCTGTGGGTCGCCCGTTCCCTCGTCCAGTGAAAACTTGTCCGGGTCTGCAATCGGCGTGTCCTGCATGGCCGTTCCTTTAGCGGCTAAAATTTCTAGCTTGCACTATATCCGATTTTCTTACCTCTCGCGCCATAAAAAAGGCCCCGCACAAGCGGGGCCTGTAAGGCTGGGCAGGGGAGGGGACTATCCTTCAAGAAGCGCAAGAAGCTGCACTTTTCCAAGATCGGCCTCGGTTTCCTCGCCGCTGTCTTCATACTTGATCCACGCCACGCCATCGCGCGAGGGCCGCTTATTCAGGATCAGACGGGCAGGGCGCTTGTTATGAGAAACCTGCACAATGGCCTTTTTCAGCTTTAGCGGGTCTTCCTCCTTCGGTTCCTTCTCCTCTCCGGCCCCGGCGTCGTCACTAGCGCCGCCGTTGCCCTCGTCGTCGCCCGATTCCTCCTCGGCCTCGCCGCTCAAGCCGGACTCAAGGAACTCCTTCAAGAGCCGCACCGATCCGCGCGTAATCTCCTGATCGGCATCGGCCAGCCAGCGCGCAACGCCCTCGCTATGCTTCTTGTGGAGGCCCACAAGGTCATAGATCAACGTCACGTCCTTGCAACGCCCGCTCTGGAACGCCTTGGCGATCGGCTCCGGCAAATCGAGCAATGCCGCGTGCTGGGTGACAAAGGCCGGGGATTTCCCGATGGCCTTGGCAATCTCGCCCTTCTTTTTCCCGTTGGCCAGCTCGCGGCCGATGTAGTCGGCAATCTCGCGGGCCGTGAGAGCGTCCCGCTGCAAATTCTCAATGACCTGATCGGCCTCGGTATAATCGGGGTCGATGAAGCCCGGAATTGTCACTTTCTCGGCCAACAGGGACGCGCGATAGCGGCGCGCGCCGTGGTTGATGAGATAGCGCCCCTCCACCTTGGGATTGGGCCGAACGGAAATAGGCGTCTTCACGCCGCGCTCCCTGATCGTCTCGGCCATTTCCGCCAGCGAATTTTCGTCAAACTGCTTGCGGGGCTGGTTCGGGTCTTCGTCAATCAGCGCCAGCTCCAATTCGAGCGGAGCGCCAGAACCGCCCTCCGGGGCCGCAGGAGAGGCTAGGAGGCTCGAAAGGTCGCCCAACCCCTCCAACCCTAGCCCCGCGTTCTGCGCGGGCTTCTGCGCGGCTTTGGTGGACGATTTGCCCGGCTTCTTGTCCTCGGTGTTGTCGGCCATCGTCAAATCTCCATCTTTTCTTGAATGTGGCGGGCCATCGCTCGCATTTCCTGCGCCGCTTTCCGCGCCGAAGTCCGTTTGATCGACCAAACCGGCAAGCCCGACGCCAGCGCGTCCGCAACGCTGCTCCGGTTTCCGATCGGCGTCGGAATGACCAACTGGGGATAAGCACGGGTCAGCTCGTCAAGGTGCTGCCCGTGCCGGGGATTCCGGCCATCAACCTTGCTCGGTATCATGCCAAGGAATTGCAGCGCCGGGTTCGCGCGCCGGATATTGGCGATCGTCGTCACCATCTTCTCAATGCCCTGCAAACTGTAGGCTTCAAGCTCGATGGGCGAGGCCGCAAAGTCGGCCGATAGCAACGCCGCTGCCATTCGGACCCCAAGGGACGGGGGGGTATCTATCAGGCACACGTCAAAGCCTTCCGCCTCGATCACGGCCAGACTGCGCTTGAACGCGCCAGCAGCCGCACCGAGATCTAGTTTCTCAAGATCGGCCAACCGCGCGTCGGCGGAAAAGACAGCAATCCCCTCGGCGTTAGCCAGGTCGAATTGTGACACGGCATCGAAAAGGCCGCTCGCCAAGGCTCCGCTATCATATTCGCCAAGGGTGAAGCTGGCATTTCCTTGGGTGTCCAAGTCAATAACTGCGACCTTCAACCCCTGTTCTTTGAAGTAATAGGCAAGATGAACGGTCGTTGAAGTTTTACCAACGCCGCCTTTCTGGTTCGCTATGACAAGTGTTTTCATCGTTTGGCGTCCAATCTTTCCACCGCCTCGCGCTGCCATTGCCGCACAAGGAAGGCTTTATGTTTCGGTAAAATCGCCGTCACACGCTCGAAACCTTCGGGAACCTCGCTATGCGCGTTCCAAATCCGGTTGACCGCCAGACAAACGGCATTGCGGGACACGCCTTCGCGCTTCGCCACGGCCGATTGGGCCTCGCCGTCCACCAGAACGGCGCGCGCCATGTCGAGCGGACGCGCCGCGATATTGAGCCGTCCAGCAGCTTGCTCAAAGGCCGACGCGCTCAAGCGTTTATCCATTGCGCCTGCCGCGATTCTTCTCGCGGTATAGCTTCGGCTCATAGACGCCAAGGAAGATGTAGAGGGCGATATAGACCGCATAATAGGCGAGGAACTGCCAACCGGCATGAACATCCGGCGTGTTCCAATACCAGAGCATCCGGCAGAACTGCCAGAAGACGACAAGCGGGATGATGAAACGCGCGACGGTCCAGATCAGGACTCCGAACGTCCAGACGGCCGCAATGACGTAATCCACGCGGTTGCCCTCCCATGCGGGTGGAGGATTGGGAAGCCGCATGACCGCAAAACGTGCGGGCAGCGGGGGAATTTTCGCCTTCATCGGAATACTCCGGTTTCGACCTTGGCGGGCTGCCCGGTCACAACCGATATAATGACAGCATCCCGAACCGTGTCAAGCCCCCGTAAAGTCTGAACGGCAATAATTTTAGCCGCTAAAATCGTCGTTCTGGTGTTCCCAAATATTTCCCAAGCCCGCAGCCGCGCACAACAGCGCCCATGCCGAATAGGGAATCTGATCGTCGCCGCCCGTCCAGCGCCGAATAACGCGGGTATTGCTCAAGCCTAGAAACTTGGACGCGCTGCCCCCTGTCATGTCCGCTGCTTTGAGGACCGCCCTTACCTCATCCGGCGTCGGCTGCTGCCACCCCTGATCGGCGGGCAATAGGCAATCTGGCCGAACATCAATCATGCGCGCGTCTGTTCCTTCGCTGGCGTTGCTCCTCATGGCGGCCGAATGAGGAATATGCCCGATAGGCAGGGAAGGGAAGGGGGGCACGCTGCCCCCCTGTGGCGCTAGTCGAGCGCGGCACCGATCGGCCCCGCTTCCGAATGTTGGGCGGCATAGGCAGATGCCCACGCATAGAGCTGGGCAAATTGATCCTCGCCGTATTTTTCGTGCATATGCCCCAGCATGAACAGGGTGGCTATAAGGCCCGCCGCGTCGGCCGAAACGTCGCCAGAGAAGCCGTTGCCGTCCCATTCCAGACGATATTGGGGCTGATCGCCGGGGGCCATGTAGAACCCGCCGTTCGATAGGGTGTAGAAATGCCAATATGCGCCCGTGTAGTCGGCGGATAGCTTGGACATATAGCCATAGGTGACGGCCTCGACCTCGATCATGCGCGCCAGCCCGAACAGCCGGGGCAGGCACATAATCCGGTCTTCTTCGCCAACCAGCACGGCGGCAATTCTCTCTCTGTTGCTCATCGGACTTCTCCGGTTTCGACCTTGGCACCATAGCCCGGCCATATCCGATATATTGGAAGTTTCCCGGTTGCTGTCAAGTTACGCTCGCCCGCCATGAAAATCTTTTAGCCGCTAAAATGGCCTCCATCGCAAGGCATATTTGGTCGCTGCCCCGCAGTTTTACAGAGTGCCGCTATCCGCGCCCCGAATGGACACGCATGTCAGCTCCCCAAATCGGAGCCTTACCCCCTTTTTGGTGTTCAAACAGTCTCAATTAAGCGTTGCGCGACTAGCGCAACTCCGCATCACCTTAGATAAATAAACTCAAGGGGAGGTTCAGAACCATTATGAGACTCACGGCTAGGCAACAACGCCATCACGGGCGCAAATGCCGTTCCATAGGCTGATTAGGGCCTCCGCTGTGGCCTTGCATGTCGTCGTCTCCCGTATGTAATCGGCCTTGCTCAACCGGGAGAGCATCCAAGCCTCATCTTCAAGCCGGTCCTGTAGGCGCTGGGCCTCGTCGTCGGGCACCGGGGCAGGGCGCTTGCGCCGGTCGAGCAATTCGAGAAGCATCCTCGGCAATTCCACCCGATAGGCATTGGAGGTCTGCTCTGATCGCGCCCCGTCCTCTGTGACGGTGTGGACGTAGCGCCGCAGGCGCGCCAGCAAGCCGATGCTGGTAAGGGCGTTCAAGGCCCTTGCGACGGTGGCCCTAGAGACGGTCGCCCATTCGGCTATCATTTCATAGCTGGGCACCACGTTGCCCCTGAAACGCTCCTCCATCCGCAACAGGGCTTGATACACCCGGATCGTGGAATTGGTGATGCTCATGCAATAGTGCTCGAACTGCGTTATCTCGCGCGGCTCGCGCCGCAGCTCCGCGCGCAGGGCGCGGCCCTTTTCAAACGCCAGATTGATCGCACGCCAGCATCCCTTGCGCGTCTTGGTGTCTCGCGCCGCGAGGAAGCCCTTTTCTACGTCGCTCCCGGCTTCCTTGCTGCCGCCGCGCACGCGGGCCTTGGTGATGTGCTTCCCGCCCCGGCTACGGTCGCCATAGGCTCGGCCGAAAAGCTGCTGGGTCAGCTCCCCGATCGCCAGCGGCCCTTTTCTTCTGGTGTCACTCATCGTCGTCCCTCCTTTGCGAAGGGCCGGGAGACAGGCAAAAAAATCCCGTTGCGCGAATCAAGCGCCCTTGAACCGAAGTCCGAAAACCGCTAAGTGGGAAATTGTCTGTAGGTTCAGTGTTGGCGCACTGTCCCACTAAGCGGTTTTGAGGGTGCCCGGCTTCGAGCCGGGCATTTTCTTATCCACTCACGGCCAGAAACTCCTGTTGCAGAAACATATCGTCCCCGATCCGCTCTAGGATCGCGTTGATTGCAGCCTCGCGGGACGTGAATCCCTTGCTGGCTTTCACCCTCTCCACGATCTCGACGGCTTTAGGGGACAAGGCCAAACTCATGCGCTTAA
>NZ_CAVK010000078.1 GCF_000382885.1 Sphingobium indicum BiD32
GCGCTGACACCTCCCCTACAAGGGGAGGTTAAATGGGTGTGCAGTTTTAAGCGGTCGTTTCAAGCGGACGGCAGTTCGGGTTCCAGCAACCGGTGCAGATGCACGATCACATAGCGCATTTCTGCGTCATCGACCGTCCGCTGCGCCGCGCTGCGCCATGCCTTTTCGGCCGACGCATAGTCAGGGAACACGCCGACCAGATCGACCTTGCTCAGGTCGTGAAATTCCAGTGTCTGTGGATCGGTAACGCGACCGCCCATCACCAGATGCATTTTGCTCATGGCGTTATCTGTCCTCCTGTGGATAAACGCCGGTCCTAGCAGCGGCGCAACGTCCATCCAAGGGGGACAAAGGCCGCAACTGCGTGCTTTTGACGCAGTTGCGATTAGTTTTTCGGCAATCGCGCCTTGATCGCTTCGGCCAGGGCATCGACCTTGGCGCTGACCATCGCGACGACATCGTCGGTGATGTGCGATGCTTTGGCGGGCAGGTCGCTCGACGCGGCCGTCTTGCGCGCGGTGGCCGCCAGGTCGCTGGCGCCCTGCTTGATCGTTTCCGCGCCATCCGACGCCGCCGACCGCGCAGCCAGCGCCGCCTCGACCACGCGGGCACTCGCTGCGCTGGCCAGGCCGGGCAGGGCTTTCATCGCCGCGCGGCTCTTGGGGAACATCCACGCGATCACCGCGCCCGCCGCGACGGCGCCAGCGACAGCGACGACCGGATGCTCCTGCACGATCTGGTTGGCCCGTGCCGCCACTTTCTGCGTACGGTCGCGCGCATCGCCATAGGCTTCGCTCGCCTTGTCCCGGCTGGTCTGGATCAGTTCGCCCGCACCTTCGCGCGCCTTTTCCGTGCCATCCTTGATCTTGTCGGTCGCGCTCGTCGCGACATCGTTCGCCGCTTCACGAACACGGCTCAGTTGGGCGCGAATATCAGCCATCATCAGTCTCCGAATGGTCCGGGTTTATGTCGTCATGTCCAACGTATAGCCGCCTGAAAAGTGCCGCCAGCGGGCGACGGGCCAGAAAGAGGAGTATGGCCGCTCCGGCCGCCCCTGTCATGGCTGGCCGCTGGCGCGCAGTGGCGGCAGCATAGGCCATTCCGTCCATCGCGGCCTCCACCACCTTGGTCGTGGCATCCTGCTTCAGCCGGGCAGGGGTAATGCGCGCCCTGGCTGCCTGAGCGCTGGACATCAGGCTATGCTTCGCCGCTTCAGCCCGTGCGACAGCCTCGCGATAGCGCACCACGCCGCTCATGATGCAATGGCCTTCTTCATCCGGCTGATCCGTGCTTTCGCCAGCAGCAACAGTCCGATCGCCACCAACAGGCTCGCGCCCAGCACTGCACAGATCGCCCAAAGCGGGCCAAGCTGTGGCACCAGCGCGATGATTAGCCCAATCAGGAATGCGACCAGCGTGGCAAAGATCAGCATGATCGCGACCCCCGCCAGGATCGCGGCATCGCGCACGCCTGCCCCGACCAGACCGGCACGCGCCTTCTGCTTTTCCGCTTCCGCCGCCGCATAGGCACGGCCATCGGCATAGAGACGGGCAAAGACGTCGCGCACCGATTCGTCAGGCGCGCTTTCGTCCGGCCCCTCGGCGTGCGGCGTTACGGCCGTTTCCGCTGGCATATCTGTCAAATTATCCTCCGCTCCGTTCACCGGAGCCTTTGCGCAGATATCAGGCGTCGCTGTCCGAACCCTTGGCCAGGCGCATCAGCACGAAGCCGACCACTGCCGCCGCGCCGATTGCGACCGCTGGACTTTTACGCACGAAATCGCGCGCTTCGGTCATCAACTGATCGACATCCTTGCTGTCCAGCGAGTCCGCGGCACCCGCGACCGATTCGGCGGCCTGCCGCGCATAATCGCCATATTGCGGACCCAGCTTGGCGTCGACGGTTCCAGCTGTATCTGCAATCAGCTTGGCCAGGCTCTGCATCGCCGTGCCAGTCTTGTCCTTCGCGACGCCAGCGGCTGACTTGGCGGTCTTGCCAGCCTGTTCCTTGATCGGGTCGATATGCGATTTCCAGTCTACCGCGTTCAGCGTGTCGGTCGCAGACTTGGCCGCTTTTTCAGCCTTCGCCTTGATCGGCGCAATCTGGGCTGTCCAACTGGAGGAGGCCGCGCCATTGCCGGGCTTTTTGGCCGTCTTGGCAGCAGGCACCTTGCGCGCAGGCGTTTTGCGCACCGGTGTGGCCTTGGCCGCCTTCACCGCAGGAACGCTGGCGGCAGTTGCTTCGACCGGCTTGGCCTTGCGCGGCCTGCCGACCGACTTCTTCGCTGTGGTCTTGGCGGGCGGGGTTTCGGGGGTGTCGGCCATGGTCCTCAGTCTCCCTTTCGGTTGCGCGGCTTGGGCGCGCGACGCGGCAAATAGATACTAGGTCCAAATGCTTTGCGGTCGCTCACAGTTCCGTAGCCGTTCCAATTTCGACCATCGGCATTTTTTCCGTCCATGCAAGCCCCTCTGCATTGCCAAGCACCGGGCTGCTGGCTAAGCGGAGCGCGAAAATAGGCGTCCTGCCGCAGCGCAGGCCATATTTCAGGGAGCGACCATGACCGCCATTCTCGACATTCACGCCCGCCAGATCTTCGACAGCCGGGGCAACCCCACCGTCGAAGTCGATGTCATGCTGGAGGATGGCAGTTTCGGCCGCGCCGCCGTACCATCGGGCGCATCGACCGGTGCCTATGAAGCCGTGGAAAAGCGCGACGGCGACAAATCGCGCTACATGGGCAAGGGCGTGCTGAAAGCGGTCGCGGCCGTCAACGACGAGATTGCCGAACAGTTGATCGGCCTTGATGCCGAGGATCAGGGCGAAGTCGACGCTGCGATGATCGCGCTCGACGGCACCGACAACAAGTCGAACCTGGGCGCCAACGCGATCCTGGGCGTCAGCCTGGCGGTGGCGAAGGCTGCTGCCGACGCGCGCGGCCTGCCGCTCTATCGCTATGTCGGCGGCGTATCGTCGCATGTCCTGCCGGTGCCGATGATGAACATCATCAATGGCGGCGAACATGCCGACAACCCGATCGACTTTCAGGAATTCATGATCATGCCGGTCGGTGCGGAAAGCATCGCCGACGCTGTGCGGATCGGGTCGGAAATCTTCCACACCCTGAAAAAAGGCCTGCATGACAAGGGGCTGGCGACATCGGTAGGTGATGAGGGCGGCTTTGCCCCCAACATCGCCTCTACCCGCGACGCGCTCGATTTCATCATGCTGTCGGTCGAGAAGGCGGGGTACAAGCCTGGCGACGACGTCGTGCTGGCGCTCGATTGCGCCGCGACCGAATTTTTCAAGAATGGCAAATATGAGATTTCGGGCGAAGGCCTGTCGCTCAGCCCGGTCGAAATGGCTGATTATCTCGCTGCCCTGTGCGCCGACTATCCGATCAAGTCGATCGAGGACGGCATGAGCGAAGATGATTTCGAGGGCTGGAAAGCGCTGACGGACAAGATCGGCGGTTCGGTCCAGCTGGTCGGCGACGACCTGTTCGTCACCAATCCCAAGCGTCTGGCGATGGGCATCGACATGGGGCTGGCCAATTCGCTGCTGGTCAAGGTCAACCAGATCGGCACGCTCACCGAAACGCTGGCCGCCGTCAACATGGCCCATCGCGCGCGCTACACCGCCGTCATGTCGCACCGGTCGGGTGAGACGGAGGATGCAACCATCGCAGACCTCGCCGTCGCCACCAACTGCGGCCAGATCAAGACCGGGTCGCTTGCGCGTTCGGACCGGCTTGCCAAGTATAACCAGCTTATCCGTATCGAGGAAGAACTGGGCGACATCGCCGTGTACGCCGGTCGTTCGATCTTCCGCTAAAATCCGTCAGGATTCGGTTGGCCGCAAGTTAACCATTTTTTACTTGCGGCCAGCCCTTCCCTGTGATTCATCTTGGCCATGGCGCATATCGCGAAGCTTCGTTCCCTTCTTTTCTCGGCCTTTGGCCCGGCGGTCGCGCTGCTGCTCCTGCTCGTCTTTGCCGGTTATGTCGTGCTGGGGTCGAACGGGGTGCTGGCGTGGGGCGATTATTCGCGCCAGCTGCGCGCGGCGAAGGCCGAGTTGAAAAGCACACAGGCAACGCGCGCAGAACTGCGTAACCGCGTCGAGGCGCTCGATCCGCGCCGCGTTGATCCAGATCTGGCGGATGAACTGATCCGTCGCCAGCTTGGCGTCATCCATCATGACGAAGTGATCGTTCCGCTCAACTGAGCCGATTCCCAGGAAAACGTAAGGTTTTTGCGCAGGAAAAGCCGTAACCGTAATTTTACTGCGGGCGGATTGCGTCTGGCTTTGCAAACTTCGCAAGGCGAATCGAAATTGCGAAATTCTTATTGGCCTGGCCCGGATTCCGGGGCTTCTCCGTTGCAATTTATGCAACTCTCCCGTTATATCGGGCTTCCTTCCATCCTACCCCACGCAAAAGGATAAGAGCCTTGGCGAAACCAACGACGCCGCGTCCTTCACGCGCAACGGCAAAGGCGGCTGCACCCGCTGCCGGCGCGGACCACAACCGGCCTCGCCCTGAAACTCCCACTGATTACAAGGCATCCAAGGAAGAGTTGCTGGAATTCTACCGGCAGATGGTCCTCATCCGCCGTTTCGAGGAAAAGGCCGGGCAGCTTTATGGCCTTGGCCTCATCGGCGGCTTCTGCCACCTCTATATCGGGCAGGAAGCGGTCGCGGTCGGCATCCAGTCGGCGCTCGTGCCCGGCAAAGACAGCGTTATCACCGGCTATCGCGACCATGGCCACATGCTCGCCTATGGTATCGACCCCAATGTCATCATGGCCGAACTGACCGGCCGTGAAGCGGGCATTTCCCGCGGCAAGGGCGGTTCGATGCATATGTTCAGCGTCGAACATAAATTTTTCGGCGGCCATGGCATTGTCGGTGCGCAGGTGTCGCTGGGCGCGGGTCTCGGCTTTGCCCACAAATATAATGGCGATGGCGGCGTGTGCGTCGCCTATTTCGGCGACGGTGCGGCCAATCAGGGCCAGGTCTATGAATCGTTCAACATGGCCGAATTGTGGAAGCTCCCGATCATTTTCGTCATCGAAAATAATCAATACGCCATGGGCACCAGCGTCAACCGCTCATCGGCCGAGGACCAGCTCTATCGCCGGGGCGAAAGTTTCCGCATCCCCGGCATTCAGGTTAACGGCATGGACGTGCTGGCCGTGCGCGGCGCGACCGAGGAAGCGCTCAAATGGGTGCAGGGCGGCAATGGCCCGATCCTGCTGGAAATGAAAACCTACCGCTATCGCGGTCACTCCATGTCCGACCCGGCCAAATATCGTTCGCGCGAGGAAGTCCAGGCGATGCGCGACAAGTCCGACCCGATCGAGGGCGTCAAAGCCTATCTCGCCGCACAGGGCGTGGGTGAGGATGAGCTCAAGAAGATCGACCAGGACATTCGCAAGATCGTCAGCGAAGCGGCCGATTTTGCCGAAACCTCGCCTGAGCCGGACATGGCCGAACTCTATACAGACGTGCTGGTGGAGCAATATTGATGGGTATCGAAATCAAGATGCCGGCGCTCTCGCCGACGATGGAAGAGGGCACGCTGGCCAGGTGGCTGGTCAAGGAAGGCGATGACGTCCGTTCGGGCGATATCCTGGCCGAAATCGAAACTGACAAGGCGACGATGGAGTTTGAGGCCGTCGACGAAGGCAAGATCGGCAAGATCATGATCGCCGAAGGCACCGAAGGCGTGAAGGTCGGGACCGTCATTGCCGAAATGGCGGGCGAAGGCGGCGAGGAAGCCGCGCCAGCGCCCAAGGCCGCAGCACCTGCCAAGGCGGAAGCCGCCCCCGCGCCCAAAAAGCCGGTTGCGGTCAAGGCTACGGTGGCGGACCCCAGCCTGCCCGCAGGCACCGAATATGTCAAAACCACGGTCCGTGAAGCGCTGCGCGACGCAATGGCCGAGGAAATGCGTAGCGATGAGCGCGTGTTCGTGATCGGTGAGGAAGTCGCCGAATATCAGGGCGCCTATAAGGTGACCCAGGGCTTGCTCGATGAATTTGGTGCCAAGCGGGTCATCGACACGCCGATCACCGAATATGGCTTTGCCGGCATCGGCACGGGCGCGGCCATGGGCGGCCTGCGCCCGATCGTCGAGTTCATGACGTTCAACTTCGCCATGCAGGCGATCGACCACATCATCAATTCGGCGGCCAAGACCAACTATATGTCCGGCGGCCAGATGCGCTGCCCTATCGTATTCCGTGGTCCCAACGGCGCGGCCAGCCGCGTCGGCGCGCAGCATAGCCAGAATTACGCCCCCTGGTATGCCGCCGTCCCCGGCCTTATCGTCATCGCGCCCTATGACGCGGCCGATGCCAAGGGTCTGCTCAAGGCTGCGATCCGCAGCCAGGACCCGGTGGTGTTCCTTGAAAATGAGCTGCTCTACGGGCGCAGCTTCGACGTGCCCAAGGTCGATGATTATGTCCTGCCGATCGGCAAGGCGCGGATCATGCGGTCGGGCAGCGACGTCACGCTGGTCAGCTATTCTATCGGCGTCGGCCTTGCGCTTGAAGCCGCCGAAACGCTGGCGGCAGAGGGCATCGACGCCGAAGTCATCGACCTGCGCACGCTGCGCCCGCTCGACACGGCGACGGTGCTGGAAAGCCTGAAAAAGACCAACCGCCTCGTCGTGGTGGAAGAAGGCTGGCCGACCTGCTCGATCGCGTCGGAAATTGCCGCCGTGGTCATGGAACAGGGCTTCGACGATCTCGACGCCCCGGTCCTGCGCGTCACCAATGAAGATGTGCCGTTGCCCTATGCGGCCAACCTGGAAAAAGCCGCCCTGATCGACGCCGCCCGCATCGTCGCGGCGGCGAAGAAGGTCTGCTACAAATAAGAGGGAAGGGGCGGCCTGCGGGTCGCCCCGTTTGCCATCAGGTGCAGGCGGCCGTGGCTGACGTGGCCAGATTGCCTGCATTCTTGATCGTCTGGTCGGTCCGCTCGCGCACAGTAAAGGCGCTGGAATAACGGATTACCTTGGCCCCGAACAGCGAATTGCTGACCAGCGGCTGGTAACTATAGGCCACCTCCACGAACATCACGGCGCTGCCGCTGCTTGCCAAAATCTTGGCGCCGGTCGGCCCCATGCCCGCGGCCATGCTGGAATTCGTCGCGCCATCATTGGCCACACCGTAGCTGGACGTAAAGGCACCACTGCCCCAGCAGCGCTGCCACCGGATGAACTGCCCTGCATTGCTGCCTGCCTGTCCGTTCGGTTCCAGATCGGACAGGAAAATCCGGCCATTGGCCTTCAGCTTGAGTGAATCCGAGGATAGCTCGGCACCGGTCATGATCTCGTTGACGTCGGCCTCGTCAATCGAACTGCGGACGCGGGCGGCGTTGTCGGCGACCAGCATCGCAATCTGGCTGACGCGCATATGGGCCAGTGCCAGATTGGCGGTCTCCAGTCCCGCCATGCTCAGTACCACCAGCACCGGCAGCGAAAAGGCGAACTCGATCAGCGCCAGCCCGCGCCTGTCATCGCGCAACTCGCCCAATGTCCGACGCAGCGGTAGCAGGACAGGTTTCATGTGCATCGCACCGTCGGCTTGGCCTGGTTGGCCCAGGGCTGGTTGCGGACAATCGTGGTTGCCGTTGTTGATTGGGTGGCACTCCACCCCAGCATCTTGGCCATGGGGAACATGCGCGGCATCGACACCGTCACTTCATAATAGACGATGTCGTCGGCCCCGCCCAAACCGTTGGTACCAAGGCTGGTGTCATAGCTGTTGTTGCCGTTGACATCCTCATAACAATCGCCCGTATTATAGCTGCCCAGCGGCACTGTATCGGACGTAATCTTTTCCGGCTTTCCAACGCGGGAGAAGTTGTAATAGCTTTTCTTGACCACCGACGTCGTGCCGTTCTTGGCATTGATCGTCGCCATCTGCGCGGAAATATAGGCGTCGATTTCGGTGGTGTTGAGCGTGCCGACCGAGGCGGAACGCGACGCGCGCTCCAGCACGCCGCGCGTCACCGATCGCAGATAGGATTGATAGGCCAGGTCGCCAATGCCCATGATGGTCAGACACAAGGGGGCAGCGATCAGGCCGAATTCCATCAGCGTTGCGCCACGCTTGTGGTGGCGCAGGCGGGTAAGGATGCGCGCCATATCCCCGATCATTGCGACAGCCTCAGCCCGCCGATATTCTTGGCGATATCCTTGAACTTCTCCGTCAGCGATGCGGCGGTGTAGGCCATCATCCAATGGTTGCTGCTGGATGCGCAGCCTTGCAACGGCGTTTCGATATCGCCTTCGGACTGGTTGCGGAAACCGATGACCCACACAGTGATGCCCTTGCCCTTCACCGCATTGCACAGCATTTCCAGGCGCCGGTTATGGATCGCGGTCAGTCCTATATTGTCGGTGCTACCTGCGGCGATCCTGGCATCCTGCTTCTGATAACCATAGGCACCATAGACCGCATCATAGGCACTCATATTGCCATCGGTCATGAACACGATGTGGCGAGAGATGTTGAAGCCGTTGGGTGCACTGCTGTTGTCGGCCGAGAAAATGCCGGTCCCCGACAGGAAGCGCGCGCCCCAGATCATGCCGATATCATGATAGGTACCGCCCACGGCCACCAGGCCGTCAACATAGGTGTTGAAGCTGCTGCTCTGGCCAGTTGGCGTGCTGGTCCGGTCGGCATAGCTGGCCAGACGACGTGATTGCGACGGGCAGGCGTTCCAGCCGCCGGTACCGGCCCGATACTCATTGCTGCGATTATCGTTGAGCCAGCGCCCCCCGGACGTGAACTCGACGTCCGGCCAGTGGGGCTTCCATTTCGTATCACCATCGGTGGGCAAAGTATCGATTTGCAAATCAAAGGCGGTGGCGGGAATGGAGGTGGTAGAGGACGAGGCTGTGATGCTGCTGTCGGTCGTGCGCTCCTCGATGCATCCCGACCATGTATTGGTAGCCGACACCGTGGTTCCGTTTACATCAGTCGAAGCGCTGGCCAGATAGGTCGGGTTGGATACCGCATTGCCGCCCTTATAGCCGGATACATCCAGCGCATAGCGGCCATATTGCCAGCTATATTGTGGAGTCTGCGTCGTGGTGCCAGTCTGTGTTTCAGTATAATTATTATAGGTTATTGACGTCCATGGGCGTGAATAGGTGCTTCCCGACCGGGTGCAACTGCTGCCGGATGCCCAGCTATAATCTATCCCAGTCGTGACACGCGTGGTCACTGTCGTAGTCGTTATGACACCGTTGCTATCGGTGGACGATGACGATGATGAGGATTGGCTCTGGCTGACCGTATCGGAGGGCCGGTTCGGACAACTGCCACTTCTCGTGGCGATGCCACTGCCGTTACTGGTTGAACCGGACTGAATGATCCAATTGCCGTTGCTACTCGAAGAACTATAGCTGCTGATATAACGTCGACGCGTTTGGTAATAGGCTTCCTCGCCTGCTGCCCCGCTCAAGATCGCGCTCGATGGTAGCTGGTATCCCACATTGACGGTCGAGCTATAGGGTATGAATCCATAGCGGATGCGGCCGGTGACATCCGACCCTGCACCCAGCGTATCGTAAAAGTCCTTCACCGCCTGTTTGAGCGCGGCCAGGCGCGTGGTGGTGCCGCCATTGCCGTCGCTGATCGATTGGGCCATCGACCCTGTGGTGTCCAGGACCAGCATGACGTCGGTATTGCCGATGTCGAAACGCGCTTCGCATGTCACTTCCAGCGGCAACGTCTCATATTTGAAGATCTTCATGACCGTGGTCGGCATCGTCGTCGCCGCCGACACCTGCACGGTCGTGGTCTCGCCCGGCTTGCTCTGGATGACGGGAACGAAAGTTCCGGCCTGGAACGTGCCCTGTGGGAAGTTGAAATCGAAGAATTTTTTCGCCTCTGCCTTGTTGGCATCGGTCATGGACGATGTCGTCATCGCCCGGCGACCGGCCAGCGCGGCGGCGTCGCACGCCTGTTGCAGCCGGGCGCGGGCCATATAGGCGCGGCTCATGTCCAGACCGCCGCCGATCAGCGCAGCCAGCGGGATGATCGCTGCCGCGACGATGGCCATGACGTTGCCCGCCTGATTGCGCAGCAGGCGGCTCAAAAGCCCTTTACGCTGTTCGATTTGCTTGCCCATCTGTCCGCAATCACCCATGTCGCGCCCAACACCCCCCATGTCTGGGCAGGGCAACTCTTTCGCCTATGCAGGCGCACTCGTTAGAATGTGTATGAGGAACATGGTTAAAGGACCGATAATCCCGGTGGCAGAAGATGCCCTGTCCCCGCTCGCCGCGCTGCTGAGCGCCCATGCCGGAGCGGAGGCAGCGCGGCACCGGGCGATCTGGGCCTATGACGGGCGGCTGGCGCATGTCGCGCGTTCCACCAGTGAACCCACGATCGGTCAGATGCGGCTGGCCTGGTGGAATGACGTCATAGACGATGCGGCGGGGATCAAAGGGCAGGGTGAGCCGGTGATCGACGCGATGCGGGCGACGGGGGCTTGTGAAGCGCCGGGTCTGGTCGCGATGATCGACGGTTGGGAAATCCTTGTCGTGGAGCCGGAGATCGACGTCGAGGGGCTGCGTGCCTATGCCGTCGGCCGGGGCGGGGGGCTGTTCCGGGCGCTGGCGGGGGAGGCGGATGCGCCCGACTGGCTGGTGCAGGCGGGGCAGGTCTGGGCGCTGTGGGATTTGTCCGGCCATGTCGGCGATGAACGGCTGGCCGATGAAGCGCTGTCGCTGGCCCGCAATCTGGTGACGGATGCGCCGCTCCCATGGCCCCGCCGGTGGAAGCCGCTGCGGATCGCCTACACGCTCGCCCGTCAGGACGTGCTGGCGGGGCGTCGGGCGCCTGTCGGTATGCCGCGCGCCCTGGCGTTGCGGCTGTTGCGGGTCGCGCTGTTCGGGCGCTAGGATAGGTCGGCGAAGCGGTGACAGGAGGACAGGGCATGGGGCGATTGCTGGCGGGGGGCATGGCGATGCTGCTGCTGGTCGCGGGCGGCCTGTTCTGGTGGCAGGGGCGGGCGAGCAACCAGCCGGTCCCGCAACTCGCGCTCGCCCCGCCGCCACCGCCGCAGGTCGAGGGTTTGCCCGAAGGTGATCCGGAGGCCACCGGCAACGCGCCGCCCATGCCCGCGCAGGCCAGCCCGCAAAGCCGCGAGCAACGCCGCTTCGCCCGCTACGACCGCAACCGCGACGGCGTCATCACCCGCATCGAGATGCTGGGCAGCCGGACCAAGGCGTTCAAGGCACTCGACAAGGATGGCGACAACCTCCTCTCCTTCGAGGAATGGGCGGTCGCGACATCGGACCGTTTCGGCGCGGCGGACGGCAACAAGGACGGCAAGCTGACCCCGGCGGAATTTGCCGCGACCGCGCCGAAACGCAGCGCCAAGCCAAAATGCAAATGCTGACCCAATTTCCGCTCGAAACGAACGGAGGTGGGGAGATTACGCCCCCACCATCTCCCCCAGCCATTCGCCAAACGACGCCCGCGCCCGTGACGTGTAGGCCTCCTTGCGCTGCTTCTTCTTCACATCGTCCAGTGTCGGGAACAGGCCGAAATTGACATTCATCGGCTGATAGTCGGCGCTCACCACATTGCCGGTCACATGCCCCAGCAGCGCGCCCATCGCCGTGTCGGCGGGCGGGGGCGTCATCACCCGGCCCAGCAATTCCGCCGCCGCAAAGCGCCCGGCCAGCAGGCCGATTGCGGCGCTCTCCACATAGCCCTCACAGCCCGTCATCTGCCCGGCAAAGCGGATATGCGGCGCACTTTTCAGGCGCAAAGTTGCGTCCAGCAATTTGGGCGACTGAATGAAGGTATTGCGATGCAGCCCGCCCAGTCGCGCAAATTCCGCCTTCTCCAAGCCCGGTATCGTGCGGAACAGCGCCACCTGCGCGCCATGTTTCAGCTTGGTCTGGAACCCGACCATGTTCCACAGCGTGCCGCTGGCATTGTCCTGCCGCAACTGCACCACGGCATAAGGCCAGCGGCCGGTGCGCGGATTATCCAGCCCCATCGGCTTCATCGGCCCATGGCGCAGCGTTTCCGGCCCGCGCGACGCCATCACCTCGATTGGCATACAGCCCTCGAAATAGGGGGTGTTGGCCTCCCATTCCTTGAACTGCGTCTTTTCGCCGTCGATCAGCCCTTGGACGAAAGCCTCATATTGCTCCCGGTTCATCGGGCAATTGATATAATCCTTCCCCTCGCCACCGCCGGGGCCGATCTTGTCCCAGCGATTGGCCATCCAGCACTGGTCCATGTCGATAGTCTCATGGTGGATGACCGGCGCGATCGCGTCGAAGAAAGCCAGATGCTCCATCCCCGCCGCCTGGCCGATGCTGGCCGCCAGTGCAGGCGCGGTCAACGGCCCGGTCGCCACGATGGTCATGCCGGACGCGGGCAGCGTGTCGATCCGTTCGCGAACGATCTCCACATTGGGATGCTCCGCCAGCGCGCGGGTAACGCCGTCCGAAAAGACATGCCGATCCACCGCCAGCGCCGATCCGGCGGGCACCTTGGCGGGTTCCGCCTGCGCCATGATGACGGAATCGAGCCGCCGCATTTCCTGATGGAGCAGCCCCACGGCATTCTTGTCGGCATCATCGGACCGGAAACTGTTGGAGCAGACCAGCTCTGCCAGCCCCTCGGTCTGGTGCGCCGGCGACATATCGCCCGCGCCCCGCATTTCCGACAAGCGCACCTTCACCCCCGCCTGCGCCAATTGCCACGCCGCCTCGGACCCGGCGAGGCCGCCGCCGATGATATGCACCTGATAGTCTGCCACTGGATCGCCTTGATGTCGCATTTTTGCCGTTCGGGCCACGGCCTATAGCCGATGGCGGCGCGGTAGGACAGGGCGGCGTGGGCTTGTGAAAGTTGTGAAGTATAGCGCTTCGCAGGGTTTGGTTTTGCGTGGGTGGGGCTTTGCAGGGTGGACTTCGCAATAGGATGGTTTTTGCGAAGTGGCGTGCGGCGGTATGAACGAAGGACGCGCCAGTGACCGATCAGCCCCCTGTCGTGGCCGCCCCGGCATCGACAGGACGGTCCTGCATCTATCGACAGGCAGGATTGCGCGCGTCGGGGACGGCAAGGAAACTGATCGTGCGCGGCAGGACGATCACGGGACCAGCCGCCTGCGCCGCACCGACCATCGGCGGCAAGCGATCGCGCGGACCCAGGCTGAGCAGCGTGCCGTTCAGGGCGACGCCGGTCGATCCGTCGTCCGGTGCGGTCAATGTGTAGCGCAGGCTGCGTCTGGGCAGGGTGATGGATGTTGCGGCTGTTGCACTATTGTTGATGACCATCAGCGATACCCCGCCTGTACGACCCGACTGGCAATGGGCATAGACATGGGCACCTTCCACCAGCGGAATGCCGGTATCCAGCACGGTCGCACCCATCAACCGATGCCACAGCAGGGCGGCCCAATAATTGGCCTTTGGGGCAAAGTCCGTAGGGTTCAGCAGGGCGTAGTCGCTGGCCGCCAGCGTATTATGGATCGCGACCTGAACCCCGGTTCTGGCCAGACGGCCCAGTTGATCGAGATAGCGGAAACTGTCGAGGAAACTACCGCTCCATGGATTGCCGCCACAGGCCGCATCTGCCCCCTCTGTCATCCATATCGGCTTGCCGGGGGCATACCGGTCGCGCAGCGAAGCGTAGAAATCATGGGTGATGCCGGTGCGGGCCAGCCATTGTTCGGACAGGGCATCGGCCGCACTGGTTTGCGGCAGGCGTGCCGACGCGCACCGCTGCGACGCTGCCCCATAATGGTGATAGGAAAAAGCGTCGATGCCGGGGCCGGATGCCTCCATCATGGCCGCTGTCGCGATCGACCCGACTATGCTGGGCGGCATACCCCACGGTGCAGGGGTTTCGGTGGCGGATCCGGGGCCGAGCAGGACCATATCGGGTGCCACGCGGCTGACAAACTGCTTGAACAGGCGAAAGTCGCGACCATAGGGGATGGCGTCATAGCCTTTGGGCGCGCCGCCCATGCCCGCCATCGACGGTTCGTTCATAAACTCTGCGGCGGCAATGGTGCCACCTGCCGCCCGGCTATAGGCGATCCAGCGGCGGGCCTGATCGTCGGTCCAGACGCCCTGCGCATCGCGCACGCCGGGGCTGATGGCGAAGGAGGTGACGATGCGGGCATTGACGGCTTGCGCAAAGCGGATGACGCCGCGCCATTGGTCGCGGGTCAGGACGCCCTTGAACCCGGCGGGCGGCTGTGCCGGCGGCGTATCGCTATCGGCGAAATAGATGCTGTTGGCCCAGGTGCCGCTAACCCGGACATAGGCCGGACCCAACGCTTTGGCCAATATCCGCAGACGCCGATTGCGCAGATCGATCGGCGGTCGATATTGATACATGGCCGGGTCTATGCCCGCATGACCGGCATCCTTCTGGCCCGATGTGGCGACTTTGCTGTCATAGGGTTTCCAGAATGCGCCGCCGATGACCTCCAGCATCTCGATATTATAGGACTGGAAGCGCGGATCGATCGATCCTGTGCGGGAAAGGCGCGCGGGGTCGATCGCCATTTCAGGCCTTGCGGGGTTGGCATGGCCTGCGGTCGCAGTGCTGATGGCAGCAATGGCCAGCGCCAGCGACATGCATTTCGTCCGAGTCCCGCGCATCTATCCTGCTCCTGCTATCGCGCGCAGGCATTCCGCTATCCGGGCATCGGGTCAAATATGCAATTTATGGCAACCTATAGCATAGGACTATGGATAGGCGACGCAGCTATGCCGAGACCAACGCCCCCTCACCATAATAAGCCGCCTCGTCCAAAATCCCCTCGCGCTTGGCGACCACCACGCCCACCAGCACCTGCCCCGCGACATTCACCGCCGTGCGGCCCATATCCAAAATCGGGTCGATCGCCAGCAGCAGCCCCGCGCCCTCCAGCGGCAGGCCCAGCGTCGACAGGGTCAGCGTCAGCATCACCGTCGCGCCGGTCAGGCCTGCCGTTGCTGCCGAGCCGATCACCGATACCACCGCGATCAGGGCATAATCGACTACGCCGAGCGGGATGCCGTAAAAGCCCGCGACGAAAATCGCCGCCAGCGCGGGGTAGATCGACGCGCAGCCGTCCATCTTGGTGGTGGAGGCCAGCGGAATGGCGAAGGCGGCGTAGCTTTTGTCGACGCCCAGCCGCTCGGTCACGGTTTCGGTAACGGGCATGGTGCCGACCGAGGAGCGGGAGACGAAGCCCAGTTGGATGGCGGGCCAGGCCTTGGCGAAGAAAGGCAGGGGCTTCAAACCATGCGCGATCAGCAGCGTGGGATAGACGATCAGCAACACGATCGCCAAACCCAGATAGATGGCGCCGGTAAAGACGCTGAGCCGTGCCAGCGCGTCCCAGCCATAGGTCGCGACCGCCGCGCCGATCAGCCCCGCCGACCCGATCGGTGTCAGGCGGATGACCCAGCCCAGCAGCGCGCGCACCACCGCCAGCAGGGAGCGGACGAAGGCGAGGAAGGGGTCAGCCTTCTCCCCCACTTTCAGCGTCGCCAGCCCCACCGCAATGGCGATGACCAGCAATTGCAATATGTTGAAGCCGATGCTGGTGCTGGCCGCACCATCCTCGCCGATCTTGGTGCTGCCCGACAACGCCAGACTGTTGCCCGGCACCAGCCCTTTGAGGAAATCGAGCCAGCCGCCGACCGACTCCGGCTGTTTGGTGGCGAGGGTGGCGGTGCTCAGGCCCATACCCGGCTGGATGATCAGGCCCAGCGTCAGGCCGATGATGACCGCGATCAGCGCGGTGATGGCGAACCACAGCAATGTCTGCCCCGCCAGCCGCGCACCATTGTCGAGCGCGCGCAGATTGGCGATTGACGCGACGATGGCGGCGAATACCAAAGGCGGCACGATGGCCTTGAGCAGGGAGACAAAGACCGACCCGACCGTCTTGAGCGTGGTCGCGAGGGCGTTGAGATCGCCATCCGGCCCAGCGCCGATAGACCGGGCAACAAGGCCCAGCACCAGCCCCGCGACCATGCCGACCAGCACCTGAAATCCGAAACTGCGATAGGGAATGGCCATGTTGTACCGTCCTGTGGGCGAAGGACGACCAATATGGAGCGGCGACACGCGATTGCGCGCAAGCAATATTTGGGGCGGGTTTAGTTTTGGGCGGGGTGGGTTACGAGCATTCTGACCCGGCCTCCTTCCGTCATGCTGAACTTGTTTCAGCATCCATTTCTCGTCACCAACACCTGTGTGATCTGGAGAGATGGACCCTGAAACAAGTTCAGGGTGACGATGAAATGAGAGGTTTGCGCGCTTTTGCCGCTGTGCCACATTGCCCATCGGATGGATCGAAAGGCGGAACATATGGGCTGGCGACTGGGGTGTTTGGCGGGCGCGGCGGTGATGCTGCCCCATGGCGCGATGGCGGCGGCAGACCCGGCGGTGGCAAAGGACATATTGATGCGCTCCGTCGCTTTTCGCACGGTGGAGGGGGCGGGGCAGGTGCCCAAGCTGGCGGCCTATTATGCATCGGTGCTGAAAGCCGCGGGCTTCGCCGATGCCGACATCGTCATCACCCCGATGGGCGAGACGGCGACCCTTGCCGCGACGATCAGGGGGCGCGACGCGGCGCTCAAACCCCTGCTGATGATCGGCCATATGGATGTGGTGGCGGCGGACCGGGCGGACTGGACCCGCGATCCCTTCGTGCCGGTCGAGGAAAATGGCTATATTTTCGGGCGCGGGGCGGAAGATAATAAATATGACGTCGCGATGATGGTCGCGACGCTGGCGCAACTGAAGAAACAGGGCTGGACCCCGCGCCGCACCGTCACTTTGCTGCTGTCGGGGGACGAGGAAACCGCGATGGTGACGACCAAGGCTCTGGCGGCCCAGTATAAAGACGCCGAACTGCTGCTGAACGGCGATGGCGGCGGCGGGCTGCTCAATGATGAGGGCAAGCCCGTCCTTTATCAATTGCAGGCGGGCGAGAAAACCTATGCCGATTTCGAGATCGGCTTTACCGATCCGGGCGGGCATAGCAGCGCGCCGACGCCGGGCAATCCCATCTATCGGCTGGCCAAGGCGATCGATCGGATCGCGGCATATCAATTCCCGCCTATGCGCAATGAACTGACCAGGGCTTCGCTGGCGCTGTCGGCGGAGCGGATCGGCGGCGAGGTCGGCGCGGCGATGCGGCGCTATGCGGACACGGGCGACATGGCGGCGGCGGAACTGCTGTCGACCAAGCCGGAATTTGTCGGTCAGGTGCGCACCACCTGCGTCGCGACAATGGCGCAGGCGGGCCATGCGCTCAACGCCCTGCCGCAAAGCGCCAAGGTGATGGTCAATTGCCGCATCTTCCCCGGCGTGGCGATCGACGCGGTGAAGGCGGAACTGGTGAAGGTGGTCGCGGATAGCGGCGCGACCGTGACCACGCTGGGCGATCCGCTGGCGAGCGATGCGTCGCCCCTTCGCGCGGACGTGATGAAAGCGGTGCGCGATGCGGTGACCGCCCGTTCGCCGGGCATCACGGTCATGCCGGGCATGTCAGCAGGCGCGACCGACAGCCTCTATTTCCGCGCGCAGGGGGTGCCAAGCTATGGCGTGTCCAGCCTGTTCATGAAGGCGGAGGACGGCTTTGCCCATGGCCTGAACGAGCGGGTGCCGGTCGCGGGGATTGGCGCATCGCTGGAGCAATGGGACGCGGTGGTGCGGGCGCTGGCGAAGTAGAGCATCCGTTCGCTTCGAGCGTGTCGAGAAGCGTTTCTCGACTTCGCTCGAAACGAACGGCGGTTGGAGTTACCCCCGCGCCACGGCATTGGCGGCGGACAGCACCGCCTGCACCGAAGCGGTCGCTACGTCCGCGTCGGTGCCGACGCCGAACACGGTGCGCCCGTCCGGGGTGCGGCATTCGACATAGGCGGCGGCGTTCACGTCGCTGCCCGAACCGATCGCATGTTCGCTATAGTCGGCAATCTCCAGCTCGACGCCCAGTTCATCGCGCAGCGCGGCCAGCACGGACGAGAGCAGGCCGTTGCCGCGCCCGGAGATGGAGCGTTCGCCGCCCTTATGGACGATCTTGCCGGTAAAGATGCGGTCGCCCGCCGCGCCGCCTTCCTGATAGTCGATCAGGCTGTAGGCCTGTTCGCCGCTCAGGCGATAATGTTCCTGGAAGGCGGTCCAGATGTCGGCGGCGTTGAGTTCGCGGCTGGACTGATCGGCCATCCCCTGCACCACGCGGCTGAAATCGGCCTGCATCCGCTTGGGCAGCTTGAAGCCCTTGTCCTGCTGCAACACCCAGGCGACGCCGCCCTTGCCCGATTGCGAATTGACGCGGATCACCGCTTCATAGTCGCGGCCCAGATCCTTGGGGTCGATCGGCAGATAGGGCACGTCCCAGATCAGGTCGTTGCGCGCTTCCTGTGCGGCAAAGCCCTTCTTGATCGCGTCCTGATGGCTGCCGGAGAAGGCGGTGAACACCAGTTCGCCAGCATAGGGGTGGCGCGGATGGACCGGCAGCTGGTTGCAATATTCAACCGTCTGGATCACCTCGTCGATGTCGCTGAAGTCCAGGCCGGGGTTGATCCCCTGCGTGTACATATTGAGCGCCACGGTCACGATGTCGCAATTGCCGGTGCGTTCGCCATTGCCAAACAGGCAGCCTTCGACCCGGTCCGCGCCCGCCATCAGCCCCAGTTCCGCCGCCGCCACGCCGGTGCCGCGATCATTATGCGGATGCAGCGATATGACCACGGAGTCGCGGCGCGAGATGTGGCGGCACATCCATTCGATCTGGTCGGCATAAATGTTGGGCGTGGCGCATTCGACCGTCGCGGGCAGGTTCAGGATCAGCGGCCTGTCGGGCGTCGGCATCAAAATGTCCATCACCGCCTCGCAACATTCCAGGCTGAAATCCAGTTCAGCGGTGGAGAAGGTTTCGGGCGAATATTCAAAATGCCAGTCGGTGTCGGGCTGGGCTGCCGCATTGTCGCGCAGCAGCTTGGCGGCGGTAACGGCGATCTCCTTGATCTGCGGCCGTTCCATGCCAAACACGATCCGCCGCCAGGCGGGCGACACGGCATTATAGACATGGACGATGGCCTTGGTCGCGCCGCGCAGGCTCTCAAAGGTGGTGGCGATCAGATCCTCGCGCGCCTGGGTCAGCACCTGCACCATCACATCGTCGGGGATGCGCCCGTCCTTCACCAGCCCGCTGATGAAATCGAATTCGGTCGCCCCGGCCGACGGGAAGCCGACCTCGATCTCCTTGACGCCGACCTTGACCAGCAGGTCGAAGAAGCGGCTCTTCTTCTCCGCATTCATCGGGTCGATCAGCGCCTGATTGCCGTCGCGCAGGTCGGTGGAGAGCCAGCGCGGGGGCGACGTGATGACATTGCCCGGCCATTGGCGGCCCGGCAGGTCGATCTGGGGGAAGGCGCGATATTTCTGGGACGGATCGGTCAGCATCATGGGTCAGCTACTTCTTTTGCGAACGGACGCGCAGGTAGTGGAGGCGCGCAGCCCGGTTAACGACTATCAACGAAAGGGAAGCCCTTAGGCGTATCGTTGCTGCCCATAATCGAAAGGCAGCGCAAAAACCACGCCTAAGGGCGTGTAAGTCGTAGCAGGGAAAGAAGCATCGCGCTCTGCATGATGGGGATGCTTGTAGCCGCTTTGGGGGCGAGGCGTCCAGTGGTTTTCCTCACCCACGCCCGTCATCCCCGCGAAGGCGGGGATCCAGGGTTTGACGCACAGCGCCGGACGCTCTGGACCCCGGAACAAGTCCGGGGTGACGGAGAGGGAGTGGTAGGGCTGGCCTTACTTTTGGAACGCAGCCACGATCTTCAGTTCGATCGCGTCGCCGACCATCGGCACGCCATAGCCCATGCCGAAATCGCTGCGCTTGATCGCGCCGGTCGCGACGAAGCCGACATTTTCCTTACCGCCTGCCATCGCCGGTGCCTTGCCAGCGCCGTACAGTTCAGCGTCGAGCGTGACGGGCTTGGTCACGCCCTTGATCGTCAGGTTGCCGGTGATGTCCGCGCCGGTCGCGCCGTCGGGCTTGACGCTGGTGGATACGAAGGTCGCGGTCGGGAATTTGGCGGCGTCGAAGAAATCCGCCTTCATCAGATGCTCGTCCAGCGCGGTCACGCCGGTGCGCAGATTGGCGATCTTGAATTCGACCGACACTTTGGACGCGGCCGGGTTAGCCTTGTCCAGCGTCAGCGTACCGGTCGGTTCGGCGATGGTGCCCATATTGCTGGTGAAGCCCATATGATCCCACGCAAACACGACCTGGGTATGGCCGGGATCGACGGTGTAACTGCCGCCGGTCGCTTTGCTGGCATCCTTGGTGCCGGGCGCGGCTGGAGCCTGCGCGATCAGGACGGTGCCGCCGGTCAGGGCGATCAGGGCGGCGGCGGGGATGAGATATTTTTTCATCGGTCAGACTCTCCGTAAACGATCAAGGGGCGCAGCTTGAATAAGCTACACCCCTCAATTGTTCCAGAGCCGTAACCGGAAACGGATCGTTCGCCTTCTGGCGCTGTGATGGCACCAAAATCCTCCCCTGCAAGGGGAGGTGGATGGCCGCAGGCCAGACG
>NZ_CAVK010000077.1 GCF_000382885.1 Sphingobium indicum BiD32
ACACAGGTAGCCATGGGCAAGACTGTGGCCGAACTCTGCACGGCTTGCGATTTCGATGTGGAAGACGGCCCCATGATGGGTAGTAGCGAGGTGCGCTTCGCTGACACGTTGAAGACTGAGATACCCTATCGTGTATCAGGCGAGATTCTGGGGCTGGAGCGTAAGCGCAGCCGCAAGCTAGGCGTTATGGATGTCCTTACCTATCGCTTGCGCTTGCAACGCGAGGATGGCGTGCCAGTGCTGGAAACCGACAATGTATGGGTATTGCCTCGGAGGGATTTGGCATGACCTACACCGAGGGCCAGACGTTACCCTCCTTCGTGATCGACAAAATCAATCCCGAAGCTATGAAGCAGTGGGCGATCTTCCTGGCTGATCCTAACCCCATCCATCTCGATGTCGCAGCGGTCCGCGCCAAGGGGCTGGGTGACCGCGTCATCAATCAGGGGCCGATCAATGTCGCCTACATGATGAATGCCCTGTTACAGGCTTTCCCCGGTGCGCGCATTGAATCTATGACCTCGCGCTTCCTCGACAATGTCTATGGGGGAGAAAAGATCATCGCCAGCGCCAGGATCGATGCTGTGGGTGAAGGGCGAATCAGCTGCTCCGTCACACTCGAGAGTGTGGATCGGGGTGCGGTTTGCTCGGCCAACGCGGTGATCCTTCCCAAGGAATAGCTTGGAGGACGTGCATCCGGGCAAACTACGGCTCACTCCAGCCAATCATACTTCCGCTTCCCGGAACTAGGCTCAGCCAACGGGGGCCGCGGCCTATCCAGCGCAGAACGGAAAACTGGATGGCTGGCTGGCAATCAGCGTGCTGCTTGGGCCACCGGTATTAGACCGGTGACGGCCACCATCGTCGCATCAGTCGACACCGTCGGACTTCCGATCGCCGTCATTCTGTCGCCCACATAATAAAAAGGAAGGCGGACACTGCGCCGGCCGCCAGGTCAGCATGGCATTGCCGAGATAGGCAGGCTTTGGGGCGAGGTGAGCCATCGAACGCATTGCCCTACGCATCGATCGTGCTGCGGATGTCGGCAAAGCACCGACCGTTAGCGCTCCCAACAGCAACCAATCTTCGACAACTGGCGGCGGCGAAGCGCCCCTCCCCTGCAGTTACGACAGACGGACGAAGGGGCACCCGAACGCTATTACCAAGCAAAATCCACTTCGATTTACCCTGGATCGATGTCACCGCCATAATGCCACAGGCACGATATCCTCCTTCTACCTTATTGACTGTGGCTTAACATCGATCTTCGCCTCCGGCTTGAAGTCTCTAGGCAATCTGAATTTTTGAATCTTCGTCGCGCTCATTGGCCATTCTTCAACAAAGCGCACATATCTCGGGACTTTATAGCTCGCTATCTTGCCCAAACAATGTTCAATCACCTCTTCGGCGCTCATCGTCTCGCCGAATCTGAGCTCAATATAAGCTGCCACGACCTCAACCAGCCTGTCATCGGGAGCCGCCACCACCTGCGCCATCTTGATCTTAGGATGCCGCGTCAGAAAGCTCTCAACCTCTGCGGCAGCGACATTCTCCCCGCCGATCTTGAGCATGTCCTTGATACGATCCGCATAAGCAAGCTGGCCATCCTGATCAATCCAGCCGACATCACCTGTACGAAGCCATCCATCGGGAAGCAGCACTTTCGCTGACTGCTCAACATCCTTAAAATAGCCAGAGAAGATCGGCCCCTTGATGAGAATCTCCCCGCGTGTACCGATAGGCACGTCTTTCAGCGTATCAGAATCAGCAATTCGGACAGCGAAGCCGGGCAAAGGTCTGCCCACTCGCTCGACGCGTTGGTCGAGGGTGTCGTCCGGGCTCGACATCGTGCAAATACCACCACACTCGGTCAAACCATAACAGGCGATCTGGCGAGCACCAGGGATTGCAGCCGCGAATTTTCGCAACAGATCGGGGGCTCCGATGGTCAGTTGCAAACGCAAGCTCGAAAGGTCGCGTGTGCAAAAATCGGGATGGTCGATCAACGAGGCGGTCAGCGCAGGAAAGGCTGGATAGCAGACAGTTGCCTTGACGCGTTCCATCTCCGCAAGGGCGCCCCCAGCTTCAAAATGGGTCTGGCACACGAAAGTTGCACCAATTTGCCGGCACGCGTTGAGCGGCAGGTGCGAAGAAAGGTGATACAAGGGCAGCGGGTTCCAGAAGACGTCGTCAGCATTGAGCTGCAAGCGTTCGGCGATTCCCCCCGAAACCTGGCACAGCGAACGATGCGTGATCATGCAAGCCTTGGGCAGCGCAGTCGTGCCCGAGGAAAAGATAACGAAGGCCGTATCTTCAGGGCAGACGGCCCCGATAATCCGGCCCAGTTCTTCATTTTGGACGTCCGCTCCAGCCGCAGCAAAATCGGTCTCGTTTGGCCAAGCGCTATCCTCGGGCGCCCCAAACAGAAACACCTGGCCTAACTGGGGTGCCGAAGCCGCCGTCAAGAGCTTGGTCTTTTCCCAAGTAGCCAGTTCCGGAAAGCATTCGGACAGGATCCCCTGCAAATCCACATGCCGGCGGGCTGCGTCTGTTGTGAAGAGTACCTTGATGTTGGCATGATCCACAACATATCGCAGTTCGTCGCCACGATAGCGGGCGTTGAGCACAACAGCGCAAGCCCCAATGAGGTTGAGAGCCCCACACAAAATCACATAGTCCCAGCAGTTGGGCATCAGAATGCCGACGTGATCGCCACGTCGGATACCGATGCCCGTCAGACTACGCGCGCAGTCAACCGTTTGACGTGCAAACTCCGCGTAATCCGCCTGCTGTTCCCCTAATATGAGTGCGGCGTTGCCAGGCCATCGTCGCGCAGAATCGACGATCGAATAGCCAATCGTTCCCCGCGAGGGCACAAGGCCCGCCACGATTTCCATTCCGAAATTACTCCTTGGCCGCAAAAATGGTGTCGCGAACGCCAATCTTCCAAGCGCCGTCTTCGACCACGAACCGATCGACATATTTGGCGATCGCGTAAGGTGCTTCGAGTTTAGGCTGCCCCGCGTGGTTCTGCCGATAGCTACGATAGACAGTGACATAGGACACTGCCTCGGCCGATTCCGGACCCGTCACGGTCACCAACAGATTGCTTGCCGCGTGGACCAGGGGATCGGTAGTCAGTACATCGAAGAATGCCTTGATCGCCGCGCGCCCCTTGATCTCCCCGGTATCCGGCCGGCTGAGAACACCGTTTTCCGCAAACAGCGTGACCAGTCGCTCGAACTGGCGCGTGTCCACATATTCGCAATATTCCAACATCAATCTCTTGCAATCATGCTCCGCAATAAGTGTCGCCAAGTCAGTCATAACCGTCTCCTTTCCACAATATCAGCTCTGCCTCGTCGCGTTAGTCACAACGACAGCCCGCCATCGGCGATCAAGGTCTGCCCGGTGATGAACCCTGCCTCCGACGAGCAGAGGAACGCTACCGCTCCTGCGATGTCTTCGCCATCACCGAACCGCTGTAATGGAGTGTTGCGTCGACTATTCTCCCAAATCTCGGACGAATAAATCGTCTCCATCAACTGCCCACCGATGCCTACCCGCATAATCCCAGGAGCAACGGTATTGACTCGCACACCATAGCGTCCCTCTTCTTTGGCCACGGCCCGGCACAGCGCTTCCGTCCCAGCCTTCGGCACGCTGGAAAGTGCATCGCCGATGACAAACCTGTGCGGCGCCACTGAGCCCACATTGACAATGCTTCCGCCTGTTTCGCGCAGAATTGGCAAGGCGTAACGCACCAAGGCAATGAACCCCATTAATTCGGTTTGCACCGCCTCGTGCCACTCCTCCGCCTGCAGCCTAGATACATAGACTTGCGGGATATGCATCCCGGAGGAAAAAATGATCGTACGAAGCGCCCCACTGCGCTTGTGAGCAGCTTGAAGAACTTCCTCGAGACGATTCTCGTCCCCGATATCGAGCTGGTGCGAGGCAATAGAACACTTGTCGCTCAATTCCTCAGAAAGACCCGCGGCAGCGGTAGCATTCCTCCGGAACGTCAAGTCCAGATAGGCCCAGTCCTGCGCAAGGCGCCGAACGATCGCACTACCAAGGCCGCCCGATCCACCAATAACGATCGCGCCGCCCTTTTCGCTTTTCATATATTCTTCCCCGAAATGGACTTCCGCTTTGCATTGCCGTCGAACCTTCACCGTGCAGTCGCTTCACGACACCTATCCAAAGGCCAGTGCTTCACTCAGCACCTTCCGCAGGTTGATCTAGGCAGATTGGAGCCTCCAGAACTTCTGACACTCATCAGCGGAATCGACTCGGAGGCAGCAGCACAAGCACGCCTAACGAGGCTCGATCTCGTCTGACGCTAAATCGGCCACCAGACTCGACAGATCGTCACCATCTTGAGCGTAGTAAAACGCCTTTAGGATTCGCATCCGCCAATCGGAAAACCCCAAAGATCAGCGCGCGATAGGAACCCTGGGGTTGCCGACGGCGCATGTGGACGAAATAGGTGGACCGCAGCCACGTCCACATTCCAGGATGCTATGAAATCAATCTAGGCAACCAACCGCCATTAGATAGGCGCGCCGACCATTCAGGAAGTGGATGGCTTAGAAATCCAGCAGATCGACTCAAAGGGAAGTGTGAAATTCGATGGCACCAGCCGGAAGTCCAGCCCACTTCAGGATATACCGGCACGTCGCCCGCTGGACGTTCGTCCGCGCTCAAATCCTGAGACATGGACAGTGAGACATCCAGGCCAACACACCTTCTTTAGTTAATCGTGAGTTAACTCCCGATCGCAACTATCGACCTACCTTCCCCTAGGAGCGATGTATGAAGTTTCCAATCTCTAATTCCGCACTGATCTTCGGATTATTGGCCTTGGCGACATCCGTTACTGTGAGCGGACAAACCAACACTTCTAACGCTCCGCGAAGGAGCAACCCGCCCTCCCCTCTGGAACGGCAAGGTGAAAGGTTGTTCGCGCAGCAATGTGCAGTCTGCCACAACGTAGCCAGGGGCACTCCAAACAAATCAGGTCCCACGCTTAGCGGCATGTTTGGAACTAAGGTTGGCAGTCGGCCAGGGTTCAACTACTCCCCCGCTCTCAAAGGGGCAAATTATCGGTGGACCGATGCCAAACTGGATGCGTTTCTTTCCAGTCCTCAAAAGGCGGTTCCCGGCAATCGCATGCCCTTCGCAGGCATCAAGTCTGCAGAGTCGCGCCATGCACTTGTCACTTACCTTAAAGCAGTAACCCGGTAGGATTTTTTCCATAGTTCGACGCACTTTCAGCCGCACTGAAAGGACGCCGATATGCCCGTCCTATGCGGGGACACCCTTGTTGATCTTCTCAATGCCGCACCGCAAATCCGGCACTTGCTCAAACGCAACTCGCAGACTCATCAATCGCAGCCGACTGGCCGTTGGATAGGTTTCAATGGCCACCCCAGACCCAAAGCAGGCCCGGCTATCCACAACAATGCTCTCACGTAGAGCAATGGCAAAGTTGGTGCATCTTAGTTTCCGCAAAGCCATCCGAACCTAGGAAGTCGAACAGAAGATGAAGATCATCGTCCCTGTAAAGCGGGTGATCGATTACAACGTGAAGCCGCGGGTAAAAGCTGACGGCACGGGAGTCGATCTCGCTAACGTCAAGATGAGCATGAATCCCTTTGATGAAATCGCCGTTGAAGAAGCAATCCGCCTGAAGGAAAAGGGTGTCGCGAACGAGATTGTCGTGGTTTCCGTGGGCCCCGCGAAGGCACAGGAAACGCTGCGCACCGCGCTCGCCATGGGCGCCGACCGCGCTATCTTGGTGCAGACCGACGATGAGGTCGAGCCGCTGGCCGTCGCAAAGATCCTCAAGGCGATCGACGACGAGGAACAGTCGGGCCTGGTGATCTTAGGCAAACAGGCGATCGACGACGACAGCAACCAGACCGGCCAGATGCTCGCCGCGCTGCTTGGTCGTCCGCAAGGCACCTTCGCCTCGGAAGTCACGATCGATGGCAATTCGGTCATGGTGAAACGTGAAGTCGATGGAGGCCTGGAAACGGTCAAGCTGACGCTGCCCGCGATCATCACCACCGACCTGCGTCTCAACGAACCGCGCTATGCCTCGCTGCCTAACATCATGAAGGCAAAGTCGAAACCCCTCGCGAACAAGACCCCCGCCGACTATGGCGTCGAGACAGCGCCGCGCCTCAAAACCCTGCAGGTGTCTGAACCGCCAGTGCGCAGCGCCGGCATCAAAGTCGCTGACGTCGATGCGCTGGTCGCCAAGCTCAAGGAACTGGGAGTAGCCTGATGTCCAAGACGCTCGTCTGGGTCGAACACGACAACGCTTCCATCAAGGACGCCACCCTCTCCGCGGTCAGCGCCGCGTCACAACTCGGCGAAGTCCACCTGCTCGTCGCGGGTTCGGACTGCGCCGCGGTAGCCGATGCTGCCGCAGGAATAGCAGGCGTGGGCAAGGTCCACCTCGCGGACGACGCGGCCTATGCCAACGCATTGGTCGAGAACGTAGCGCCGCTGATCGTCAGCCTGATGGACAGTCATGACGCCTTCGTAGCCCCCGCCACGAGCAACGGCAAGAACATCGCGCCACGTGTCGCTGCGCTGCTCGACGTCGCGCAAGTGTCGGAAATCCTGTCGGTCGAGGGACCCAAGACCTTCACTCGCCCGACCTACGCCGGCAATGCCATCGCCGTGGTCGAATCGAGCGACGCCAAGCTGGTCGTCACGGTGCGCGGCACGGCCTTTGCCAAGGCGGAGGCGACTGGCGGTTCCGCAAGCATCGAAGCCATAACAAGCACCGGCGATGCTGGTCTCTCCAGCTTTGTCAGCGCGGAAATCGCCAAGAGCGAGCGTCCCGAGCTCACCGCCGCGAAGATCATCGTCTCTGGCGGCCGAGCCCTCAGAGACGGTGACACCTTTGAAGCCATGATCTTCCCCCTCGCCGACAAGCTTGGCGCCGCCGTAGGTGCCAGCCGCGCCGCCGTCGACGCGGGCTACGTGCCCAACGACTACCAGGTCGGCCAGACCGGCAAGATCGTCGCACCGGAAGTGTATGTCGCCATCGGTATTTCGGGAGCGATTCAGCACCTGGCCGGCATGAAGGACTCCAAGACCATCGTAGCCATAAACAAGGACGAGGATGCCCCGATCTTCCAGATCGCCGATATCGGCCTCATCGCCGACCTATTCAACGCCGTGCCGGAACTCACCGGAAAGCTTTAAACCGCGAATGAGAGCTGGGATAGCTCACGTGGCACACTTGGCCGTAATTAGCGTCCCGCCGCTGAAAGAGCGCATTGGCGGCGGGTTGGCGCGGATCCGTACAGGACGATCCCCACAACGAGATGCGCCATGGTCACATTAGCGTAGCTGAAGCGTCCCGGGTTTTCCGGAGGCGGTTTCATTTGAGTCATGCGACCATATCGAGGTTCTCTTTGGCTGCATAGTAATTGGCTTCGGCCTCGGCGGGCGGGATATGCCCGATGGGGCCGAACAGGCGCTGGTTGTTGAACCAATCGACCCAGCGCAGGGTTGCCATTTCGACAGCCGATACGCTCGGCCAGGATCGCTGCCGCCAGATGACTTCTGCTTTGTAGAGACCGTTGATCGTCTCGGCCAAGGCATTGTCATAGCTGTCGCCGACGCTGCCGACTGACGGGACGAGGTTGGCCTCTGCCAGGCGCTGGGTGTAGTTCATGGCGAGGTATTGGGTTCCCCTGTCACTGTGATGGATCAGCCCGTCCTCGGCACTTGGTCTGCGGGCATGGATCGCCTGCTCCAGGGCATCCAGCACGAAGCCCGCCGTCGCCGAGGTGCTGACCTTCCAGCCCACGATCCGCCGAGCGTAGGCATCGATCACAAACGCAACGTAGACGAACCCCGCCCAGGTATGGACGTAGGTAAAATCGACCACCCACAGCGCATTGGGCCGGCTGACGCGGAACTCGCGGTTGACCTTGTCGAGCGGGCACGGTGCCTTGGGGTTGCTGACGGTGGTGACTGTCGTCTTGCCCCGCCGCACGCCTGCAAGGCCCATGGCGCGCATCAGCCGCTCCACGGTGCACTTGGCGACTGCCACGCCTTCGCGGCGCAACTGGTGCCAGACCTTGCGCGTGCCGTAGAGGCCAAAGCTGGCATCGTGGACACGCTTGATGGCCTCGCGCAGCGCGTCGTCGCGGCGGGCACGGGCCGGTTGCCTGCCGGGATCGGCAAGCCGGGCAGCATGCTCGTGATAGGAGGACGGGGCGATCGCCAGTTCCCGGCAGATCGGCTCGATACCCAACTCCTCGCGGTGCGCGTCGATGAACGACATCACCATTTGCCGTGGCGGTCGAGCTCCGCCTGAGCAAAATATGCCGAGGCCTTGCGCAGGATCTCGTTGGCCCGGCGCAGCTCCTTCACCTCGCGTTCCAGCGCCTTGACCCGATCCCGGTCGCTGGCGGCCTGCGCCGCTGGACCCGCTCGTCGGCTCGCCTCCTCGCGACACCAGCGGCGCAACGTCTCGGTCGTGCAGCCGACCTTCCCGGCAATCGAACTCATCGCCGCCCACTCCGACGGGTAATCCCCCCGGTGCTCCTCCACCATCCGCACCGCACGGTCGCGAAACTCAGGTGAAAACTTGTTCCTTGTAGCGCTCATCGTGGCTCCTTCTCACAAATAGGAGCCTCCGGAAAACCCGGGACGCTTCAAGCCGATCATCGAGCAGTTCGTTGTGAGAGTGCTTTTGCAGCTGTGCCGCATGTAGGCCGGCAGCCGCTGGATTGCGGAAACGTATCTTCGGATTTGCGACCTTCACCTCGACCGGCGGGGCCATCCGGCGGGGGCCGCCTTGCCTGAGTAGTTAAGCGCGACGGCTCACACCGGGCTGTCCGCAACCCGCGTCGCCATCCGCGCGCCCGCCCCACTCTTGGTCGCAAGCCGAGCGCCGTAACGCATGACCGTGCGCGGATCGCGCCAGCGATAGGCCTGCATGATCGCGGGAAGCCCCTCTCCGGCCGCAAAATTGTCCTGCGCGACCCCGACCCGGATCGAATGCGAGGAGACCGCCTTCACCCTGACCGGCCCCCACTGAGTGGTCCGCGTTGATTGTTAGTGCAAGATTGCCTCCGCCGCCATGGCTGGGCGCAGGTGGAGCGAAGCGGAACCGGAGGGCAGCCATGGCGGTGTCGCCGCTTCCGGAGCCGGAGGCCGATAGCCAAGCGAGCTGTGCGGCCTGACGGTGTTGTAATGCCGCCGCCAGGCTTCGATCAGGATCTGAGCCTCGGACAGGGTGTAGAAGATCTCCCCGTTCAAGAGTTCATCGCGCATGGAGCCGTTGAAGGACTCGCAGTAGCCATTCTCCCATGGGCTGCCGGGCGTGATGTAGAGCGTCTTCACGCCGATCTTCGCCAGCCATTGCTGCACGGCATTGGCGATAAATTCGGGACCGTTATCTGACCGTATGTGCGCCGGCGGGCCCCGGGTGACGAACAGCTCTGCCAATGTTGCCAGCACCTCTTCGCTGCGAAGCCGCCGCGCCACCGGCAAGGCCAGGCATTCCCTGCTGGCCTCGTCGATGATCGACAGGATGCGGAACTTGCGACCGTCGTGTGTCCGACCTTCAACAAAGTCATAGGACCACACGTGCCCCGGATACTCGGGTCGAAGGCGGATACATGATCCGTCATTGAGCCAGAGCCGGGAGCGCTTGGGCTGCTTGTGCGGCACCTTGAGTCCTTCACGCCGCCAGATGCGTTCCACCCGTTTGCGGTTCACATGCCATCCCGCATCACGCAGCAAGGCTGTCACCCGGCGATAACCATAGCGACCATACTGTCTGGCCAAGGCGATGATGTCCTCGGTCAGCGCGGCTTCGTCATCCGCCCCACGCGGCGTCTTGCGCTGTGTCGATCGATGTTGCCCGAGCACGCGGCAGACCCGCCTCTCGGACACCGGCATCATGGTCCTGATATGATCGATACAGCGCCGTCGACGCGCGGGGCTCAGAAGTTTCCCCTGGAAGCTTCCTGCAAGATCAGCTTGTCCAGCGTCAGGTCCGATACCGCCCGCCGTAACCGGGCGTTCTCCTTCTCCAGTTCCTTCATTCGCCGCGCCTGATCCATCTTCAGGCCGCCATATTCCTTGCGCCAACGATAGTAGCTCTGCTCGGTGACGCCGATCCGACGACACGCATCCGCAACCGTCCCGCCCTGCGCCAGCACGATCTCCGCTTCACGCAGCTTGCCGATAATCTCCTCCGGCTTGTGCTTCCTTGCCATTCCATTCCTCCTTCGTGGCCAACTCTAAAATAGAAATTGGGCCACTCTGAAGGGGGCAGATCAACCCAGCGTTCCAGCTCGGCCTCGCTCATCTCGCCGAGCAGCTTCTTGGCATGCGCCGCGCGGATCAACCGCCTGTAGATGAGGGTGATGCTGTTGGGATGGAGCGCCCTGCCCCCGATCGCCGCCACCGACCCGTCAAAATGAGTCTCGACCCGCCGAAACAAAGGCCCCTTGCGGATTTCGGCCTTGTCGCGCCAGCGGACGATCGCCGCCATCGTCGCCGGCGAGAGATAGGCGTAGGCCCCCTCCCCTGCCTGGTCGGTCTTGGACGAGGGAATGAACAGCGTCCCCGCCCCTTCGGCGTCGCGCTCGATATGCCGCACCTCGATCGCCACCAGTTCAGAGCGGCGACACCCGCTGTCATAGGCGAGGCGCAGCAAGGCCGCGTCGCGCAGGCCAAGCTCATCGCGCCGGCAGGCCTTGAGCAAATGCGCCAAGCACACCCCCGCCGCCGGACTGTCGAAGTCCGATATGTCACCCTTGAACCGGATCGCGCGCGCCTGACGCTGGCGGACTCCGAGCGCCTTGCGCGCCGCCTTCTTCTCGAGCTTGACCAGCGGCGCATCGGTGGGATCGGTCAGCCCCGCCATCCGGTACGCCCAACCGACATGGACCAGATAGCGCTCGATCGTCGCCATCGCCCGCTGCGTCTCGTCCGACGTATCGATGCCGGCCAGCACGCGGATCCATGCCGCCACCAGGTCAGGCGTCGCCGCGGCCGCCGCGACCCGGCGCTTGCGGCACCACCGCCCCCACAAGGTCAGGTCGGAGCGGAAAGCCCGGCGGGTATTGGCCGACCATCCGCGCAGCGCCGCATCGAGCAGGCTTTCATCGATCGCGGTGCCGGCCCCCACCAGTGCCCGGACATCGCTCACGATATCCGCGGTCTCGTTCGCCAGCGCCGGCAACGTGCGCTGCGATGCCGGCGGCGCGGTCACGCGACAAGGCTCCGCACCATACGGACCGCGATCATGCCATCGCCATGGTCGACCTCGCGCTCGCACACATAACCGTGGCGCTCATAGAGCGCGAGGTTCGCGGCCATCAGCCGGTTGGTGTAGAGCCGCGTCCCATGCAGGCCGCCGGAACGCGCGAGATCCTCGGCATGGCGCATAAGGCGCTGGCCCAGCCCTTCGCGCTGCCGATCGGGATCGACCGAGACATTGACGATCAGCAGTTCCTTGCCCTCGGCAACGGTTTCGATGAGCGCGAGCAGTTCGCCCTTGTGGACCAGCAGATCGAAGCGGTGGGCGGCGAAGGCGCGGTCATAATCGGCGTTCATCGGCTTGGGCGGGCGCGGCGTCACCGCCAGCCAGCGGGCGTAAGCGCGCTGCACGAGCGCACGGATCTCGGGGACATCCTCTTTGACGGCGCGGCGGAGCGTGGTTCTGGCATGGCTGGCAAGCAATAACCTGGCTGTCCTCTATTGTATAGAGTGTTGATAATGATCTATTATCAACACTACGCATACAAGCATACTTTACCCAGCGATCGTTTCAGTTTACTATTTGTTATGGAAAGCCGCCCTGCTCCGGCCCGCTACGGCCCCGATTATACGCCTAAAATGGTCGCGGCCATAGCATCGTGTTCGACGGCGATCGGGCGACTCGACGCCCGGTTTACCGTCAGTCCCGTCGCCAAGCCGTGGGCGATGCGGGCGGCCTGGACCGGCTACGCGAAGGCGCTGCAACTGCAATCGGCCGAGGTCGAGGAAATCGACGTATTTTCGTGGGGCTGCGGACTCAAAATGCCCGGGCGCCCTCCCCTCCCCAGCCATCTGGACCTGTTCGATCGCTTCGCCGAATGGCGCGCTGCTCTCGACGATCCGGACCTGCTCGCCTGGCGCGACGCGCTCCCCACGGCGATCGGCGAGCCCGCTGTGGCACGCGATCACCCGCCCCTCATCCAAAGCCTCGATACCGTGCGGCAGCTCGCCCGGATCGAGCACAGCATCATGGCCTGGCTTGGCCTGCCCTTCGCACTGCGCGACCGAGGCCTCTCTGCTACCCCCCTCCCCTGCCTCGCCGGCGGTGCCAAGGCGTTCCGGATGAAGCGGAAGCCGGATGCCGATGATTGGCTGGCGGTGCTGCGCGCGCTCGAAAGCGCGGCCCGGATCGGCCTTGAAAGGCTGCACGGCCTTGAGCGTCATTATCGCGATGCCCAGCGGGCGATTACGGCCGAGTATCGACCTGGCGCACTCCCTGCGTTACTGGCGCTTATCCAGTATCGGCCGCTCCTCTCCCCGCAATCAGTTGCAGAGCTGCTCTCCATGAGCATCGCCGGAGCGAGCAAACTGATCGAGCGCGCTTCTATGGCAGGCCTTCTCGTAGAGATCACCCAGCGGCGGAGCTGGCGTCAATATCTGACTCCCGACCTCGCTGCGGATTTTGGCTATCTACCGGCGAAGCGGGGGCGGCCTGTCAAAGAGCGCCCTTCCCTTCCCCTCGATCGCGATCTTGCTTCTGTCTTCGATGCGTTCGACAGGGAAATGGCAGCAATAGACAATCTCCTCACCGGGGCGCGCTAGCCCAATTTGTTTTACCGAGCACTTCGGCATTCGGAGAAACTAACAGTTTATCAACTATTTAGGTTTGTGCCGCGTTATGTGCTGCATATACCACAGCATATTGTAGGGCGCGATGTAACGCGCTGTGTGCTGCGCCGTTGCCTGCGTATGCGCGCTCACCCGCGCTTGCATATGCGCGTCCCGCCGTGCTGACGCCCGCGCTGCTGCCATGTGACGGTGATGTATATGTACACGCGCGGAAGCACGCGCACTCGTATGTGGACGCGCGGCATACTTGCGCCGCGCATATACCCGCGCTATCATAGTCGCATACGGATGGTGCCGCGCATTCTTATGCGCGGTCGGCTACTGCCGCGCGGGCGAACGCGCGGACTTGTATTGGAGGAGTTTAACGAATGCCGGTCATCACCATCGCACAGAGCAAAGGAGGTGCGGGCAAAACCACACTCGCTCTCGCGCTCGCATCCGAATTTGAGGCGCTTGGCGGCTCCGTATTCATGCTCGATGCCGACCGTCAGAATAGCCTGTTAAACTGGCACCGCGATCGCCGCGAAGAGGGGAGGGGAGGGGACTCCCTCATAACCGTCGAGGATGCCTCCCAGATCCGTGACGGCGAGATCGGCGCCGCAATCAAAAGAGCAAGGGAAAACGCGCAACTGGTGATCGTGGATTCTGAAGGCACGTCCAACTTCAAGACCGCATATGCCGCGATGGACTCTGACTTTGTGGTGATACCGACCCGCTCCTCGCGCCTCGACCTCGAAAGGACCGTCGAAACTAGCGAAATGCTGCAGAAGATGGGTGGCGGAGTGCCATACCGTGTGCTCATTACCCAAACCGGGCAGGTCGCCCGCTCGCGAGCCGAGTGGGAAATCGATGCCCAAATCAGCAGTGCATTGCCGATATTCAAGGAACAAATGCACACGCTCGATGCGTTCCGCGCCATGTCGAATTTCCGCATGACCCTCGCGGAAGTGGAGCAAGCCGGTCTCGCCAAAACCGAAAAAGCCCGGCGAATAGCCCAGAGCATCCTCGCCGACGTCCTCGGCGAAATTCAGAACAAGGAGGCATCCAATGGCTGAACCCAAACCCGCAGCCCCGGCCATGGGTGACATCATCGGCAAAACCCGGCAACGGCTCGAAACGCACGACGATCCAACCGAACGCCTGAAGAGCCTGATCGCGTCCACACCGCCAGCGGGCGCAGCAGTCGATCAAACGCCGATCCGGGAACCAGTCCGACCAACTCCCCCCGCAAATTACTTCCCGCAAGTACAGGCAGACACCGCCGCAATTCCCAAGCGCAAACCAATGCGCGGTCCGGCGCGGACCAAGCACATCACCATGCGTCTCTCGCAACCTGAACGGGACAGGCTCGTCATCTGGTGCGAAGCCAGAAATCTCAGCCTCCCCGATGGGATCATCGCCTTGCTCGATCTCGCCGAAGGGGAGGGCGCTCCTGGACCGGGGCGGGTCTGAGGCTCGGCGTCCGTTTATATGAGTGATCGGGGGCAGGGGTCCCCTATGCACGCCCACGTTGCTGCACGAAGGATTTACAAAACCCCTCCCACGACTTGTAAAGTGCTTCCCCAACCAGGTTATCCAGTCGAGAACCCATCGTCTTGCGATACCCGCTCGCAATGAGATCCTTGTCCCAACCGCCGCCATAATCCGCAACGATCGTCAACAAACGCGTGTCGGGGCAGAAGTGCAGAGAATCGCGGGGAAACGGCTTACGCTCGATAATCTTCGGCCGATCCGCGATCGCCATCGTCTCCACCGTGCCCTCACGCCGCGCGCGCCGACCAACCCTGGGACGATCCAACTCGCGCGCGGTTTCCTCCTGATCCTCAAGATCCTTGGGGTGAAACATCAGTTTCACGGCCTCGACCGGCCGACCGCGGCCCGATCCCCGGATTTCCTCCCATTCAACCGTGAAATCCGCCAGCTGATCGATCTCCGCCTTCGACTTCGCCAGCACATCGCGCCGGAACTCGGCAAAGTTCTTGAAGCTGCCGTCAGGAACTCCAAGCTTCCGCCGCAGTTCATCGACCTTCATTTTGTACACCCGGTTCTGCCGATTGATGATCAGACACCCCAGATCGTAAAGAGAGAGAGCATAGCGAGACTGCAGCGCAAGCATCACACCAAGATTGACGCGCGCATAATAGTCCGAACGCTGCAACACGCGCTTGAAATTATCCGAGAACTGAAATTCGACGACGCTCATCCCGTCTTCGGAAATTTCCTCGACACAGCTCGCTAGCAACGACTGCGACATCACCGCAGGTTTACCCTTCGACGTCGTCGTCCGGATACGAACAATGACCCGAAGCAATTCATCCATCACGGTCTGAATACGCTCATTACCCTTGTGGGAGCCTCGAAGCTCCTTCTTCGTAATAACGAACGTCTTGTCTTCATAGGCTTCCGGACCAGCCTTGCGCAGCATCAACGCGAAAGCTTTGCGCGCAGCAGCGCCAAGCGAGCCGGTCTCGAACTCGGACTCGACCAATTCGCCGGGTTTGCTTACAAAATCGAGATCACGGCGGCGAATCACATCCGCAACGCGCAGCGTCCGGCTCAGACTCTCCAGCCCTGATGTTACCTCGATTTCCGATATGTCCGAATCGAGCTTCATATGAGTTGCATACCATCAACGTGTCATAAAGAGAACCCGCCCCCCATTTACTCACATAGACGAACCCCCGTCGACTCATGAAAAGAGGGCAGGGCGCTCTGTCGCCAGCCCCCTGGTCCTCACATAAACGCGCCGCGAAACCCACAGAAATACACGGGTTTAGGAGGACCCCCGATTCCTCACATAAACACGATCGGTTGGCCCAAGATCAGCTGCCGCAAGACCAGCCAGTGCGCCCCCCAGCGACTCACAATAACGCCGCGCCAAGCTGCTGATCCGAATCGGTTTTCCGGGGCGCCCCCGTCCACTCATATAAACGCCGATCGAAAGGACTGATCGCTTACCACTGCAAGCCCAGACGCCCCCGATCGCTCATATAAAGAACCGCACGACCGGCGTCAGCCAATCCCGACCGCCACCATCGTCCTCAAAATCGACCCCAAATCCAGCGCAGTCGGCGAACGAAACGATTCATTGGGCTGAATCAAACCCTTCCAGAGGCCACTTCATATCGAATCCCGGCCACCCCCAATCGCTCACATAAACCCCCGGACGCTCATCCAGTTGCCCCCTTGCGCTCGCATTAATGCCCCCCTGCGCTCACGCTAAAGCCCCCCCCAGCTCATATAGAGGCATATCAACGCATTGAGTTTCAATGACTAAATGGTCCCGAATCTTAGAATCATGAATCTATAGAAGCTCCCGCGCTCCGCTTGGGCGTTTTTTATAAGATGATTCTTTAAGGGGGATGCAACCGCGAGGTTGGCTCCCGACACCACCGGCCTGCCCAATCGGACGCCGTAACCCACAGCGCATCAAGCAACGGCGCTAGCACTCTGATTACGCTAGAGGCAGCAAACTGTCGACCATCGCAGCGTACATCGCCTCCACCTCGGTTTGCGACGCAACGCGGCTATCAGGGCTATCAACTGGCGCTGTCCGCCCCGGCATTCCTCTCATGACGCGCTTCGAGCGACTTCAAGGTCCGAATAAGGGGAGGGGGGAGGGCGGCTCACTGCCCAATGCAGGGTTTGCAATTGTCCCTTACCCTCATTCTGATGAAAGGCCCCTGCTATGCCGACTACTGCGGGATCGACCGCCGAGCGCAAACTCAACAGCTTCCAGCGCGCCTGGGAATATGCCTGCCGTAGGAGCGAGCGAGCCGGCTATCCCCAGACCATCGTACGAACCGGGCTTGTCGAACAGCCCTTCCTGGTCACCACAACGCCAGATGAAGACGCTGAGGTCGCTGCGCAGGTTATGCCGTGACGGAATACCCCGCCCGGCAACCTGCCATTCTCTTAACCGGCTGGCACCCGGAATGTCCGCCACGACTGACCAAGCGGAAACGACGGCGCGAATGTGCCGACCGGACCGTCCGGTTCCGGCGATATATAGGGCGAGATCGGATCGTTCACGGCATGGTGACGGGCTACGCTGCCCCGTGCCTTCAGGATCGCGGCAAGCCATTCGAGATCGTCGAGCATATGGGACGCACCGCGTCCAGCGAGCGCGTAGTAGATCGAGCGCTGATAATCATCGCCGCGCTCTCCCAGAATCCGGCCCAGCTTTCGCCGACCGTCTGGATGGCGGGTGCCGACAAGATGCACAGCCTCGAGCAGCTCCACCACCGAATAATAAGCGTCGTTCGCTTCGACACCGATCGACAGCGCCGCGATTGCCCGGCGTTCCGGACGCTGCACATGATCCAGCGACGCATCGACAAGCGTGATGTCGATATCGATCCGGCCAGGCAGTTTCTTCGGGCTGCTCATGTGACATCTCCTAGACAAGCAATAATCGGAACATAGCACGAACAAGGCCAATCGACCAGAGCAACTTCCTCCAGACTGTTTATCAGGCGAAACGCCATGTGCTATGCTCCCCACCGAACGCCAGTGGACAGGAGAATGCGCATGCTGAGAGCATCAGCGGCATGCCCCCGATGTCGCCCTGGATCGTTCCATGTGGCTGGTTGATCGCGGGGGCAGGGGCCACCAACGAATCCCGATCGATCCGCTCGTTCGCGACGCGCTCGTGCGATGGTACATCGGGAAGGGAAACCACCACGACGAGGAAGCCGGCGTCGTCTTGGTGGAACAGGCCAGGCTCGGCGACATGTGGATCGCTTGTGACTGCCTGGGCGCCCAAGTCGCTCCACCGTTGATGACGCCGGCCTATCTCAGCGAAGCAGAAACCTTCTACCTCAGACGCTTGACGGGTCGAGGACGACCCGAGCATCGCCTCGATTGTCCATTCTTCCATGCCCAGGCCGCGCCCGGACACATGGCGGCGGCCGATCCGGTTCGACCAGTCGACCGCCCCGAGGGCTATTTTTCGGTACTTAAGAGCGCTCCGGTTCGCCTTGCTCGCGCGCCCGAAGACAGCGCAGGCGGTCGTGTGCGCCAACCGCATATCCCGCGGCTTGCCCGATTGATGTGGCGGCTGATCGATCTCGCCGGTCGCAACCAGGCCATGCTGTCGCCCAGTGGCGAACGCGGCATCGCCAGCGAATTCGCAGCAATCCAGCAAGCCGCCGGTCATATCGAAGTTGCGCCAGGCGTCGAGCTGGCGAGAGTGTTATGGACGCACGGTTCAGCCTTCCGGCATCGGCGCGTCTATGCCGGTATTCGCGCGCTTGCTTCCCGCTGGCCCCGCGGACACGCCCCGCAAGGATTTCTCCTGCTGTTTGCTAACGGCATTGAGGGCAATGTTATCCATGCCGCCGGCTGCGATCCCATCGAAGTCGCGACCCGCATCCAGCACCCATCGATTCATGGCACGCCCGTCGCCGGCCCCTATCTGGCGCTGATCGTCATCGGCGAGCTGCCGCAGGTGAAGGGCTATGCGCCGCTGCGGGCCTATGCTCAGCCCATCTATTCGGGACAGCGCTTCATACCTGTCGATTCCGATTTCGAACGCACCGTGTTGCGCGATCTCCTGCGCATCCAGCACCGGCTCGATGGACATCATTACGATAGCGCGATCACAAAGCCCCTGTTCGATATCCAGACACCCGCCGGGAACTGCCGGCCCGACTTCATCATCGAGACATGCTCGCGCGAGACCGGCGAGAACCGCATCGCCATAGTCGAGGCGATGGGTTTCGACACCGACGCCTATCATGACGCCAAGGCGATCACCCATCCGCGCATGGAAAAGATCGCTCCGGTCATCGACATCAATGATACCGACCTACGCGACGGCGCATTGCAAGCGCGTCTGCTGGACCTGATCACCAGCGCCTGAAGCCGCGGATGCGGGCTCCCTTTTTGCCAAACGCAGGAAATCGACCAACCCGCTCTGAGGCCCGATGGGCCACGAGAGGCAAGGGGGAGGGGAGCGGATTGGACTCGCCGGATTGAAGCCGCACGGCCGCGAAGGACGGGTCCGCGACATTCCGCAAGGAGACGTGCCTTGGACGCACCAGAACCCGTTCCCGAAATCACCCTGCCGCTTTCCAAAATCATCAAAGGAGATAATCCGCGCCGCTATTTCGACCGCGCGAAGCATGAAGAACTCGTAGCGTCCATCCGTCGGCGCGGCGTCTTGCAACCGATCCTGCTCAGACCAAAGGACGGATTCTTTGCAATCGTCGCGGGCGAACGTCGTTATCGCGCTTCGCTCGAGGTCTATGGCCCGGAAGGCGAAATCCCGGTCGTCATTCGCGAGATGACCGATCAGGAAGCCCTCGAAGCCGCAATCGCAGAGAATCACGATCGCGACAACGCATCGGAGACCGAACAGGCCGATGCAGCAGTGCGGGTGCTCGCGGCATGCCAGGGTGACCGCGCGGAAGCCGCAAAGCGTCTCGGATGGTCCCGCACCATGTTCGATCGCCGGCTCGCCCTCGCTGAACTATCCGAACCGGTCAAAACGGCACTGGACGAACGCCGTATCAAAGTCGGTCATGCCGAACTGCTCGCCGCGGTGCCGAAAGACAAGCAGGACAAGGCTCTCGAAACCATTCTCACCGCGCAGCTCGACGTCGCCAAGACACAGGAGCTTCTCAAGCGGGTGACACAGGACCTTGCGTCTGCCTGTTTCGACAAGAGCGAATGTACCAGGTGCCCCTATAATTCCGCCACCCAGCGCGCGCTCTTTGAGACCCATGTCGAAGACGGATACTGCACCAACGCCGGATGCTTCCAGATCAAGACCGAAGCTGCCGAGGTCATCCGTTTCGAAAAGGAGGCCCAGGCCGAAGCCGCGGCAAGAGCCGCTCTCGCGACGTCTGCAGACGATGAGGGGGCAGACACCGCCGATACGGAACTCGATACCGCGCCGCCCGCAGCCTCGCAGGATGGGGAAGGGGGGGGCGAGCCACCTTCGGTCCAATCCGAAGCAAATCCATCGTCGGCGCCAGCTCCGGTCAGCCCGGCAAAAGCTTCGCAAAGCGCCCCGAAACCCGGTGTGACGGCCAAGTCGCTCGCCGCGCGCACGAAGGAGCTTCGCGAAGCGACCTGGCGGACCGCGCTTGCCCGTGCGCTCGCAGGCAACGTAGATCACGCCCGGACGACCATCCTCGTTGCCGCGATGTCCGGCTCGCTGTCCCAGATCAAGGCCGAGACGCTGACGTCGCGCGCCAGTCTGCTTGTCGGCGATAATTTCCGGGATCTCGATTATGCGAACAGGATCGCCGAAATCCAGGTGCTGCCCGATGCGCGCTCGGCGAACATACTGTCCGTCATTGGCGCGGCTTACGCCAAGGACGTCCTCAACTTCAGCCACGTCGCGGATCTCGCGCGGGTATTCGGGGTCGATCTGCGCGACAGCTGGCAGGTCGATCAGGCGTTCCTCGAGCGATACACCAAGGACGAACTCAGCTTCATCGCTCAGGAATGCGGCCTCGTTGCCCATATCGGCGCCAAGTCCTTCGCGCGCCTCCTCGCCTCCAAGAAGACAGAACTCATCACCGGCATGCTCAACCGTATCGGGTTCGACTGGGCCGGACGACTGCCCGGCGCAATGACCCTCGACAGCACATACGGCCCGCCGCCGGACCCGACACCAGTTCCCGATGAAGCCCCCGCGCGCGTCGCGGAACTCGTTGCCTGATTTCCCACCCGTTCCCCACACGAAAGGACTGAACACCATGCTTGTCACAAGCCTGCTGCCGCTGCTCGCCCGCTATTCGCTTGCTTTCGACCTTGTCGCCGGACCTGACGACACGGTCACGCTGACGATCATCCCGCGCAAAGCCGAGGGCGCTACCGCTACGCTCGACACAAGCGAGACACGCCCGATCGCCATCACCGCAAGCGCCGCCGAGATCGATGCCGAACTCGCCAGGGGAGCCGAAGGCGCGCTCGGTCAACTCATCGCCGCACGCAAGACGCTCGCCGACCAACTGGCCGGACAGCGCGAGGTCGCCGAAGCCGCCAAGACGGCCGCGATCGAGGCTGCCAAAGCGAAGTCGGCCTCAGCGCCCAAGCCCTCGGCATCAACAACCGCGGCAAAGACCCCGGCTCCGACCACACCCCCCGCGGACGCCAAAGCGGACGAGCCCGCCAGCCTCTTCTGACCCCGGTCATTCTCCCATCTCAACGATCAGCCAACAGGAGACCTTCAATGCAGATCAACCAGCTCGAACGCACCTACCGCTACGATGGCATCGACTTGCCGGTCCCGCCCCATCTCGCGGGCGATCCTCGTGCGCTCCGCGCCTACCATGCGACCCTCTACCCGGCGATCCTCAATGCCGAGATGGCCGACGCCGGCGTGATCGGCGGCGCGCACGTGACCGAATACCGCCGCGCGGTCGGCACCAAAGGCTGACCATGGGCCGCCGCAAGTCCGCGCCCATACCGCCCGCACCCCGAAAAACCCTGCTCGAATGGATCGAATGCGATGATGACGACACTCCCGCAACCCAGCTCCCCACCTGCAGCCTCAAGGCCCAGGCGCTCCATGCCCGGATCTGCACAAATCCAACCCTGGCGGGGCCTGGTATCTCCGAACCGATCCACGCGCCGAGAGGCCTTGCACTCCCGCCGCTCGGCTGAACTTGCCGGGCGGTCACCTGCGGTTTCGAGGGACATTCCGGTCCTGTTCGATTGTCCGCTGGCCCCCCACCACAAGCTGATCGGTCAATGGGTCGCGGCGCGCACTCCGGGCTCACAAAGCCTCACCCGCCCAGAAGCGCGGCGCCATATCGAACGGGTCTTCAGCGAGGCGGTTCACGATGTTCTCGGCGCAATCGACATGGTGGACCTGCGCACGGTCGTTCTCCACGGGCACGATCACGGACCGCCGGCAATCGCAATCATCTGCGATAGTCTCGGCCAGCTCGACCTTGGCTGGATCGAAACCGGGGATGCACCGATCCGCTGGCGCGCCGCGATCTACAAAGCACTGGGAGAGACATTGCGCCGCGCCCTGCCGATCTTCGGATACGACGACCTCTTCGAAGAAGTGTCGATGTACTACTGGGAAGGCGAGACCGACGACGAATCCGCCCGGCAGTCCATGATCGACATGTACGGTCCAGACGAGATCGAAAATAGCGAAATGACCCTGCCGTCGACCATGAACGCACGGCGTCCCGAATGGATGATCTCAGCCAATGCCGCGCGTCCCTCGCGGCTCCCGGCCCGATTGCGCCAACTGCTGAGCGAACTGCACGATGCCCACGACGCACTCGCACAGAGCCCGCGGGAATTGAATGCCTGGGACTACGATATCGAGACGGTCTTCGAATATGTTCCCGGCATCGAGGAATGCGCGACCCTGCCGCCGCTGACCCTCGTTCCCTTCGACCAGTTCGCGCGTGAACTCGACGATGTCGGCCGCCACGGCATGGAAATGGGCTTCATGGACTTTTGCGGCCTGTGCCCGCTGCCCGACGCCGACCGCATCGACGACTGGTTTGCCACATTGCGCGCCGGCGCCCGCTTCCTCGCCTGCGCCCAGGCCCTGCTCCAGTTCGACCCGGCAAGAAAGTGAGCCCGTCATGCCCGATTATTCGACCCATTTCGAAGCCGTCGACGGCAGTCTCGTCCTCGCGAACGCGATCCTGCTCTACCGCAGCGATGCGCGCGGCATGTCCCGTTCCTCCGGCCATGACAGCTTTGCCTTTGCCAGCATGCACGCGGTCAAGCTCGACGATGAGGAGCGCCCGACCATCGAAGCAGGCACGCCGCTGACCCGCGCGCATCTGCGCCAGTGGTCCGAAGCGCTCGGCCGCACGACTACCCCCCAGCTCCTGCCCGATAACATGCTGGTCGCACACTCCGATCTTCTCGTCTGGTGGATACCCGAGCAGGTGCGACCCGCCTATTTCGCCCTGTCATCCCCTCCGCCGGATCTGCGAGTGCTCGGCGAACGTACTATCGTGCCCGTCCCCTATCCGGCGCACCTGTTCGTCGCGACGCGATCCGGTCTCGGCATCTTCGCGCTACCGGCAAACCGACGGCCAACGGCAGACACCAGGTTGCTCCACTCGCCGATCCTCAACGTTTTTGTCGGAGGAAGCTTGTGCTGGGGCAGCATAGCACGGCCAACCAACCTGACCGTGGACACCGTCCCGCAATTTGAAAGCGCGGTGTTCGACAGTTGGTCGACCCACCCTAATCCCGGCCAGGAGTTGACGATCAAGGGGAAGGGCGGGCTCATTGCCCTCTGGGATGACCTTGCCGCTCGCCGCGCACGCCGGTTCCCGGTGAGTCGGCTTAAACCCTATATTGCCGGCACCAGCGCGAATGGCCGTCAGCAACAGCGCACCGCCACCGGCGAGGCAATGACCCTTGAGCGGCTGATCGCCGGTATTACCCGGAGATAGAGATGATCGCAGAAGATCCAACCGCCGCGGCGGTGCTCGCCGCCGTGCCCTGCTACCCCGTCCCGCCCTTCGGTCGCTCGCCTGCGATCGAGGCCCTGCGCGCCGCGCGCGCCGGTCATGGCTTCGCCATCGGATGCGACAATGTCATGCTCATCCTGCGCCGCCCCTGGCTCGCGCTCGATGTGCCGATCACCGCGTCGATCGCCGCCTATCTGCCCTATGGCGCTGCAGGACCGCCGAGGGCCGACCTACTCTGCGGGCTCATCCCTCATGAACATCGCGCAGCGATGCTCGATCACTTCCGTGCGGCCTTACCCAACGAGGCCGCTGCGTTCATCGTCTGGGACGAAGCAACCCGGGAGTTCTCACTGATCTTTCCGACAATCGACGAAGCGACGCCGTCACGCCTCATCTACCGAACCCCGGTTCTCCCGCCGGGTTGCCACATGATCTGCGACGTACACAGCCACGCGCGCGCCCGCGCGTTCTTCAGCGCCACCGACGATGCCGACGACGCCGATGCCACCAAGCTCGCGCTCGTCTTTGGCAGGATCGACGATCCGACCGGACCGGAAATGGTCTCACGTCTCTGCGCCGGCGGAATGTTTCTCCCCCTGCCACGCAGTCCGTTCACAGGAGATCACTATGCAAACTGACCTGCCGCGTCGGCACTACATGCCCGCCGCCTTCAACCATCAGCCCATCAAGATCCTGCTTGTCGGTTGCGGCGGGTCAGGCTCGCAGATGCTGATGGGGCTGGCAGGGCTCGATATAGCCTTGCGCGCCATCTGCTCGCGTTCGCTCGACGTTACGACCGTTGACGATGACATTGTCAGCGAAGCCAATCTCGGTCGCCAGCCTTTCTATCGGTGTGACATCGGAAACTCGAAGGCGCACACGCTTACCGAGCGAATCAATCTGGCACATGGGCTGGACTGGAAGGCCGTCCATGGTCGTGCGCCTGGCGCCATCAGGCCGGAAGCCGCCGATCTCCTCATCACCTGTGTCGACACAGCATCCGCTCGACGCGCGATCGGTGCCGCGATCGAGGATGAGCGCAACAGACCCACCTACTGGATGGATCTCGGCAACCGCGCGAATGACGGGCAATTTATCATCGGCTGCCCAGCGTCGGAGAGGGGCGACGATGGCTCGCGCCTGCCGACTGTTCTCGAGGCTTTTCCGGAACTCAGGGACGAAAGCCTGCCCGACGACGATGCCCCATCCTGCTCGGTCGCCGAAGCGCTCGAACGGCAGTCGCTTTTCGTAAACCGCGTCGTTGCAAGCCACGCGCTCGCGCTTCTGTTCGACCTCCTCGGCCGCGGGTCCATTGGTCACGCTGGCGGGTTCATCAATCTCAGCACCGGGCAGTCCGTACAGATCCCATTACCAAATCCGCGATGACACGACCTGCCGGTTCGAATCCGATCAGCCAAAACTTGCAAAAATTGCCATATTTGCTATTTTGGGGGCATCATCTGGTTGAAGGGAGTCCCATGGCCGATCCCGCTATCGCTACACCGCCGAAAAAAAAGGTTCCGCTGACCACCTTCCATAACCACACGGGACAGTATCTTGATCTCGGGCGCCGGACACCTGTCACCATCACCAAGCATGGAAGGCCCGACATCACGTTGGCCGAAGCTTCCTACTTCGAGCGGCTAGAGCGAATTGCAGCGGGGCAAATTCTCTCGGTTCTGGATCTGGTTGCCGTCGACGCCGCCGATATGACCAGTGAGCACGCCGCCATCTTCGAAGCGGCCCGTCCGACGAGTGAGGAAATCACGTCAGATCGTTGGAACGATGACCCCGCTGCCTAAGGTCGGTGACATACTCCACTACGTCTACCTGTTCACCCACGAACAGCAAGCTGGTCGCGATGAAGGCGTCAAAACACGCCCTGTCATGGTTATCGCCACCCAGGGGCAGCGGGTATTTACAGTCGCGATCACCACGAAGGCCGACAGGCAAGCCTCAACCCTGGCAATACCTGATCAGGTAGCGGACGCTGCGGGGATCGCCCGCGGCACATCAGTTGTCGTCGACCAGTATAATCACTTCACCTGGATAGGCTACGATATCCGGCCTGTGTCACCGGAACCCTCCTATGTTGCCGGCCGCATGCCTCCAGGCTTCACCAATGCGGTTATTTCCACTCTGAAAGCCAACGCGACTGGGATCGATAGAGACTGAGTCCGTACATCGTTGACGCGTAGGCATCTGCACCCGCGGTGATCGACACATCCACATCAGCCGACTCGAACCGTCCTCAGGCCCAGCGGGCCGCGAGAGGGAAGGGGGAGGGGCAATGGTGATCCAAGGGAGATCACCATCATGCTCACCACACGCAGCCAGCGTTGGCGCGACCGGCGCTGCCACTGGATACCGGATGCGACGGAAATTGATCCGAAGAAGCTCGCCGTCGATATCATAAGCACAAAGAATCAGGCGGCCCCGTTCGTGCGGGCGCATCACTACACCGCCTCGATGCCAGTCGCGCGTCTATCGGTCGGCCTTTTCGCTAATGGCGCAGGCGGCCGCGCGACACTGGTCGGCGTCTGCGTCTTCTCGCACCCGGTCAACAACGCCAGCGTTCCCAAGAGCGCAGGCCTTACCGATCCCCGCACCGCATGCGACCTGGGACGCCTGGTCATAGACGATTCCCAGGGCGGAAATGCCGAGACATTCCTGATCGCCCGCGCGTTTCGGCTTCTGCGCCGCGAGAAGCCCGAAATCCTCTCCGTGATCTCCTATGCCGATCCGGTCCGGCGCGTCGATCCCGATGGGCAGGTAATACTGCCTGGACATTGCGGCCTCATTTATCGCGCCGCAAACAGCCAATATTCCGGCAGATCGAGCCCCCGCACCGACCTCATTCTGCCCGATGGCCAGCCGATCTCCTCACGCGCCCTGTCCAAGATCCGCAACGCAGAATGCGGACAGCGCTATGCGGTCGAGGCTCTCCTCACTGCCGGCGCACGCCCGCCTAATTTTGGCGAGGATCGTGCGGACTGGCTCGCCGATCTCGAGCGCACCGGCTTCCTGCGCAGACGGCGTCATCCGGGATGTCACACCTATCTCTTTCCCCTCACAAGGGCGGCCCGGATCGCGGCCCGCAAAGTTCCAAACCTGCCCTACCCAGTGCTCGATCGAAGCGCGACGCAGGGCGATGTGACCGCATTGCCGCTGCTGCAGCACGCGATGTGAGCACTCGCGCAAGGACCATTCGACATGACCGAGACCTTTGATCCCGCCGATGTGGCCTGCTGGATAGCGCGTGGCCGTCCTTCGCATCACGCCCATGCCATAGCCGATGCCTGGCGCGCTTTTCCCGACCTCCCGATCGGGACTCCCCTCGATGTGCGCATGGCCCGCACCCGCGAGCGCACCGCAATGCTCAAGTCCCTCCATGAGCAGATAGCCCAGGAAGGCGAACAGCACCGTCAGGCGACAAATTTCGCCTTTGTTGAGCGTAAAGTTGCCGAAGGCAGCACCGACAGCCGCGATGCCGGAATTCTCCGCGCCCGCGCTGTCCACGGCTATGACTGGGATGAGGCGGTAGCCTGGGCCGCTGGCAATTATGCGGCAAGGGCAGGCTGGGAGGCACGGCCACCGTCGCGGACACGCCTGGGTGAACCCGACCTGCGACGCGGCGCCTACAATCAGGGCTTTCTCGACGGGGGAGGGCGGCCCGACGATATATTCGACGTGGCCCGCCGGTCCCTCACCGCGTTCACCCCCGAACCTACCAAAGTCGCCAGCCCGCCGTCCTCGCGTCCGCTTCCCAGCCAATGGCCGTCCCCTGGCGATCTGCCCGCTCCCGCATCCTGGCATCGGCGCCTGCTCATCCTTGGCGCGAGCGAATATAGAGCCGGTACAATCGGCATCCTCACTATGCTCCATGAGCGGTCAGGCCATGAGGAAACCACAATCTGCCTGATCGACGTAGAAAGAGGCCTCTACCTCCTCTCCGACGCAAACGGCATAGCATCTGGTGACGACGACGCCTTGCGGGAATATCTGCGGCAGCGCGACTATACCGACATCGTCGCAATCGCCAGCGAAGCCGAATTCGCCCGGCTCGATTCCGCCGCGCCTGTTCTCCCGCTTACCCGGACAATGGAGCGCACGCGCAACTCCTTGCTCCAGCAACGGGCCCAGTTTCGTCTCTGGATTGCCCGTGGCCGCTCTCCCGGTGAGCAGTTCGCGGCCGGCCATATTCGCTGGAGCAAGATGGCCGCAGGTCTGTCAGGACGCCTTGGCGATTTCACCGTCCGCTACGCCGGGCCGGCGCGACTACGCGGTCACCGCATCATTGTCGAGGACGCCGACGGCATGCCCGCTTCCGGCTATCGGACAGCCCACGGCCGGGCACTCCATCCCGAACTGGTGATCGGCAACAAAAGTCACCTGCGAGCGGCAATGGCGGGGTTGTTGCGCCAATATGCCGCTGCCCTGCGGCTGGGTTGACCAGGCAAAGCGACGTTCACGGCACCCGCGCTTTGTGACGCAAGCAAATCCATACCGCGTGCGGAAGTTGCGCGATCCCGATCAATCCAACCACGGGCTTCGCCCACGCGGGAAAGGGCAGAGGGATGTGATCGGGTGAGGCCCAGTATCGAGCCAGCTTCCCCGGCCTCAATCCCCCCGTTACCGGCCGCCACCGCGCTGGCCGATCCCGAGACCGACATGGCCACCACCCCACCGTTCACCAAAGTCCTCGATGCCGTCGCGACGCCCGCAGAGATGTTCGCATTGTTCAATCGCATTCCCGACTGCCATCCGGAGGAGCGGATGTCGGGACGCGCCTATGTCAACCAGTGGTTCGAGATAGAACGCAGTTCCTACGAGATAATGCTCGAAGTGCTGCCGCCTCTGTTCATGCGTGCCGGGATGTTCGCCATGTCCGAACTCAAGGCCGGCTTCGTCGGCTCGGTCTTCTTCGACATCAAGATCGATGGCCGCGACCGCTGGTTCCATGGCTATTGCAACCTTGGTGACCCTGCGAGCCCCGACGCTATGCGTGCGGCGATCATCGGCCATGAGCAAGCCAACCTCCGGGCTCTCACCCGTGACGAGAAGCTCGAACTGATCTGGTCGCGCACCCATGCCGATTTCCGCGGGCTGGCAGGCCAGTTCGATCCCGAAGCCTGGCCCGCCGAGCAACGCGGCCAGCGTACCATATTGGTCTACGAGCCCGGAAGCAGGACGGTCCTCAAACTCCTCAACGACCTGAGCGATAACGAAATCGCCGAACGGCTTCCGCGCGATCGGACGATCTAGCGACGCCCCGAGCCGATGACATCCGATCCAACCGGTGGGCGACGCCGCCAACCCCATATTCGGGAACTCCTCCTCCATTCGCACCAGCTTGCACCCTGACAACGCGGAGCAAGCTCCGCGCTGACAGGTAAGGGGAGGAGGCGAGGAACAGGTGCTTGCCATTGGAGCATCACAGGAGTCCCCATGAAAATCGAACTCAGACGCATCACCCATGGCGCCGCGTTGTCCCAGGAAACCGCCGCCTATCGCGCGGAAATCTGGATTGACGGCGAACTGGCCTTCCACGCCCACAATCAGGGACATGGTTCCGCCGACTTCTTCGACAAGATCGGTCGCTGGGACGAGTCCGAAGTCCAAGCATGGCTCAAGGCTAATCGGCCGCCGCGTGCGCTGGGCGACACCACGATCGATCATGATCTCGAATGGGAAGTCAGCGATCTGCTTACCCATGCCCTCGAAGGGCGACGGCTCAAACGCCTGCTGCGCATCAATCTCGTCACGATCGAGAAGAACCAGATCTTCCAGTATCCGCTGCGCAAGCGTCCGCTCGCCAACATTTCGCGCGCCGTTCTCGCTACCAATCCCGATGCCGTCATCGTCAACGGTGCGGCCGACGATGTCTTCGAACACGCCCTCGATCTCCTGATCTCCAGCCATTGATCGACCAGGTCGGGCATCCGGCCTGACCTCGACCTTGCGATGCCAATCAGGCGGTCCGGACCGCCTGCTGGCGACCATCGCCTTCTCACCATCCCCTGAAAAGGAAGCATCCATGCGAAACAGTGCATCCGCGCTGACGCTCCAGCTGTGCCTGGACTTCGACCAGCCCATCAAACCCGTACACGAGCCGCCGAAAGCCAGCCTTGTTCTCACCGACCTGTTCGACGTCACGGCAAAGCCGCCCACCGCGCCGCCTGTCGATTTCTCCTACGCCGGCGGTCGGACGCTCGCCCCATCGTGGAAAGGCCGTGCGCACGACAATATCGAAGCCATCCGCCTTCTGAACCTACTCGACCGTGAAGGGCGCGGTGCGATGCCTGCGGAGCAGGAAGCAATCGCCAAATTCATCGGCTTCGGCGCGTCCGAACTTGCCAACAACATCTTCGCCCGCCGCAGCGATGAATACCGACAGGGTTGGGAGGAACTGGGGCAGAGCCTTGTCGCCGAGACCAGCGATGCCGAGCTTTCCTCGCTCAAGCGCGCCACGCAATACGCACACTATACGCCTGAATATATCATCCGGGCCATGTGGGAGGCCGCCCGCATTCTCGGCTTTACCGGCGGCCAAATCCTCGAACCTGGTTGCGGCAGCGGCCTGTTCATGGGTCTGCGACCGGACTTCCTCTCTAGCGACACGCTGTTCGTCGGCATCGAGAACGATCCCATCACCGCGCGCGTCGCCAGCGCCCTCTATCCCTCCCAGCTCATCCGCTGCATCGATTTCGACAAGGCATCACTGCCGGGCGATTTCGATCTCGCGATCGGCAATCCGCCCTTTTCGAACGTTACCGTCCAGAACCGCACTCCCCTTGGCCGGATGGGGCTCTCGCTCCACGATTACTTCATTGCCCGCTCGATCGAGCAACTGCGCCCCGGCGGCATCGCCATGTTTGTCACCTCGCGATACTCGCTCGACAAGAGCGATCCCGCAGCACGCCAGCATATCGATACGATGGCCGATTTCCTCGGAGCGGTGCGCCTGCCGGGGAAAGCCATGCGCGAGGAGGCGGGCACAGACGTCGTCGTCGATATCCTGCTCTTCCAGAAGCATCAGCCTGATGCCTCACGCCCCCGGCGCGACTGGCTCGACCTTGCCGACATAGAAGGCAGCGACGAGGGCAGCGGTCCGCTTCGGATCAACCAGTATTTCCTCGATCATCCCGACCATGTGCTCGGCGTACACGAATGGCGCAGTGGCCAATATGGCATGGAATATGGCTGCGCGGCCGCGCCGGGCGCCGACATACCTACCATGCTCACAGCGACGCTGACCGGGATCGCGACCGGTGAAGCCGACTCCTTCCGTCCGACAGAGCGCACGACTTCGCTTCGCGACCGCATCGATGTCTCGCTCGACCTCTCGGTCGGGACCGCGGCCGACGAAGCCGACTTCAAGGAGGGCAGCTATCTCGTCTCTGGTGGGGTGCTGCACCAGATCGTCGATGGCATCCCGGTGACCGTCGCGGTCAAATCGGGGCGGGGGGAGCCTGGCATCTTCGCCAAGCACGCCAACATCATCCGTGCGCTCGTACCGATCCGCGACACTGTCCGGGCGATCCTGCGCGCCCAACTCAATGACGAGCCCTATGCCATCCTGCAGGAGAGGCTGCTTACGCACTATCGGGCATTCACGAAGAAGAACGGCCCGATCAACCGCACCGTCACCACGGTCCGCACCGACCCGGACACGGGAGCGGAGAAAGAATATCAGCGGCGCCCCAATCTTCAGCCCTTCCTCGACGACCCCGACGTCTGGCTTATCGCCTCGATCGAAACCTATGACGAGGCCAACGACGTCGGCGCCCCCGGTCCCATTTTCATCGAACGGGTGGTCAAGCCCCCCATTACTCATGAAATCCACTCCGCCCAGGACGCCCTCGCACTTTCCCTCCATGAACGCGGCCGTGTCGATATCACGCTGATCGCGCAGCTCCTCGGCACCAGCGAGGCCCAAGCGCTCAGCGACCTTGCCGACGACGTCTATCTCGACCCCATCCGCAGCAACCCGCATTTCAACAACTGGGTTCCCGCGGACGAGGCGCTTTCCGGCCCGGTCCGCACCAAGCTCGCCCTCGCGCGCGAAAAAGCCGATCTCGATCCCCGCTTCCTCGTCACCGCCGCGGCGCTGGAGGACGTCCAGCCGGTCGATCTCAAGCCCAGCGAGATCACCGCGCGCCTCGGCGCACCCTGGATTCCGACCGACGTCATCGAGGCCTTCATCGCTGAAACGATGGAGATCGAAACCCGCATCTTCCACACCGTCAACATCGCCAGCTGGACCGTCGACAAGACCCCCTTCGAAGGCCACGTCAGCTCGACATCGATCTGGGGCACCCCGCGCCGCAGCGCCGCCGACCTGATCGAAGACGCGCTCAACTCCCATATCCCGAAGATCTACGACATCATCCGCGAGGCCGACGGGTCCGAACGGCGAGAACTCAACACAATCGATACCGAGGCCGCCAAGGAAAAGCTGGCAGCCATCAAATCGACCTTCGAGACATGGGTCTGGCAGGAGAGCGATCGCGCCGACCGCCTCGTTCGCCTCTACAACGACGCCTACAACAACCTCGTACCCCGCGCCTTCAACGGCAAGCATCTGAAGCTGCCGGGTGCATCGAGCGCGATCCGGATGCGCGATCACCAGAAGCGCGTCGTCTGGCGGATCGTCGCGGCCGGCTCGACCTATGTCGCGCATTCGGTCGGCGCCGGGAAAACCTTCAGCCTCTGCGCTGCGGTGATGGAGCAGCGGCGGCTGGGCCTCGTGAACAAGCCGATGGTGGCGGTCCCCAACCATTGCCTCGCCCAGATCGCCCGCGAATTCCTGATGCTCTACCCGACCGCGCGGATCCTGGTCGCCGACGACACCAACTTCGTGAAGGAAAAGCGTCAACGCTTCCTGGCGCGCGCCGCCACCGGCAACTGGGATGCGATCATCATCACCCATGACGCCTTCAAGTTCATCCCGACGCCGGCGACGTTCGAGAAGGAGTTCATCGAAGAGCAGCTCGCCAGCTATGAGGCGCTGGTCGATAATATCGACAACAACGACCGCGTCTCCCGCAAGCGCGTCGAGCGCCTCAAGGAGGGGCTCCAGCGTCGCCTCGAAAACCTGCGGTCGCGCAAGGACGATCTTGTCCATATCGGCGAAATCGGCATCGACCAGATCATCGTCGATGAAGCCCAGCAGTTCCGCAAGCTGACCTTCGCGACCAACCTCGGCGACCTCAAGGGCGTCGATCCCACCGGATCGCAGCGCGCCTGGGATCTCTATGTCAAATCCCGCTACCTTTCCGGCATCAACCCCGGACGCGAACTGATCCTCTCGTCCGGCACGCCGATCACCAACACGCTCGGCGAAATGTACACGCTGCAGCGCTTCATGCAGCATGACGAGCTTTACGCGAAAGGTCTGCACGAGTTCGACGCCTGGGCCGCCAATTTCGGCGACACCCGCACCGAACTCGAGCTTCAGCCGAGCGGCAGCTACAAGCCGGTCACCCGCTTCTGCGAATTCGTGAACGTCGCCGATCTCATGGCGATGTATCGCACCGTCGCCGATGTCGTTCTGAAGGATGACCTGCGCCAATATGTCCAGCTGCCCACCATCAAGGGCGGCAAGCGGCAGATCGTCGTCGCCCAGTCCGGCGAACCCTTCAAGGCCTATCAGCGGGTGCTCGCCAAACGCATCAAGGCCATCGAAAGCCGCTCCGGCCGCCCGCAGAAAGGCGATGACATCATATTGTCGGTCATCACCGACGGCCGGCATTCAGCCATCGACCTGCGCTTCGTCGACGTCGGCATCGGCAATGAAGAGCGCAACAAACTCAATCTCCTGATCGAGAACGTCTACCGCATCTGGCGGGAAACCAGCGAGCACCGCTATACTGACCCGGAGACCGACAAGCCCTATGAGCTGCCCGGCGCGGTGCAGATGATCTTCTCCGATCTCGGCACCGAGGCGGCGATCGAGACGCGGGGCTTCTCCGCCTATGTCTGTATCCGCGACCGGCTGATCGCGATGGGCATCCCCGCCGATCAGATCGCCTTCATGCAGCATTACAAGAAGAACAGCGCCAAGCAGCGCCTGTTCAACGACCTCAACCAGGGTCGCAAGCGCATCGTTCTGGGCTCGACAGCGACCATGGGTACCGGCGTCAACGCGCAGCAGCGGTTGAAAGCCCTGCATCACCTCGATGTGCCGTGGATTCCATCGGATATCGAGCAGCGCGAAGGCCGGATCGAGCGCCAGGGCAACCAGAATGACGAAATCGAACTCTATGGCTATGCCACCAGCGGTTCGATGGACGCGACCAACTGGCAGATGCTCGAACGCAAGGCGCGGTTCATCGCCATGGCCATGTCTGGCGACCGCTCTATCCGCCGCATTGAGGACGTCGGCTCGAATGTCAGTCAGTTCGCGCTGGCCAAAGCCCTCGCGTCCGGTGACGATCGCCTGATGCGCAAGGCCGGTCTCGATGCCGAAGTCGCGCGGCTGGAGCGGCTGCGCGATGCTCATGTCGATGACCAGTTCAATATCCGCAGGACGATCAGGCGCACGATCGACGCGATCGACGAGGGCAGGGCGCGGATCGTCAAACTCGAGCAGGACATCGCCCAGCGTATCCCGACCCGCGAGGAAGAGGTCATCCTCGCCTGCGATGGCCAGATCGTTTCCGATCGCAAGGCTGCCGGCGAACGGATCATCCGCAAAGCACTCGACCTGCGCAAGAGCAGTGCGGACCGTGTAATCATCGGTTCACTGAGCGGGATCGACCTCAAGGTCACCAGCCATCCTGCACTGAGCGACGACGGCAGGCGCTATCTGCGCATTATGATCGCTCCGGTGCACCACGGGCAGGACCGCGCGTTCGAGATCAGCGAGAAAACCCGCCCGAGCACGGCGCTTGGCCGGCTGGAATCCTCGCTCGCCAATCTCGATACCGACCTAGCCGAGGTGAGGGCATCTCTCGAAGCCAACGAGCGGCGCTTGCCTTCCTTCCAGGCCCGCCTTGGGCAGGATTTCCCCGAAACCGCCCTGCTTGATGAAAAACAGCGTGAACTGGCCGAACTCGAAGCCGAGCTTGCCGCGACCAGGGGCCAGTTCGATGCTGATAATGATGACGAGGTGCTTCCCGAAGGGGATGACGGCGACGAGGGCACATGCGAGGAGCCGGTGCTGGACATGGTCGCCGGCGAGTGAGCCTGGCCGCGTTGGATGGTCCGACCCGACGCGATCTGAGCGTCGCGACTACCAGTCGAGAGTCAACGCAAATGCCCCGACGATCGCAAGGATCACAGGCGTCCCGGTCAGATAAAGCTTCTGCCAACGCCACCATGTGCCCGGCACGAACATCACAACCGCGCGCACCGATCCCAGGTCGCGCCAGAACCGTTCGCGCCACAGCTGCACCGCCACCATCGTGCCCGACAGAAAGAGCGCCAGCATACAAACAAGAGCGGTCGCCGCATATAGCGCCGTCCAGTTCATGATTTCGGCCTGCGACATCTCTACTTCGCCTTTCGCATCTCAATTCCAAAGACCATGGGTTAAATCGCGAAGCTGCCTATTTCTCCTAGATAGGATGGGAGGCGAGCCATCTCAACAAGCCGGCGTTGATCTCGTTCGCGCAGTATCCGGGGTCCTGCCAACCGATCATCGCCGCTGACAAACATAGAATCTCGCTTTTTGTCGCCGAGATCCCTTCGCCCGGTGGGCGTCGAGAGAGGAGGGGGAGGGGAAGGGGCGGCAAGGCGGATCGTGCATCGCAGTCCCGCCGTCTGCCCGTCCATCCCGGAGACAGATATGCACAAAACCCCCCAGGCAGGTTCCCGCACCGAGCGCATCGCCATCCTTAACGACCGCTGTCGGCAGGGCCTCGACCGCGGTTCCCGCACCGTCATCACCCGAAACTGTCTCGCCCGCCTGACCGGAGACGGCGGCCTCGTCGCCGAGCTGCTCGCACAGGCGGCGATCATGGCGGCCGTTCGCAGAGCGAGCTTCGATCGCGACAGTCCGGAACGCGACATGGGCGCAGTCACCGTCGGCGAGGTCAAGATAGTCTTCAAGATCGATTTGTATGATCCGGGCCTTGT
>NZ_CAVK010000076.1 GCF_000382885.1 Sphingobium indicum BiD32
GCCTGCATAGGATCTATTACGACCGCGATCTTGAATTTGGCAGCGCCGAACCATGGAATCCCGATGCCACAACCCGCGTGCTCACCATTCTCCTAACCAGCGAATATTGAGGGAGGCCACCATGACCAAATCGCCCCCCGTGATCGAGCTTAGCTGGCGTGATGAGAATTACGGTTCCGTCTGCGCTGTCGCCGCCTTCCGCAACTATGCGGGCACACTGGATTGGAGCGACCGCACCCACCAGCGGTTTCGCGGATGCCTGAAACGCGCAGGCTTCGCCTTCCACGATGGCCGGTGCAGCTACATCGCCACCAGCGGCACCCGCGAGGATCGGCAGCGCGCCCTTTGTGACGAGCTGGCCCGCGCAGGCTTCCAGATCGACAGCGGCGACGTGAGGGCAGAGGCATGAACCGCGAACGCCGCAAGCAGATCGCCGCCGCCCGCGTGCTGATCGACAAGGGCAAGGCCCTGTTGGATGAGGCGCGCGACATGCTCGAAACCGTCAAGGATGACGAGCAGGCCGCCCGCGAAAATCTGCCACCCAGTCTTGAGGACAGCGAACGCGCGCAGGCGATGGACGCCGCAGTTTCCGAACTGGAAAGCGCGATTTCAGCCCTTGAAGACTTCGACGCCGACGAGATCGGCACGCAACTCGACACCGCCAGCGAATAGGAAGGATTGACCATGCAACCCATGCGCCACCTAGATCGAGACACGCGCCGCGCCCGCCTTCTGGCGGCGCGCACGCGCCCCGTCGGCGGCATCAACCGGCGCGGCATCTTCACCGGCCATTGGGACGGTGGCGATGTTGTGCGCCAGTTTCGCGGCGATAACGGATCGTGGATCGGCCTTGCCGCCTACAAGGCGAAGGAAGAGCCGGAGCCGCAGCCATGAAAATCAGCAACACGGCGAGCGCCGTTCGCGTCACCCTCTCCCCCACCGAGATCAGCGATTTGCAATTTGTGATCGAGGCGGCCGGAAAAAGATCGCGTGACGCGGATCGAGCAGGACCGACGCGCGCGCGAACGCCAATTCATGCTAGGCGACCGATACAGCGTCATGGCGAGCCGCGCCGACTACGCCGATGCGTCTTCTGATCCGGACGCGCGCCAATGGGTTGACCTGGTGTTTCATGAAATCATGCAGAGGCCGCTTCCCGATCAATACGAACTCCGGCGCGACGTGTGGCGTGTCCACGTTGTCCAACTGGACGGCGGCACGCTCGGCGCTGTTGTAGGCGGCGATTGCACTCAAACCGCCGACCCCGCCGAAATTACTTCCGTAGCGGAACAGCTGATCGCCCGCTTCGAGGCCAGAGCTTGACGCGCGTGGAGCGGTGGCAGCTGCCACCGCTCCAGAGAGATCTAGAATCTGGCGATGAGAGGCAGCAGCGCCGCCGCTTGGCTTCCCAGGACCGGCACCCAATAATTCGCGGCGCGGTAATCAGGGCCGTGATCGACCGCCATCACCCCAAAGACATATCCGATCATTGGCAGCGTCCACAGCAGACGCCCGCCCAGGTCCACGCCCATCAGCACCAGCGCAACGCCAAGCACAGCCCAAAGCGGAATCAGTCGTTCCATGATTTCGCGATGACGGATTATTCGCCATGCACTTTCCCGGTCATCGGCGCTAACCTGCGATACGAGGCCCATAGCTTCCCCTTTTCATCAACGGTCGCCGGCGATCATCCAACGGCTTCACGAAAATGTGAAGCGCGTTTCGCGCGCATTCTCGCCAATCCGTTGTATAGCCCCCATCGAGCGAGGGCGAGGGACTGTGACAGCGGCCCTTCGCAAATCCTCTCGCTCAAAGGAGGTGATGTGATTTGACAGCATATGAAGCAGCTCAATTGACGATCGCAGCCGTCGCGCTCGTGATCGCAATTGTGAAGCTGGGGAAGTCCGATAAGGGCTGATCTAGCGGGGCGGGTGGTCTGACAGGGCCGCCCGCCCTAAATGTTTGAACCCGCCGTGTGACAGCACGGCGGGTTCAGGTAGGTGCGTGAAATGAATCAGCACACGAAGCATTGCCTATATAGCCCTTTTCCCTTGCCAATCCAATAACCGACGCGCGCGCGAGGTGTTCCCCGTCTGTTCCCTTTGGCGCATAAGCGCCCAATGGCCGCGAACTACAACCGCCCCAAGCCCATTGATCCTATCTGGTATCGGCAAGGCTGCTATCTGCGCATCTATTGCGCTTGCGGTCGCCGCGTTGTCGCCCCGCTGGGCGACTTCGCCCGCTCGCGCCGCATTTCTTTCGATACCCGCATTTACGAGCTGATCGCGCGGCTTCGGTGCAGCCAGTGCCGCCGCAAGCCTTATGCGGACGTGTCGCGCAACCGCTCGGGCAATTAAAATGACGGAGGATCCGATTGCTCGGATGCTTCCGGCGCTATCCGTTGGGCATGTCGCCGGCGACATGCCGCAGCGTCCTCTAGGTCACCGCTATGCTATGACCTGGCGGGCGCTTTTCCCTAGATTGAGGCGGCAATGCCGCCGCGTCCGCTGTTCGACTTTGGGGCCTGTTCCTGCCCCCTGCCGCAAGGGCTGGACCGTCTCGGCCGCTGTGCGGCCTCGCTTGGCGATCAGGCGGGTTTCCCCGCCCTTCCTTCGCTACGCTCCGTGCAGGACGGGTGATCCCCCTCCCCCCTGATCGGCCCTGATTTGCGGCATTCCCCGGCCCTGCTCGCCGCTGGGCAGAAGTCGATGACCCGTCATCGCCTTCGGCTCCATTCTAGGCAGGGAAAACAGCACATGACCGACATTCCGTTGGCAACGATTCTTCGGATCAACGCCGCCCGCACCATTCCGCTCGCTCGCTATGAGGAAGAGGGCAATTTTGACCGCTTCGGCTACATCAAAGACCTTGCCGAAAATCATGGCGCTGACCTTCCCGCCGTCATCGAGATTGCCGACCTACTAGGACCGGATGAAGATTTTGACGGCCTTGTGACCACCATCGAGGACGCCGCCGAGGGCTTCGGCTTTGGTGCTCTTATCCTCGGGGGGGCGTGAGCATGGGCCAGGAGCTTATGACGCCCGCGCAGATTGCGGATATTTGCGACGGCCGAGACAAGGCCATAGCCCTTTGGCTCGGCCTCTATGACACCTACCATGCAACCCGCGACGAGGCGGCGCGCCTGACCCTTGGCGGCCCACTATCGCTGTCATGTGGCCGCGACTGGACCGAGGACACGTTGACTCGCGCTTTCAGCTGCCACCGCCTGTCCTGGCGCAGATTGAGGCGGCAAGCCGCCGCGCTGATTTGTCGCGTTTGGGGCCTGTTCCTGCCCCCTGCCGCAAGGGCTAGACCGTCTCCGCCGCTGCGCGGCTCCGCTTGGCGATCAGGCGGGTTTCCCCGCCCTTCCTTCGCTGCGCTCCGTGCAGGGCGGGTGATCCCCCTCCCCCCTGATCGGCCCCGTTTGCGGCATTCCCCGGCCCAGCGTCGCCCGCTTTCGGCAGAAGTCGATGACCCGTCATCGCCTTCGGCTCAATTAGGAAGGGAAAGCCCATGAAAATCCGTATCTACCGCCAGACCGAGCAGGACTTTGACCGAATCGAGATCGAGGGCGCGACCTTTGAAACCATCGTCAGCCGGGCAGCGGTCGAGGGGCTTCAATGCAGCGGTTACAACAGCAATCCGAGCCAGCGGCTTGAGTTGCAGGGCGCACCGAAATTCAAGGGCGTTTGCGGTCCTATGTGGGATGGCGATGCGATCCGCTACGAGTGCAGCGCCACCTATGCGGAGTTGAGCGCATGAGCGCCGCCGCCGCGATACGCACCGCGCAGGCCGACCAGCTGGGCGACCAGATCATTGCCGCAGGCTTCGCGCCAAACGGCTTTGTGCTGGATATTAACGAGGCGCTTGATGTGCCCCGTGACTTTCCCCTTTCCGCGCCGTGGAATCTGCCGTCGCGCCTGTTTCAGTTCCCCATAGAGGTTATCCGTGCAGAGCAGGACGAGCCGCGCAAGATCGGCCTTCGCCATCCTTTGCTTGCCGCCCATCCTTTCGTGCAGCACGTCGAGCGCGCGCTAGGGATCGAGATCGCCCGCGATGGCGTGACGAACCGCCACGGCTACAGCAACCGCGTTCATTCGCTCTGGCATCATGCGGTGGACCTTATCAGCGCCGGGAAATGGCGCGAATTGCTCGAAACGCAGGAGTTCACCGAGCCGCGCAATATCTTCAATGCCGTTGTCTATGGCCTTCGCTATTCGGACCACGCCGACAGGAAGGCGAGCGGTCACATCAGCACCGTCGAGGCCCGCCAGATCATGGGGGAAATGGGAGCTACCGAGCCGACCGAACGCGCCGCGTTGCTTCGCAGCTTTTCCGCGCCGTCGCCCTGCCAGCAGGAACGCGGGGCCGAGCATTGGCCGATCAATCTTCACGGACCTTGCGCCGAGGATAAGGCATGGTCCTTCATCATCGGGATCGAGGATGGTTGGTTTTCCTATGATCGTTCCGGGCATCTGCAATGGTCCCCCATGGGCCGCGACCGTTACGCGGCAGGCGATAGCGCCAGCTTCACCGAGGCGAGCGGCCAGACCGCTTTCGCCTTTTGAGGGGATCGAGCATGGCCCGCCATTGCATCCGCGAACCTCGCTACGTTCCCCCGGTGCAGCGCATCGGGGAGCAACCCGACTTGTTCGGTGGACCGACCCTTAGCCACGTTGCCGAGCGCCAAGGACCGCCGAAAGGATGGCAGCGCCAATTGCAGAAATGGGGCCGCTGCACCGTCATTGCCGATCTTGAGGCAGCGCCGCCGTCTGTCATCGACCCTCCCCCGTCCCCGTCTCCGGTTTTCCTTGTCGCTTGCGTTGCTGCGAAGCTGGACCGCCCCGCCCCGGCGCGCGATCTTTACGCATCGCCATGGTTCCAGAAGGCCCGTGCCTATGTCGAACGACAGGGCGGCGCATGGTTCATCCTGTCAGCAAAGCATGGCCTGATCGCCCCGGAAACCGTCATCGCGCGCTATGACGAAACGCTAGGCGCGATGAAGGCAGGCGCGCGCCGCCTTTGGGGCGCGCGCGTGATCGAAGCAATGGCCGAGCAGATCGACGCCGCCGCGCCGCTGATCGTTCTCGCAGGCCGCAACTATCGCGATCCCCTTTGGCCGCAGATCGAACGGCGCGCATCGGTTCCGATGGAGGGGCTTGGAATCGGTCAGCAGCTCGCTTGGTTAAGCGACAACTGAAAGCGAGAATTGTCGCGGTCCATGCGCAACTTCGCGCGATGCGCTTCGAGGGGGCATCTGTTTGTCGCGCCGCCCTTTCAATCTATCCAACGCCATTTGGCGTTGTGAGTTTGAGGATTATAGGCCCATCAACGGCCCAAGCCCCCCGGTAGGGCCGCCCACTCTCGGCAAGCGCAAATGGCGTAGTTTGCGCTTGCCGGGAGACCAGTTGCCCTCTCTATATGGCAAGGTGACTGCCCCCACACCGACAGCGCCCTTGTGGACCCAAGATCAGGCCATTGCCTATGAGGCAGCCCTTGAGGCCATCAACGATGTTATCGCCGGTTACAGCGAGCAGATCGCGCTTGAGCATGGTCGCGTTGTGCCGAACACGGCGCGGATCGCTTGGCTCGAAATGCGGACGGATCAGGCATCGGCCACCGGCCATGCGCTCAATGTGATGGATGATGAGAATGTCCGACAAACGCTGCTGGAATACAGCGCGATCGTTCGGGCGCGAGACGGCGCAGGGTGAAGGTCCGCCCGATGGGCGGGCGTTAGTTCGTTAAATCCCCCCGTCAGTGTCTTCCTAGCATGAGGGCTGCACCAGGCCGCATCAAGGATCGGCGGTTCCCCCAATTTGCTGCGCAAATCGGCTCCCCCACCGCCCGCTAGCGCGGCCGCTTCGCGGTCCCTGACCCGACCCGGCGCTGCCCTCCCCTTGGCCTCGCCAATTCCGGCAACAAGGAGGTTGTTATGTCTCATCGTCTGTTCGCTCAGCTGGCTTTCGAGCGTGCGCTTGGAAATGCTGCGATCGAGGCGCTGGCGACCGCGTTGAACGATAAGGATCATTTCGACGCGGAAAGCATGTGGCCGAAAGACCCGATGTTTATCGGCAAGACGAGTGCTGACATCGAGGCGGTTGCGGCCGAGCTGGGCCAGATCATCGAGGACCGTATCAAGGACGTGCTCGACGGCCCCGGCATCCGCAACATCGAGCGCGGCGAATGCGTCTATCCGCAAGTCGTCGCGGTCGTGCTGGCGGCCAAGGCGAAGCGCGGCCAATCCGGCTGACGCCGGAGGGGCGGGCTTAGCCCGCCCCTTTTCGCCCGCTGGGCGAAACCGATGATCTCGGTGCCATGCAGAGCGCGGGACGGGGCATCGAACCCCGCCCCGCGCAATCTCTTCTCTCTGTGTGTCGTGGCATTTTGGCATGGGTGCGCGCCAGCTTTCAAGGATCGGCGGTTCCCCCAATTTGCTGCGCAAATCGGCTCCCCCACCGCCCGCTACCGCGGCCGCTTCGCGGTCCCTGACAGCCGGCGCCGGTGCCCATGCCGGGTGTCTCCCGTCACCAACGAGAAGGAGAACCGGATGCACATCAAATTGTTTAGAGCACTGAAAGCGGCTAATCTGTCCGACGACGCCGCAGCGGAAGTTGTAGAGGCTATTGAGGAGTATATCGCCGTGAAGGTTCAGGAGGCGAACAAGGGAATCGAAAGCAAGCTGACGGCACAAACTTGGGTCATCGGCAGCGTCGGTTTCGTCCTCGCAGTCATCGGCCTCGCGCCCGCTTTCATCAAACTGTTCCAGTAAGACAAAGGGAGGCTTCGGCCTCCCTTTTTTTGCCGAACCGACTGATTGTCAGGAGACGCAAATTGACCGACTTCGCACAAGCACGGCTCGATATGTTCGAGAGCGGTTTATTCGGCCAGGGCAATGCTTTCTGGCGCTGGATCGCCACGGACGAGGCGCGGCCCTATCTGGCCGCTTTCGCCGCCGATCGCGCGCCACCCAGCGGAAGCGAGTTTTTCGCGGCCGATCTTACCGCCGAGGATCTACTTGATTCCGATCACCTGGCCGAGCTTGCCCAGAAGATCGAAGCGGCTCACGGCTAGCGCCGTGCGCGCCGGGGCTATTTGCGAGCAGATGTGCGCTGTTGCTCCGCCACGTCGCGGATCATAGCTGCCCAGCATCCCAAGATCATGCCCTCTTCATTATCGACTTCGCTTGTGGCGACCGCATAGATACCCAGCAAGTTTGCAACCTCGCTCGCCTCGACAATGCCTTGACGCGCAAGCAGCGTGGCAAACATCGAGAGTGCTCCCCCCATTGCCCGCACCAGCGGCGCATCTTGTAGCAGTCGGTCAAATTCGCGGGGCGGGTTACTGGACATAGATTGTTCCGATCAAATAAAGCGACTGCCTTTCAGGACTTGTCGCGGGAAGTGCTATCCGCTGCCAATAATTCGACAGCCGATAATCCGAAAGCATCGGCAAGGCTCTCCAAGGTAGCAAGCGTTGGATTACCATGTCCGCGCACCATGTATGAAATATGTGACGCCGCAACGCCCGAGCGTTCGGACAACTCCCCTTGAGTTATGCCTAGTTTCTTTAGTTCGCGAGCGATGTTGGCCCCGAGCTGGGCCATCAACGGCGATGTTCGTTTCAGGTATATGGTTGGCATCGTGTTCGCGTCCTTCTGGCTAGGCGCAGAATGTCGGCACGGGCAGCATGGCGCAATAGGGTTGCTCTAGAAGCTATTTGCGCCATGGCTTTCGCGCCTAGCGCAGATGGTATAGATTGTGCGCCATATTTGGACGAGCGAGGTTCAAACCCTGCATGGACGGTCAGGACGACGCGATGAAATCGGCCATGGAGCTGTTCGCAGCTCGGCTTGCAAAGCGCGATGTAGAGAGGCCGATCACCGACCATCGAACCGTCGAGCGGTTGATCGCGATGCTGGAACCGCATGAGCAACAGGTTGTCCGCTTGCGGATCGGGCTTGGCCCCTCTCCCGCGCTCACTCTTGCCGCGACTGCAAAGATCGTCGGTGTGTCGCCAAGCCGCATCGGCCAAATCGAGGACAAGGCATTCCGAAGGATCAGATGGGTCTGCAACAACATAGACATTCACGATCGTTCGGCGCTGGATGCTTTGATCGCGCGCAGGCGTGATGAAGCGGCTGAGGCCGAGCGGATCAGGAAACGCGATGCCTTGCAAAAGGCGCTAGATCAGGAGCGGAAGCGCAAAGCCAAGCAAGACCGGGACGAGGTCAGGCGAGCGAAGGCGCGCGATTCCGCTTGGAACCGCAAACTACGCGTGGCGCAGGCTGAGCTTGATCGGATGAGATCCGACGCTCAGTTTTTTGCCGAACAGATCGCTCAAATCGAGCAGCGCGCTAATTGGCTGAGGGCAATTTTGCCGCGCGACCGCCAATTGGCGGCGCTGCGCGAACAGGCCGATGAAATCCGCGATGCGATCGCGAGCGCAGAAGCCAGCATATCCAACATGCTGGCCTCGCCCCCGGATGGTCCCCAGCTAGGCAAGGAAGCTTCAACAAACGATGGCCACTGATATTGAGCCGTCCCCCGCCTTCGCGCCGCAGATCGGCCGCGTTTATTTGCGCGTCAGCACCGATGCACAGGACTTACGCCGACAGGATGCCATCGTAGCCGAGGCGAAGGCAGCGGGCTATTATGTCGCGGCAGTCTATCGGGAGAAGGCATCGGGTGCCCGTGCCGACCGCCCCGAGTTGCTGCGTATGATTGCCGATCTTCAACCCGGTGAAGTGGTGATTGCCGAGAAGATTGACCGGATTAGTCGTCTTCCCTTGGCCGAGGCCGAGCAGCTGGTTGAGACAATTCGTGCGCGAGGCGCGCGACTTGCCATTCCCGGCGTCGTGGACCTGTCCGACCTCGCGGCCGACGCCGAGGGCATCGCCCGCATCGTGCTCGAATCTGTTCAGGCGATGCTCTTGAAGATCGCCCTGCAGATGGCTCACGACGATTACACCGATCGCCGCGAGCGACAGCGCCAAGGTATCGCCTTGGCAAAGGCCGCAGGGCGCAGCGGAGGGCGCAAAGGCGATCGGGCAACGCACGCCCGCATTGTGGCATTGCGCGAAGCGGGCAAGAGCATTGCCAAAACGGCAGAGCTGGCCGATTGCGACCGCAGCACCGTCAAGCGGGTGTGGGCGGCCCATCGTGCCGCCCAGGTGCAAGAACCCAGCCCTCAGCGAAATCATCGTGAGCGGAACCGCTGATTGCCCTTTCTGTTCGGCTTCAAGCCGGTGGCAGCTGCCACCGGCAGTCCCCTGCTCGCGTCAACGGACTGCCAGCTACGGAAAGAGCGGCGGAGCCGCGACAGGGTTTTCCAATCCCCGCCGTGCCGATCGAGCGCAGCGACCTATGGGTGCCAATGGCCAGTGGCAGCTGCCACCGCCGCCAGTCCAAATTGCTGCATCTACTCGGGCCGTTTCCTTTGGGCGTTGCTGTCTGACGGATACGAACTCCACATCGCCACTAATGCGGGCAAGCAGAAAACCGGCCTTCGGCCTTGGGTTTCCGCAAGCGGACCCTCCCATTTTCAGCTTGCCCGCGTAGCTCAGCTCCGCCGCAAAAAATCCGTCAGCAACGCTTATCCAAAGGAGACTACCATGCAGAACATCGCTGAATTTCGGATCATCGGCCGCGTTGGCAGTGTCGATACGACCGATAAAGTCACCCATGTTTCCGTCGCCGCGAACTACAACCGCAAGGATGGCGATGAATGGAAGACCGATACGCACTGGAACCGCGTGACGTTCTTCCGCCAGCTGGCAGAGCGCGCCGCTGACTTGGGCAAGGGCGACCTGGTTCACATCACCGGACGGGTCCGCCAGAACAGCTACGAGAGCAATGGCGAAACCCGCTACTCGGTGGACCTGATCGCTGAGGGGCTGGGTATCTTGGTTCGGGGCGGGGCTGACTAAGCCCCCCCCCTTTCACCTAAAACGGGCGGCCTGGTGGCCGCCCTTTTTTGTGGACAATGCTTTTCACAGACCCTAACAAGAATAGGGTTTAACTACGTGAGGCATGTGTGGCAGCCAAACTGTTCAATCGTGTAGCGAGCTTGCGCGTCGCTTCCGGACTTACGCAATCCGAGCTGGCAGCGAGGATTCAAGTCTCCCCTGAAACAGTCGCGGCCATCGAGAACGGCAGACAGGACGCCACTTTGCTGACGGCGCTACGTATGTCGCGTGCCCTGCGAACCGAGGTGCCGAACATCTTCAGGGAGCAGCCTTTCCCTAAGCTGATCGGCTCCGAGCGAGGCGAGAGCCGAACAGCTTAGGAGGCCGCTATGCGCCGTGAGATTGCCAGCAAACTTCGGCGCGCAGCCAGCGTGCTACGGACTGTCATGCTTTGGGCATCGCTTGCCCTGTGGCTTGCGATCGCGGCAACCGCGCTGATCGTCGTCCTTGCAGTCGGACTCGCGGCCTATTTCGCTTTTGGCTGGCTAGGAGTGGGAGCCGTCGCCGTCTTCGTGCTGATCGTTTTCTTCGGCAAAGACCCACCAACCGAACAGACCGGCCCGCGCCGCAAGGGCAAGGGCCTCAACCTGAACGACGATCCGAACCCATGGTATATGCAGTCGCAGTATCGCTTCGGATCGGGAAACAGCGCCGCTCATAACCGCTGGCACAAGTAGCCCGTGGCGCAGCCATTGAAGGGATTCTCAATGCGAACAATCGTAGTGACCAATGAGCGCGGCGGCATCGGCAAGACCACGCTTACCTGTCATATTGCGTGGCATCTGGCCGAGCAGGGCAAGCGTGTCGTGGTCCTGGACCTGGACAAGCAATGCCACAGTGCCGGGATGCTGAAAGCCGAGTTCGAGCAGATCGGCCCGGTTCAGTCGATTCTTGACTTCGACCCGAACGAAGAACCTCCGGCGCTGGCCTGTTTCAAGAACACACGGCAGATCGTCGAGTTGACGACTGACAGCCCGCAGCAAGGCCAGCACATCGGCGCTTATGTCCGCGCCATTCGTGCCGGCCTTGCCAAGCACTACGACTACTGCGTGATCGACACTGCGCCCGCGTGGGATGGCCGGAACCTCATGGCGCTGATTGCGTCCGATTATGTCGCGGTCCCACTGGACCCCGACAAAACCGCGCGTCAGTCGCTCAACGAAATCTCGCAAAGCATCAGCCTTGCAAACAAGGTGCGCGGGGAGGGTAACGCGACCCGGTTCGGGATCGTGTTCAACCGCGTTCAGACAACGAGCGAAGTTTCAAAAATGCTGATGGACCGCATTGGGCAGGCGCTTCCTGCCAATGTGGTGCCGCACACCATTCCGCACCGCGAGCACATGCGCGAGGCGGCTTTACTCGAAATTCCCGTTTGGCGCTTGGCAAAGGACACGCGGCGTAGCGCGCCGATCGTGCGCGAAGTCGTCTCCTACATTGTCGATCAAGCTGAGAGGGAAGCCGCATGAGCAAGGCAGCTGTCAAACCGGCGAAGAAGAGCTTTGCCGACTTCGATATGGACGCGATGGACTTTTCGGCCGTCCCCGCGAATACCGAGTTCAAGGCAGCTGGACGGTTTCAGCGCCTTCCGCTCGATGACATTGATCCAGACCCCACGCAGGTTCGCCGGGAGTTCGACCAGGCCGAGATTGATGCACTGGCCGCAACCATCAAGGACCGCGGCTTGCTGCAACCCATCGTTGTCGCGCCAACATCGAACGGTCGCTACATCATCCGCTACGGAGAGCGGCGCTATCGCGCGTGCCGCCAGCTTGGTTTCGACCAGATCGACACCGTTCTGGATCAGGCGGACGCCGAGCGCGATATTGGCCTCGACCAGTTTCTTGAGAACGAGCAACGCCAAGCCCTAAGTCTGGCTGAGCGCGTCAGTTTCATCGCGAGCCGCGTCAGTGACACGCTCTCGACAAAGGATCTAGCCGCGCGCATCGCCAAGCCGCATTCGGAAGTGAAGCGGCTCTACTCGCTGCGCACCTTGCCCGAGGACATTCTTGCCGCGTTGAAGAATTGTTCTCCGCGTGCCGCCGTCGCGATCAAACACGCGATCGAGCTGGACGAGCAGGCCACGCGCAATTTCGTGGCAGCAAACGAAAATCCGACAGCCGCCGCCTGTGAGCAGTTTCTTGCTACGCTCCAAGGCAGCCCCGAGGAAGAGACCGCGCAGGCCGGTGCCGCTAAAGCGATCGACGATCCAGCGTCGCCCCAAGAATCGCGCGCGCCGGTGGCAGCTGCCACCAGTGCGACGGACGATCGTCGGGAGCGGCCTGAACTGGACGCTCACGACGACGAGCGGGAAGGGGAGGGGGCCGTGCTTGCCGATCCTTCCGATCACAAGCCGCGCGCCCCCCGTCAGCCGAAAGAGGCTACCGACGCACCGGCTATCATCATTCAGGGCCGTCGCGGGATTGTTCTAAGTGGCCAGGTCACGGTTCGGTTCGACGGCGAGGCCGCGCCCCAAACCTTCGACTTCTGATAGCTTTTACCGTCCACGTTCTCTCAGCATCGAGGCGACGTGGAATTTAGAGCGGTGGCAGTTGCCACCGCTTTTTGTTTGTGGGGTAGGTATCTACTGTATGGCAGGATAAGCCTTGCGGCGGCTAATGTTAACCGATACGCTCAATCCTATCGGATCGCGCTTCACGGTTGGGAGATACCTACCCCACATGGAAAAGACGCTGGGCTTCAAGATCGAGGCAACCAAGCTCGCAAAGATTGACGCGCTTGCGCAGACGAGGGGAGGGCGCGGCCCCTTCATGCGTCAACTGGTTGACGCCGTGCTCCGGCAGTCCGGGGCGGCCAGCGAGGCCGCACCTCTTGTTGACCGCGAGGCCGCTGGCGAGCATCGCCTTTATCTTCGGCCGACCGAAACCGAACTGGCCGTGATCCGCCATCGCGCAAAAGAGCGCCGCATGACCCCGGCGACCTGGGCCATGGCTCTTGTGCGGCGACACATCGGCATTGCCGCGCCTGTCGATCGCGAATTGCGCGAAGAGCTGTTGAATTGCCGTCAGGCGTTGCAGCGCATTGGGCGCAACGTGAATCAGATCGCCCGAGCCGCTAACAAGATGGCGCTGGCGGACAATGCAGCGGAGATCGCCGGCGAGCTGCAAAAGGTCAACGACCTGCGCGCGGCGATCGGCGCGGCCGTCGAAGGTATCGGCGCCGCTACGAAAGCTGACCTGTCCTATTGGGAGGTTTCCAGTGAGCGACTTTGATAGCAGCTTTGAGGCGGGACAGCTTGCCGCGCTGTTCAAACCAAAGCTGACCAGCGACCCGAACAGGCGCGGGGCCGATATGTTGCTGCGCTCGCTGAGTTCGAGGCGGGCAGGCCAGGGCGGGAGCACGCGGGCGCGGCTTGCTCGCGTTGTCAGCCGTGCCCCGGAGGTCATGGTCAAGGTTACGGGCAGGCCGAAGGGCAAGAACCACGCGGCTGCGCATTTCGACTATATCGGCCGGAAAGGCGATGTGCCGCTTGAAACGCGTGATGGCGACATACTGACTGACAAGGAAGCTCGGGCGGAGCTGGCGCGCGATTGGGGCGATCCTGTCTATTGGCGTGACAATTCTACCGTAGCCGCCGTGAGCATGGTTTTTTCGATGCCGGCAGGGACAGACCCCGACAAGGTTCTTTCAGCGGTGCGCGAGGTCGCGCGCAGCGAGATCGGGCATGAGTGGGATTACGTCCTGGCGCTGCATACGGACACACCGCGGCCCCACGTGCATGTGACGGTTGCCGCGCGCGGCGACACAGGGCAACGCTTCAACCCGCGACCTCAAACGCTGCATCATTACCGGGAGCGCTTTGCAGAGGAATTGCGGGCGAGGGGGGTTACTGCCGAGGCAACGCCTCGCGCAGCGCGTGGTGTCGGCCGAGCCGGTCAGAGCATGGCCCTGAATCGGATGAGGCAGCGCTACATGGCCGGCACCGCACCTGCGCCGTTTGCCAATCAGAAGATCACTGCGGCCGCGCGAGACCAGCTGGCGGGGCGGTCAACCGCTCCGGATTTCGTGGTGCGCGGGCGGCAGGCATGGAATGAGACGCAACACCGCTATCTAGCTGCCGCCAAGCGGCTTGAGACAAGCAGCGATCCAGCTGACCGCCAGCTTGCCGACCAGGTGCGGCAATTTGTGGGGGCAGGGCGAACGCCTACAATTCATGAGCGATCGGTAGCCGCGATGGAGCGGAAGCGGCAGAGCGAACGATCTAGGAACCGCGATCGTTCGCGGGAAGGGCCAGGACGATAGTTATTGGCCGTGCTTGGTCCAACCAACGCTGTTTGCACGTTCCAAAGCGACCAATGCGTCTGATACCGCCTTCTGTGCGACTAGAAGATAACCTTCGGCAATGCTGGGCCATGTTAGCTCATCGAACGGATTTGTGACGTTGCCGTTGAAATAGTCGAGAGCTTCATGAGCGCGTGCAGCCGCCTCGATTACCTTGCCGGTATGTTTCTTTGCCCTGTCAGATTTCTTCATCGTGCCTCATGAGGGGGCGTTTGCGGGAGGGGGCGGAATCCTACGCTAAGGATTTGGGCCAGCGATATTCCCCGGTTAGATTGATGTGTTCCCATCCCAACGGCGAGACGTGGGCGAGTAGATCAGGCGCGATATGGGTACCGCTGGCGGCCCGGGTATTGACGACCTCGCCGAGCTTCATGGTGTTCCAGAATATGATGATGGCGGCGAGCAGGTTCATTCCGGCGATGCGATAGTGCTGGCCTTCGCCGGATCGATCCCGGATTTCACCTCGGCGGTGGAAGCTGATGGCGCGCTTTAGGGCGTGGTGGGCCTCACCCTTGTTGAGGCCGATCTGAGCCTGGCGCTGGAGGCCGGCATCAAGAATCCAGTCGATCATGAACAGGGTTCGCTCGATGCGGCCCACCTCTCGCAATGCGAGGGCCAGCTCATTCTGGCGCGGGTAAGAGGCGAGCTTGCGAAGAATCTGGCTGGGGGCGACGATCCCCGCTGCGATCGTCGCCATGATGCGCAGGATGTCGGGCCAGTTGCGCTCGATGAGCGGTTCATTGATCTTACCTCCGACCAGCGCTCGCACATTGGCCGGCGTCGCGTTGGGCGTGAAGGCATAGAGTCTTTTCTGAGGGAGAGGGCATCGCGTGGAAGGTACGCCAGACAACGCTAAGCGAGAACATTTCAAGAACCGTATGATGGCCGTTACCGCCGGAGGTCGCTAAGCCCCAGTTCTTCCCACATCCATGTAAAGTCATAGGTGCCCATCGGATCGGCGGTGCCCGATTTTGCCGCGCCATTTTCGATATATTTGAGCCAGTCGGCTACCTTTATGGCCGCTTCGACCTCGACCTGAACGACCGGATTGATTTTGGACGGCTTGCAGCGTGAGGCGGCTGATCGGCCTATAACATTTGGGTACACCCCAGAGTGATAGGGCCGAGTGACACCATTCGTCTGTCACAAAAGGGTGGGTTTGCGCTCAATGTGACGATACACTGCAAGAGCCACCCTAATGTGACGGATTTTGCACTTGGCTCGTATCGGATATGCCCGCGTCAGCACCACGGACCAGGATCTGGATATCCAGATTGGCCGCCTCAAGAATGCAGGTTGCGAAATTATCCGTTCCGAGACCGGATCGGGGGCCTCGCGGAGCGGGCGCACGGAACTGGAAACGATCATGCAGTTTATGCACACCGGCGACGAGCTGGTCGTGCTGCGGCTCGACCGGCTCGGCCGCTCCACGCGCGATGTCCTGAACCTGGTGCATGAGCTTGATGAAAAGGGAGCTTCGCTGCGCATCCTTGAGCCAGAGGTGACGACGGCGGGCGACATGGGGCGAATGGTCATCACCATACTCGGCATGGTCGCCGATATGGAGCTGAAGTTCATCAAGGATCGTCAGCGCGCCGGGATCGAAGCGGCGCGCGCCGAAGGCGTTTACAAAGGCCGGAAGAAGAACGTCGATGACGATGAAATCCGCCGTCGCCTTGCCGCCGGCGCCAGCAAGGCCCGCGTTGCCCGCGACCTGAAGGTCTCACGAATGACCGTCTATCGGGCGCTCGACATTATTCCGTCACAGACCAAACTGCCGGAAAAGCCGCCCACTGCCAGCATCGCCCTGCATCTGATTATCGAGAACTTCAACAAGCGTGGAAGAGGTAGAAAACCCGCTCGGGAGCGGATTGAGGCGATGCTGGAACGCGACTACGCCATGGTAAAAAACGGCAATTGTGATTACAAACTGACCGTCGCCTATGACCCCGATCCGGATGGCATTTCCCTTGATGAGGAAATCCAAAGCCTCCTCTCCGAGATGTTCAACATCGCAGAGAGCTACAATTGCTCCATGGAAGCCGATATCTACGAGGTCGGTGGTCAGCAACGGTCCTGGTAGAATCAATCAAGCGTTCAGTGTTCGTTCTTCAACCTGGGGTGACTGCACGAAAGTGACTTATCTGCACGCTAAGAGCGAACGGACCGGGAACGCTGGGACTTTGTGTTCTTCTCCGTGGCTTCGAGGGCTTTGTAGAGGGCGGTTTTGCCGATCTTGAGCCGGGCCGCCGCCTCACGAACAGTGAGGCCCGCTGCGATATGCGCCCGCGCTTTACGTAGTTTGTCGGGGGTAACGACAGGCCGGCGACCACCCTTGTTGCCCCGCTCGCGTGCGGCCTTGAGGCCGGCATGAGTGCGTTCACGGATCAGGTCACGCTCGAATTGGGCCAGCGAGCCGAAGATGTTGAACACCAGCATGCCGCCCGAAGTGGTGGTGTCGATATTCTCGGTGAGTGAGCGGAACCCGATGCCGCGCGCCGCAAGCTCGCCGACCTTCTCGATCAGGTGGCTCATCGAGCGGCCGAGGCGGTCGAGTTTCCAGACCACCAGCGTGTCGCCGGGGCGCAAATAGGCGAGCGCTTCGGTTAGGCCAGGCCGATCGGCTTTTGCCCCGGATGCGTGATCGTCGAATATACGGTCGCACCCGGCAGTGTTCAGCGCGTCAAGCTGGAGCGACAGCTTCTGGTCTGCGGTCGAGACGCGCGCATAGCCGATCAGCGCCACATGATGCCCGATCCTGTCCGTTTTCCCGTCATTATGCGATCTTGTCCGAATCGCCGTTACAGGTCCAGAGTTAACGGACATATTCCTGTTGGCCGCCAGAGGACCGTCTGACGGACACGCAAAGCGAAGGAGATGATGCTTGGCGAGACGGCGACTGGTGAGCCTGGAAATCTGGGCGAGGCATTATGGCGCGCCGCTCGATGAGCGCGAGATCGCGCGTCATTATACGCTGACCAGCGACGACCTGGAAATTGTCGGCCGCCGTCGCGGCGATGCCACCCGGCTCGGCTATGCGATGCTCATGCTATATATGAGATGGCCTGGCCGTGCGCTGGAAGCGGGCGAAGTCCCGCCCGCTCCTGTGCTCGCCTATGTGGCGCAGCAACTCGGCGTCGCGCCGGCAGCCTTCGCGGATTATGCCCATCGGGACCAGACCCGTCGCGAGCATCTCGTCGAAATCCGACGATCGCACGGGTTCAGGATTTTTGACCGCAACGCTTTCCGTGAAGTTGTCGCCTTCTCGGTCCCAATCGCGCAGACCATCATACACCCCGGCCAGATGGCAGACGTCATCGTCGATGAACTCCGGCGCCTGCAGATCCTCCTGCCTTCTCCGTCGATTCTCGAAGCGGTGCTGCGGCGGGCGCGCCAGCAAGCCGAACAGCTTACCTATGAAGTGCTCACGAATGGCCTGCTGCCTGACACCCTTCAGGGCCTGGACGATTTGCTGGCCCGACGACCGGGGCAGGTCGCGACATGGCTATCCTGGATGCGCAATGCGCCACAATCGCCGGCAGCGCGCAACATCCTGCGCCTGATCGAACGGCTCGCCTATATCCGCGCGCTGGGCCTCGATCGCGCCCGTGCCGACATGATCCCGGCTTTGACTTTTGACAGGCTGGCGGACGAAGGCAGCCGCATCACACCCCAGCACCTTGGCGAACTCAATGCCCTGCGCCGCCATGCGACGCTGGCGGCAACCGGCATCCGGCTTGAGGAAAGCCTGACCGACGCCACCCTGACGATGTTCGACAAGCTGTTGGGCAGCATGGCGCGCCGCGCCGAGAACCGGACCCGCGACAAAGCCCTCAAGACGGTGCGCGAGTTGCAAGGCCACCTCCGGACGCTCACGGGGTCTTGCCGCCTCCTCATCGACGCGCGCAGCAAGGGCGTGGATTTTCTGGCGCAGATCGAGGCGCTGGACTGGCAGCACTTCGCCGTGGCCGTCGAGCAGGCCGAAGTGCTCGGGCGACCGGAAACCGTCGATCGCACCGCCGAATTGATCGAGCGGCATCGGACGGTGAAGCTCTTTGTCGGCGCTTTTCTCAACGCCTTCGAGTTTCGCGGCGCCGGCGCGGTTCAGGGGCTCCTGTCAGCGCTGGCCATCATCGCGGAGCTATATCGGACCGGCAAACGGCGCTTGCCTGATCGCGTGCCGCTACGCTTTGTGCCGCCCGCATGGCGCCCGTTCGTCCTGCGGGATGGCATCGTTGATCGTGCCGCTTATGAACTATGCGCCTTGTCGCAACTACGCGAGCGGTTGCGAGCCGGGGATATATGGGTCGCGGGAAGCCGGCAGTTTCGCGATTTCGACAGCTATCTCATACCGCCGGCGACCTTTGCGGCGCTGCGCGAGAAGGGGCCGTTGCCGCTCGCCATCGAAACGGATTTCGAGCGCCATATCGAGGAACGGCGCACCAGGCTCGACACGGCGATCGAGCAGGTAACGGTCCTTGCACGGCAAGGGGAGCTGCCCCAGGTTAAGCTTGACGAAAACGGTCTCATCATCTCGCCGCTGAAGGCGGCAACACCGCCCGCCACCGAGATTGCCCGTCGCGCCGCCTATGATGGGGTTTGAGTAGCAACGGA
>NZ_CAVK010000075.1 GCF_000382885.1 Sphingobium indicum BiD32
CTGTTGTCGCAAACGATCCGATTAACCGGAGCGATCCTACGGGGATGGAGTCGCCCTGCATCACCCTGAATACTGGCTGCGGTATGAGCGGGTTCACATTGCCCAGCCTCGATACAGTCATCAACGTTGCGACTGTGGTTGCGATAGGAATCGATATCCTTGACGGACCAACGCCTGATGTTGGCGCGGCGGCGGTAGTAGCGAGATCGGCCCGCGCAGAGCGAATGGCGGCGAACGCTGCCCAAGGTGCAAAGGGTGAAGCCGCGACTGCTGCCAAACTCGGAGACAAGGTGGCAGGCAAGCAGGTTTCCTTCAAAACCAGCGATGGGACTCGTACCCGAACAGATTTCGTAACAAAGGATAAGGGCGTGGTAGAAACAAAGACTGGCAATGCCACTCTGACCAAAGGCCAAGAGAAGTTGCATGGTGATATTAAAGCGGGGCGCGAGGTGACCCCAGTAGGGCAAAATGCCAGAGACGCGGGACTTCGTCCTGGTGAACCAACCCGGATGAGAAGTTGTTCAGTTGATAGGCCGTGCTGATGATGCGTCGTGAGGTATCTTTAAAGAAGGCTATACGCTTGAAGTGCTATGACGCGCTTGAGCAAGCTGGCTTCACGCGGTTTGCGAAAGAAGGTGTCGACTGGCCACTGGACGATGGATTTCACTGCTGGGTGGGTTTGAACACCGGCGTATATCCGGGCCGTGTTGAGATTAATCCCTTTGTCGGCGTTCATGTCGTTCCGATGGAACGTCTTGCGGCATCGATAAAGGGACGAAAATATGATCGAGGCATTGCATCTTATGCGATCCCGATGGGTGAGCTGGACACGGTTCGTAATGAACAGGCATTTGCCTTCACCCCAGAACAAAGTGATGACTTCGTTGATTCAGAAACACAGCGCTTGGCGCATCTCTATGCCACCGCCGGAACGGCTTATGCTTCCTTGATCGCAAGTTATGGACAGATTTTGCCTCTCCTTGAAGAGCGGCTCGATATGTTGGGTGGATACCCCGAAAGCGTGGCATGCTGTCTTTATCTCATGGGCGACAAGGCCGAGGCCTGTACATTTGTAGCGGACTTCGCGTCCAAGGAGCCGGGCTATTTTAGTAGCTTTGCTGCCGCCTTCTTGAAGAGAGTTGAAGGTGATGCATCCAGCGGAGGCCATTAAACTTATTAGCAAGATAAAAGCATTGGCTCCCCCTGTGGGCTAACCTATTGTCTACACATCGAAATTTAGCGAGACAGACGGCACTGGTAGCGAGACACCAGTGCCGTCTTGGTGCCAAAGCATTGATGTTGCGGGCGGAATGGCGGTGCCGCGAGTCTCGCGGCCTGGTTACCCGGCGAAGGCCGGTTCCCGGCTCGATCCGGCGACGGAACTGATCCTGCGCGATCGGGCCGGAAATGGCAGTGTAGGGAAGCACACCCTACGCACCGAGGTGCATGAGATTATGCTTGCAGAACAATGCGTTGTGCCAACCGGAACGTGTGTTCTCCTGTAGTACGGCTTTTATGGCGTCGGAAAACGCCGCCCGATCAACGGCTTGCCTGTAGTCTTGGGGACTACGCCCTTGCCTGCTCTTCCTGCCATGATGATCGGCGCGAAGTCTGCTTGAGCAGACCGTGGAGCGGGGGTGTGAGGGGATGTGCCGGATAGGCTTGCCGCCGGTAATGTATGACAAATGGGCATTGTGTGCCGGGCCGGAAGGTCGGGGTTGAGCGGTGCCGTTTGCTCTCCATGCTACGATGGGAAGCAGGGCGAGATAAAAGGCCCGCCGTCGCTTGGGGCCTATGTGGTTGGTCTTGTTGAGGCTTTTGCGCCGTCAAGGAAATGGTGCCGCCGTCGCCTGCGTCGAAATCCTCTGGAATATCAATGTCGGAAGCGCTGGCACGGACGCAGGCGTTGGAGAGCACGGCCGATCGAGCGCCTCAACCCCGCTGCGCGCCCTGCGGGCTGCGGCTGCGCCGCAGGGGTTGACCCACTCGCCCGCCCGCGCTGCTGGTGTGGCATGGTCGCTGTCGCGACCCTTCGATGCCAGGCATCGCAGATCAACGACGGGGGTATCCTGGCTTCGGCGGCGGCGATGCGAGCCGCGGCCTGTGGCAGGCTCAAACGGGAGGGCGGCGCGCCGTCCAGGATGGTGACCATCATGGCCAGGGCTTCGGCGACGAAATCCATCACCGTGTCGATGTCGATCGCCAACTG
>NZ_CAVK010000074.1 GCF_000382885.1 Sphingobium indicum BiD32
GAGATCTACACTAGATCGCTCGTCGGCAGCGTCAGATGTGTATAAGAGACAGGAACTGGAGGGGCGTAGAACCACCACCGATATACTCCGGACGCTGCAATCGTGCATCGGGATTCCTCACGCCAAAGATGTTCTCCGTGATCTCGGTATACCGAGTACCACCACGCGCCATCCGCTCGAGAAACGTCTGGACCGCCATCGCCTGGCGGAACAGGTTGATGTCCGACTGAGCGAACAGCTGAGGAACCCCATTGACGCCCAGGGCGTCGATGATGAACTGGTCCCCAGTCGACTGATACGCGTTCGCGTACACACGCACACCAGTGGGCGTCGCAATCGAGGGCGTCTCAGTGGCCGTAACCGCCGCCGCCGTCGTGGCAACACCAGTCTGAACACCGAGGCCAATCACCGGCGACGTGATCTGAGGCGCAACGAACTTCTGAGGCCACGGCAGGCACGAGGTGAAATAATCGTGCGACTTCGCCCGATTACGAATCGGGAACACGGCCTCGCCGGCGTTAACCCCATCCTTCAACAACGCCTGGGCGTTGTACGTGACGAGGTTTTCGTCACGGAACCACTCGTAACAAATCCGAGTGTATGCGCGAAACGGGAGCAGCGACACCGCCAGGACAGCGGCAGGCTGACCAACAGTCGGAAGCCCGAGGTAGTCCCCGAGCGACCCAACCGCAAAGCCATTCCCGGCCGACGTACACTGAGGAACCGAGAACGCGATCGAATCACCAGGCGCATTCTGCTGACCCATCAACTTCACCCAATCATCGTACACCAACCGATTGGGACAGAAGAACGCATGAATGTCGATACGCTGAGAGTCCATGATCGGAAAGAGCGGAGTAGCCGTCCGAACGAACGGCGTGAACCGATACCGGAAATGGTCGCCAGGATACACCTCCTCGACATGGAACGGAATGAGCTTCCCAGCATCGAAGGTCGTCTTCACCGAGAACGAACCGGAGAACTTCGAGCGCGGCACATCGGGCCGCGCAACCATCGCCGCATCGTCCTGGCTCTGCAGCCGGCGTGTCGGAAACTGATACGACATCACGCCTCCTTCAGCAGCGAGAGCTGACCACTCGCCGCAGCATCAAGAGACACGACCTGCGACGCGCTCAACACCACGCGAAACTCCATCGCGCCGACCGCCATATGGGTCGGCAGGTCGTCATACTCCGCGTGCACATCGCACAGCGACACCAACTCGAAATCCTCCGGATACTTCGAGAATACCGAATCCTTCGCCCGAACCGCATCCGCGAAACCCCGAGACGCCTGGGCGTCCGACCGCTCGACATGGAACGACGAGAACGCGCAAGCCTTACGATCATGCAGAGCATACAGCTTCATAACTGACCCCGTTCAGAGCGTAGACGAATACGCGCGGAGGCGATGTCCTCCGACGCGGCCAACTCCCGCACAGTGGGACGCATCCCACCTTCGAGCTTCTCCAGCTCAAGCGCAGCCAACTCACTCTCCGACGCACTCTCCTTCCACGAGGCATGAAGAAAGCGCGGAACAGGAAAAGGCCGGCCCTGCCAAATGGCCGACCGACGCCAGGATCTAGAAAACTTGCGAAAGTCACCGGCGATACCAGGACGCCGAGACATCTGGAGAAAGGGAGGCTGATGCACATACACCTCCCCGGTCGCATAATCGACCTCCTCTCCCCTGGCGCGATGAAAGCCGAGCTTCTTCGCGCAATAGCCGGCGGTATAGGAAATCCGCGCCGGCGTGACGACATCCATCGTCACAAACCCTTTCCCCCACGCACGCTCCGCGGCCTCACGGTCCGCGGAACCGAACAGAATCGCGTGATAGTGCGGACGGTGCCGATGGTCACCGTACTCACCGCACCCGAAAAACCGAAACGCTCCAACCTGACGGCGCATATACCGCATGAACCGGGACAGGTCACGCTTAGACAACGTAGGGGGACAATAACGATCACTGTAGGTGAGAGTGACGAAAGAAGCGACAGAATGCAGCTGAACTTCTAACGAGCAACGAATGGCCCATTCACGCGCACGGGAAATCTGACAACCCACGCACGAACCACAGGGCAACAACAGCTCGGAAGACTGCAAAACACGGTCGACACGATCACGACCAGAAAACTCACGAACACGAGTCCCCAACAACAACCGACGAGAACCGCCGTCAATAACCGGAGGCCGCACAGCCGGGATCGGGAAAACACATGGCATTAGAGACGGATGCCACCGCGCCTATTGCGCTGAAGATTCACCTTCTCGGTGAGACCAACCCGACCCTTGAACTGCCGAACCGACTTGGACTTGTTCACACC
>NZ_CAVK010000073.1 GCF_000382885.1 Sphingobium indicum BiD32
GGGGGCACCTCAAGGTCTGTTCGCCAGATAACGCTAAGCCGGACAAATGGCGAACACACCGGAGTCCTTTATGCATGCCTGCCTCGCCGCGCGGGTCTAGCCTGACCGAATGGGGGTCATCCCGAATCAGGTGAGGTGCATCATGGCGCGGCGCAATCTGCTGACGCGGGACGAGCGCGAACGGCTTTTCCTGCCACGAACCGACCACTTTTCGATCATCAGAAACTACACTCTGGCGTCCGAAGATCTGGACATCATCGGAAAGCGGCGAGGCGCCGTCAATCGGCTCGGCATTGCTGCACACCTCGCGCTGTTGCGACACCCTGGTTTCGGTCTGCGGGTCAACTCGGACGTCCCGGAGGCCGTACTCAACTACCTGGCTGTTCAGCTAGAACTCTCGCCGCATGTATTCGAGACATATGGGCAACGCGCGCAGACGCGAACCGATCATAGCTCGACTGCGGCCGAATACCTTGGCCTCCAACCATTCGCGCGCGGCGACATCGCCCATGCCATCGAACTTGCAGCCCGGGCAGCCATGCGGAGCGACCGCGGCGAGACGATTGCTCGATCCTTGATGGACAGCCTCAAGGCGGATCGGTTCATCTTGCCGCTTCCGGACACCCTCGAACGGTCCGGGCTCGCCGGACGGGCCCGCGCCCGCAAGCGCGCGGCGACAGAGATCGTCGCCGAGTTGGACGGCACAACGTTGGAGTTGCTTGACGCGCTCCTGATCAACGACCCTGCCCTGGGCATGACCCCGCTCGCATGGCTCCGCGACATGCCGGGGTCGCCGTCGACCAAGAACATGAACGCGCTGCTCAAACGCCTGCGGTATATACGGCAGCTCGGGATCGATCCTGGGATCAGCTTGGCGACGACAGGCTTCCGCTTCGGCCAGTTCGTGCGTGAAGGCAGTGTGGCCCCGCCGTTTCTGCTTGCCGACTATTCCCTCAATCGCCGCAGGGCGACGCTGGCGGCTGGAGTGGTCAATCTTGAGGTCAGGCTTGCCGATGCCGCGATTCTAATGTTCGAGCGTCTGATTGGCGGGCTGTTCACCCGTGCCAAGCGGGGCCAGGAACGACGTTATCAGGACACGGCACCGTCGGTCGGCAAGCTCATGCGACTGTTCGGAGCAACTATCGCGGCATTGGACATGGCAGAGGAAACTGGCCGCGATCCGCTGATCCTGATCGATGAGATGGTGGGCTGGCATCGCTTGATGGCCGCGCGTCCCCACGTCGATGCCTTGGCTGATCTCGCACAAGTGGACACTTTGGTCCTGGCGACCGAACGGTACGCGACACTGCGTCGGTTTTCCGGCAGCTTCCTCGACACGTTCACGTTCAAGGCCTCGGGCAGCGGTACGAACCTACTTTCAGCTATCGACCTCCTTAAGCAGACGAACAGTAGTCGCGGCGCGCATCTGCCGGAAAATCCGCCCATGCCCTTTGCCAATCGGCAGTGGCCCAAGCTTATAACTGAGGGAGGAAAAGTCAGCCGCGCGCGCTACGAGACGGCGGTCCTGGCAACTCTTCGCGACAAGCTGCGGGCCGGCGATGTCTGGGTCGAAGGAACACGCGCCTACCAGCGATTCGATGCCTATCTGCTCCCCCGCAAAGCCGCACAATCGGCAATAGCTGACTTGCCGATCAACGTGAACTCTAGGGAATATCTGGCTGAGAAAAGTGCCGAACTTGATCAGCGCTTGCGGCACTTCGCACACCAGCTGCGGACCGGACGCCTGTCTGGTGTTGCGCTCGTTCGCGACAAGCTGAAGGTTGTGCCGCTGCAGGCGGCAACTCCGCCGGACGCGGAAGTTCTGGACCGCAGGCTCGATGCGCTACTCCCGCGCGTCAGGATAACCGAGCTCCTTTTCGAGGTTGCTGAGCGCACCGGCTTCCTCGCGGCATTTCGGGATGTCCGCTCGGGCAAGGAGCACGACAAACCCCATGCCATCCTCGCTGCCATTCTAGCAGATGGCACAAACCTCGGCGTCGAACGTATGGCCAACGCGAGTCAGGGCGTGACCTACGCACAGCTCGCCTGGACCCAGAACTGGTATATCTCGCCCGAAAACTACGAGGCCGCCTTGGCCCAGATCGTGCGCGAACATCACCGGCTGCCGTTCGCGCGCAACTGGGGAGAAGGTGTCAGCGCATCATCTGATGGTCAGTTCTTCCGCACCGGCCGAATTCGGTCAGGCGCAGCCGAGATCAACGCCAAATACGATCACAAGCCTGGCATCAAGATCTACTCGCACCTGTCCGACCATTTCGCTTCGTTCAGTTCGCGCATCATGTCTGCCACCGCAAGTGAGGCACCGTACGTGCTCGACGGCCTGTTGCTTGGCGCCCGTGAATTGCCACTGCAGGAGCTGTATACCGATACCGGCGGCGCCTCCGATCACGTCTTTGGCTTGTGTCACCTGCTGGGCTTCCGTTTCGTCCCGCGGATGCGCGACCTAGCCGATCGACGGTTTGGTGCCATTGCAGCGAACTCAGCCTACAAAGGAATCGAATGTCTGTTCGGCCAAGCGATCAAAGTCGGCGCGATCGAGGCAGAGTGGGACGACCTGGTCCGCATGGCGGCATCGATCCGTGAGGGCACGGTCGCTCCGTCAGTCATACTGCGCAAGCTTTCCGCCTATCGTCGGCAGAACAAGCTCGATCTTGCCCTTCGCGAACTCGGTCGCATCGAACGGACGCTGTTCACACTCGACTGGCTGGAACAGCCCGAATTGCGCCGCGCCTGCCAAGCCGGATTGAACAAGGGAGAGGCCCGGCACGCCCTGGCTGATGCAATCTACACCAATCGGCAGGGACGCTTCACGGACCGTACCTTGGAGAACCAGCAATACCGAGCGTCTGGCCTCAACCTGCTCATCGCCGCCATTGCATACTGGAACACCCTCTATCTCGGCCGCGCCGCCGATCACATTCGCTACTCCGGGGCAGAGATCGACGAGGCACTACTGGCGCACGTCTCGCCGCTGGGTTGGTCGCATATCGGCCTGACTGGCGACTACCTGTGGGAGGATGCGTCATTCAGCGACGGTGGCGGGTACCGAGCCCTTCACGACCCGAGCGGCAGGTTGCAGCTCGTCGCGTAGGATGTTCTCACTATGTCCGGCTTAGCGTTGTCTGGCGAACAAATCTTGAGGCGAGGCCTTAT
>NZ_CAVK010000072.1 GCF_000382885.1 Sphingobium indicum BiD32
CTTCGGGCCGACTGGGCCAGATTGAGGATGTCGCCGCCCTGAAGCTTCATTTCCTTGCGCAGTTGCGCCGGAATCTGGATCCGGCCATCAGCAGTGATTTTGACGCTATGAATGGTCATCGGCGGTTTCTCTCTTGGATGCGGACATGAGGCATCTACGGCGAAATCTAATATAATGTCGCTATCGGTGCTATCCACCATAGATTGAAGTCCCCCCATTTATGTCCGAGAATCATGTTTATCGGACATAAAGCCATCCATCATTCCTCGCTGGACGGCGAATGTCATTAGAACACTCAATGGTCATTTGATGTTAGAGCTGGTAGTAGAATCGTCATATGCCACTCGTGAGGACGCAGGCCATCATGACGCTCCAGATAACCATAACGCCCAATGGACGGATGAGCCTTCCTATCGAAATCCGTAGGCGCCTCGGACTTGAAAAAGGCGGTGCGGTGCTGGTCGAAGAAACGGCTGAAGGTGTCGTCCTGCGGACAGTCGCCCAAGCTGTTGCTCGGGCGCAAGCGCTAAGCAAGGCGCTCACGGAGGGCAAGGACGGCACCTCCGTCGACGATTTCCTGAAAGAGCGGAAGAGCGAATGGCAGGAGTAGTCCTCGACGCCTCGGCCATATTGACGCTGCTGAAAGGCGAACCTGGGGCCGAAAAGGTCGCGGGCGTCCTTGATGAGTCGATAGTCAGCGCGGTCAACTACGCGGAGGTCGTGTCGCATTATGCAAAAACCGGCTCACCCCGCGAGCTTATCGATGAAATGCTCGGTGCATTGCCGATCACTGTCGTTCCGGTCGATACGGAACTTAGCGCGCAAGCCGGAATGCTCCGGCCGCTCACGATCAAGGCCGGGCTTTCGCTCGGCGACCGCTTCTGCCTCGCCCTTGCAATCCGGGATGACCTGCCGGCATGGACCGCCGACAAGGACTGGAAGACCATCGAACACACAATCGGCGCCACGGTAGTGGTGATCCGGTGACGAACGGCGTGCGACCAATCGACATGATCCTGCTCGACGACATTTTCGAGATGGGCAGCGGCTATGTCCTCGACTTCTCCGATCGGACGATGAGCCAGTTCTTTGCGCAAGAACTGAACCTCGACATCGACGATCCGAAATATGCGCGGAACGGAACCTCCAAGGCGAAGCGGCTGCGGGCCTTCCTGACGATTGTCGATCCCGCAACCGCCGTGCGGACGCTGCGCGCGCTTTGGGAGTATCGCCAGGCCATCTACGCACGGCGCGGCAGGGCGGAAGCTGTGGCCAATGCCGAGGGTCGCTTTCTCGAACTGATCGCGCGGCTCGAGGGTGGGCCGGCGGCGCCGGCAGCCACTCCGCCGCCCGCCTTCCGGAGGACGCAAATCGCAGAGGCGCGGAAGGCTCTCCTTGCTCTCTGGGACCTTCCACCCCAGCAGCGCGGCTTCGCATTCGAGCGCTTCCTGCGGGACACCTTCGACCTCTTCGGACTGAAGCCGCGGGACAGCTTTCGTCTCCGGGGAGAGCAAATCGACGGCAGCTTCGATCTGGCCGGCCACACCTATTTGCTCGAAGCCAAATGGGAGGCGAAGCCCACCCCGGCCGCCGATCTTCATGTGTTCGAAGGCAAGCTCGGCGAGAAGGCGGCGTGGTCGCGCGGACTGTTCGTCAGCTATATCGGCTTCAGCGAAGACGGCCTGCACGCCTTTGGCCGCGGCAAGCGGATCATCTGCATGAGCGGCGAGGATTTCGACGAAATGTTCGCGCAGGAGCTACCGATCGACGAGGTCATCGCCCGCAAGGCGCGACGTTTCGCTGAGACAGGCAATCCCTATAGCCGCGTGCGCGAACTATTTTAGGACATCGGCGGGGAATACGAAGAGGAAGGAGCCACACGGATCCCCGTTGTGGACGAATTTGCAAAGACAGCTGTGCACGCCGAGCGAGGAAGCAACGGTCGCGCGGGTCCGTGACGACATCCTCGAAGTCAATCATTGAGGGAAGCCGGGCGTCACCCCCTCAATGACTCTATCTAGCAGGGGACAGCCATTTAACAGTAGTAATGTTAAATGGCTGTTGTGATGTTAGACGATCGACCCGAGATCGGATTAGACACTCTTGGCGAGGCGGCTGTGGCCTAACGATCTCGAACGCGTGCTGGAAGTCCCGCTGCGTTTCAAAGCCGATAGCCGGGATCCGGTGGACGAACTGGTTGGCAGTACAAGGCGCCACGCTGCCGTTTTAGACCCGGGAGTGTCAGGATTTCCGTGTGCGGCGAGGCATAATGGGCAACAAGGAGACCCAATATGTCACGACGGAAAGAACCCTCGATACCGAACGAGATTCTCGATCAGCTGTTGGCCGGCACTGACGCGGCGGCAGCGCTCAGCCAGGGCGGCCTGCTCGATTCACTGAAGAAGGCTTTTGCCGAACGGGCCCTCAACGCGGAGATGGATCATCATCTCGGGCATGATGACCAGGTGGGCAACAACCGCAATGGCTATGGTCGCAAGACGGTGACGACCGACAGTGGGCGGATCGAGGTCGAGGTGCCGCGCGATCGGGCCGGCAGTTTCGATCCGCAGTTGATCGCCAAGTATCAGCGTCGCTTCCCCGGTTTCGACGACAAGATCATCTCCATGTACGCGCGGGGCATGAGCACGCGGGAGATCACCGGACATTTGCGCGATCTGTATGGGATCGAGGCCTCGCCCGATCTGATCAGCACGATCACCGACGCGGTGCTGGAGGAAGTCGCAGCCTGGCAGCAGCGGCCCCTGGATCCTGCCTATCCGCTGGTTTTCTTCGATGCGATCCGGGTCAAAATCAGGGACGAAGGCATGGTCCGCAACAAGGCGATCCATATTGCCCTGGGCGTTATGGCCGACGGCACCAAGGTCGTCCTGGGGCTGTGGCTGGAGCAGAATGAAGGCGCCAAATTCTGGCTGCGCGTCATGAACGAACTGCGCAACCGTGGCGTCGAGGACATCATGCTGGCCGTCGTTGATGGGCTCAAGGGCTTCCCCGATGCCATCACCGCCGTATTTCCCGAAGCGATGGTTCAGACCTGCATCGTCCACTTGCTGCGAAACTCGATGGATTTCGTGGCGTGGAAGGATCGCAAGGCGCTCGGAATGGCCCTGAAAGCCATCTACCGTGCCGTCGATGCCGCCGCCGCCCAGGAGGCGCTGACGGCATTCGAGGCCGGCTTCTGGGGCCAGCGCTATCCCGCTATCGGCCAGAGCTGGCGTCGGGCCTGGACCGAGGTCATCCCATTTTTCGCCTTTCCCGACGAAGTCAGGCGGATCGTCTATACGACGAATTCCATAGAAGCCCTCAATTCCAAGCTGCGCCGGGCGGTCCGCGCCAGAGGGCATTTCCCCAATGATGAGGCAGCCACCAAGCTGCTTTATCTGATCTTGAACAGATCGGAAAAAGAGTGGAAAATGCCGCCCCGTGAGTGGAACATGGCAAAGGCACAATTTGCCGTGCTCTTCGGCGAACGTTTCATCAGAGCCATGACGGCCTGATGGTCAACCGCCTCGCCGCACACGGAAATCCTGACACTCCCTTAGACCCCGATCGCCGCCAGTGCTTCATGACGACTTCCAAAGATCTTTCCCTTTCCGAGCGCTGCCGTGACACCGTGGCGATCCAAATCAGCATGGAGTGAGGGGCTTACGCGAGCGAAGAATATCCCTATCTCCTGGCGATGCAGTTCCTCCAACAGGCTCAGGACCACGCGCGCGGCCGTGTAATCGATGTTGGTGATCGCATCGGCCTCGATGACCAGCCAGCGCACCCGATCGGGAGCACTGTTCACCAACGATAGGATCTCGTCAGCGAAGCGAGAGGCGTTTGCATAGAATAGAACCGCACCGAATCTATAAAAGATGAGGCCAGGCGCGGACTCGTGCCCTGGCGTCACCGGCGTCGCAATCCAACCGTGCTCCGCTTGCCATTGCAGGACCGCGGTGTTTGGTCGATAGCTCTGCCGCACATGCCTGAGCAGCGATAGGGTGATGGCTAACAGGACGCCCTGCTCGACGCCAATGATCGCGACCGCACAAGCGGTTGTGACGGCCAATTTGAATTCGCCGGGGCTTTCGCCTCTCATCGCGCGCAGTGTGCCAAGATCAATCATGCCGATGGCAATTGTGAAGATCACGGCGGCCAGCATGCATCGCGGCAGGAACTGGAGAGGCGCTGTGAGAAGGAGCAGGACAATGAACACACAGCCTGCGAACGCGATCTGGGCTAGTTGGCTGCGCGCACCGGCACGTTCTGCCATCGCCGTCTGCGTAGGGCTTCCGTTCACGACGAATGCCCCTGAGAGCGCTGCCGCGCCATTCGCGATGGCGAGACCCAGAATATCGTCATCCTCAACAAGGTGTTCGTTGTAACGCGCCGCGATCGCGCGCGCCGTCGCTGCGCTTTGGGCGATAATCACCACGAAGCACGAAGCGGCGACCGGCAACAGTTGAAGCACTTCATCCCAATTCGGGAGTGATAGACCAAACGGTGGCAATCCGCCTGCAACCGGACCAATCGTCGCGACGCCGAACGCAGCGAAGTTCCACGCCCAACTGGCGCCGGCCGTCGCAATGACCAGTCCGAGAGCAATCGGCGCATTCGGGGCAAGCCGCTTGCCGCCAAGCAGCGCCAACACCAGAAGCAGCGAAAGCCCAAGCGTAGCGGGGCTCAGGTGAGAAATGCCATTTACCAATTGCCACAACTGCGAAACGGCTCCGTGACCGCTGGCCGCGATCCCCAGCATGTCACCCAACATCGCAATTGCCACCTGGATTCCAACACCCGTGAGGAACCCGACCAGCACGGTGCGCGACAAGAAATCGGCGAGGAAGCCGAGTTTGAAAAGCCGCGCCACGATCAGCATTACGGCCGTCAGCAGCGCCGTCATTGCCGCAAGCGATGCATAATGAGCACTGCCCGGCGTCGCCATGTGACTGAGCGAGCCTGCCAGAATGGCCGCCGTGCCCGAGTCCGCAGCCACCACAAGGTGCCGCGAGGAGCCGACCAGCGCGAAACCGAGGGGTGCCAGCAGAGCGGTGTAAAGCCCCGCGACGAGAGGCATGCCGGCGATGTGGGCGTACCCCAACAATTGCGGTACGTTCATTGACGCGAGGTTGATACCGGCGACCAGATCACGCCGCGCGCCTTCTACACCTCCTACCGGGTAGGCAGCCCCAAATAGTCTCCATCTTGGCAATTTCATCCAACCACCACCCCCGGCCAAGAGATGTATCTATCACATGCCACCGCTCGAAAGACGGTTTGCGGTTGACGCCGGAACAGCCTGCGCCGGGCCCGAAACACAGGAGCGGGAACGATCGTTCCCCAGCCCCCATTTCGCCACCGTCTTCGGGTCGACACCATGGTGATTGGCCAGAACCCGCAGACTGTCCTGGCTATGCTGAATTGCCTGATGGACCGCCTCGGTCGTGCGAGCGCTTCGGTGAAGAACTTGGCCCAAAATGGATCCTTCCGTCCGTTGCCTGGGATGCACCCCGATATGCCGGATGTTGCCTCTCCGCCACCGACCAACTGTGCCCTGCTGTTACCCTTGGCTCTTAATCTTAACCGGTATTTTGAGATAGTGGACGCCGTTCGCTTCCGCTGCCGGCAAGTGCCCAGCGCGAATGTTAACCTGAATCGAGGGAAGCAGCAGCTTTGGGACGGCAAGCGTGGCATCGCGGGCCTCCCGCATCGCCACAAACGCATCCTCGGTCACGCCGTCATGGACGTGCACATTGGCTTGCCGCTGCTCGCTTACAGTCGTTTCCCACCGATACTCCTCACGGCCTGGCGCCTTGTAGTCATGGCACATCAGCAGCCGTGTATTCGCCGGGAGATCCAGGATCCGCCGAATCGAATGATAGAGTGTCCGCGCGTCGCCTCCGGGAAAATCAGCCCGAGCCGTACCGTAGTCCGGCATGAAGAGCGTGTCGCCGACGAAGACCGCATCGCCGATCCGATAGGCCACGTCCGCCGGTGTGTGTCCGGGCACATGCATGACCTCGATCTCAAGGTCTCCGAGAGTGCACCGCTCGCCATCGCCAAGCAGGTGATCGAAATCGGAGCCGTCGGTCTTCAAGTCCTCGAAAGCAAAAACGGGACGAAAGATTCTCTGCACATCCCGGATATGCTCACCGATGCCGATCACCGCGCCCGTCTTTGCCTTGATGTAGGGCGCTGCAGACAGGTGATCGGCATGCGCATGGGTTTCGAGCACCATCACGATGACCAACCCCTGCTCCTCCGCGCACCGGAGAATGCGCTCGACCGAGCGAGTGTCCACCTCACCATTTGACAAGTTGAAGTCGAGCACCGGGTCGATGACCGCAGCCCGGCGACTCTCGGGATCACCGAGCAGGTAGCTCACCGTGTTGGTCGGTTCGTCAAAGAATGCCTCAATGATCGGCTTGCTGGACATCGCGCCACCTCCCGTGTCTTGACACATATATTGTTGATTACTAATTTAGCAATATCGCATATTAGAGGCGAACATGCTCAAACAGCCGATGGATCTCGCCACCTTCGAAGCAAAGGCCAGCCAGGTCGCAAGCCTGCTCAAGGCCATAGGCAATACCCGTCGCCTGATGGTGCTCTGCAAACTCGTCGAACATGGCGAGATGACTGTCACCCAACTCGTGGCGGAATCCGGACTATCGCAATCCGCCCTTTCCCAGCATCTCGCTAAAATGCGTGGCGAAGCCATCGTCACCACACGCCGCGAGAGCCAGACGATCTGGTATCGCATCGCGGATCCGAAGACGGGCGACCTCCTCGCCACACTCTACAACCTATATTGCATGGAGTGACATGATGCCGATTGCGACCATCACCCCGATTGACGCCAAGCGGGCGATTTCTGCAGGCGCGACCCTGGTCGACATCCGCGATCCTGACGAACATGCTCGCGAGCGGATTCCCGGCGCGGTAAACATCCCGCTCGCCAGAGTGGGCGACGTATCAACCGCCGCCGGGCCAATTATCTTCCATTGCAAATCCGGCATGCGTACCGGTACCGCTGCTCAAGCGCTTGCCGACGCGGCACACGGACGCCCTTGCTATATTCTCGAAGGAGGAATGGATGCATGGAAAAAGGCTGGCGCGGCCACCCAGATCGATCATAAACAGCCGATTACGGTGATGCGCCAAGTCCAACTTGTCACCGGCAGCCTGGTGTTGCTGGGCACTGTCCTTTCGCTAACCGTCGCCCCCGCCTTCATGGCCCTCCCCGCCTTCATTGGCGCAGGCCTGATGTTTGCCGGCGCAACGGGCTGGTGCGGCATGGCGACCCTGCTCAGCACATTGCCCAGGAACCGCCGCGCGCCAATGGCCTGAACCGGCCGTGCCCGCCATGGGAAGCCTCGTCGCCGTCGCCTCTGGCGCTGTTATCGGCCTCGTGCTCGGACTGGTCGGCGGTGGCGGATCCATCCTCGCCGTTCCGCTCCTCGTTTATGCCGTCGGGGTCGGCTCGACCCATGCTGCCATCGGGACGGCCGCAGTCGCGGTCGCTGCCAATGCAGCGACGGGACTGATTGGCCATGCGCGTGAAGGGACCGTCAAATGGCCATGCGCCATTGTCTTTGCCCTCGCGGGCGTGTTGGGCGCCGCACTCGGAGCAGAGCTGGGTAAAGCGATGGATGGCAATCGCCTCCTCAGTCTGTTCGGATTGCTGATGATCGGCGTCGGCATATCGATGTTGAGGCCGCGCCATGACGCGGAAGCGCCAAATGTGCGTCTATCCCGCGCCACCGCTTCGGTTCTATTACCTCGCCTCGTACCGATCGGTTTTAGCGTTGGACTCGCCGCTGGCTTCTTCGGAATTGGCGGAGGTTTCCTCATCGTCCCGGGTCTCATGGCCGCCACGGCAATGCCATTGCGCAACGCAATCGGCACATCACTGGCGGTCGTGACCGCGCTTGGCGTCACGACCGCGGCTTCCTACGCCCTGTCCGGCTTCGTAAACTGGCCGCTGGTCGCCCTGATGATCCTTGGCGGCATAGGGGGCGGCCTTATCGGTATCCGGCTAGGGCGCCGCATGGCGACACGCAAAGATCTGCTGGAGCGGACCTTCGCGCTGATCGTGATCGCCGTTGGACTATATGTCTCCCTGCGAGGGATCTGAACATCAGTGCGAGATGAGGATCGGTAACTTCGGGTCATCGAGAACCGATCGCGTCACGCCCCCCAGGACGAATTGCCGCGCGCGAGACTGCCCGAACGCGCCCATGACCAACAGACCGCGCTCATCACGCTGACAATAGCCCTGGAGCGCCGCTGCCGCATCGCACCCATCAAGTCCAATTTCGACCGCCTTCGCATCGATCCCATGCAGCCTGAGGTTGCGAACCGCCTCGGCCAGGGGGGCCGCCCTTGACAGGTCCTTCTCACCGGCGACCTGCACGATCGCAACCGAACTGGCCTGCCGCGCCCAAGGCATCGCATCGGAGAGTGCGCGTGCCGAAACGCTGCTCCCATCCCAGGCGATGGCGATCCTGTCGAAATTCCATTCCGAGCTCGTGACCTCTGGCAGCAACAGGACGGGACGACCGCTTTCGAACACCAGTCCCTCGGCGAGCGAAATCGTCTCCGCATGTCCATAAACCGGAACCACCGTGAGGTCATGCGCCCTCGCCCGCACGGCGAGCTCCCAGTGGGTTACCATGCCAGGACAGTTTATTGTTACCGTCTCACCGAGCTGTTCGCCCGCCAGCTTCGCTACGAAACTTTCGCCAAGCGCAAGGCCGTTGGCGATGCTCTTCTTGTTTTCACCCGCGATCATGCCATCGATGTTGAGGAGCTTGTTCGCCAACCAGTTCGACATCTGGGGGATATGGACCTGGCAGACGGCAAGTGAGACTTTCGCGCCAAACCGCGCGCCCAGTTCGGCCACCCTGTCGATCGCCCATTGCGGGGTCGGTTCGGGATGTGTGTTGGTCTGCAACAGAATATCTCGAATGGTCATCATATCCTCCAGTTCCCCGCTCTATGGCACGCGGGTCGTGATCGGCTGATCCGTAAAGTCCCGGACCCCAAAGGCACGCCTCAGTCTGGAGAAAACGCAATCAAGCAGCCAGGTTGGAACAGTCGGTTACCTCATGAGCAAGCCATACATGGCGTTACGCGGCGATTCTCGTGACGCACCACCGTCCTGTGCCGCTGCAGAAGATGCGCGTGGCGCTGCCAGCAATAGGAGCCACCGAACCCCAGCAATGGAACGCGAATTGCTCCGCCGCGACAAACCAATCCACGATTTGCGCTCGATCCGAAGCGGATCAGACCTACAGGCGGCGCCTCGGTCCGCTCCATCCGGTGGTTTACGTAACGCGGTAGGCGGTTTGGTTCGCTAGTGCATGCAAGTAGTAGAATCTTGGTGGCCGAGGAGAAACGACATGAACGCACTCGATGACCTGAAGGCGGATCTCGTCAAGCTCAGGGGGGAAGCGGAGGTTCAAGTCCACCTCGCGACCATGGAAGCCAAGCAAGAATGGGGTAACATTGAGGCCAAGTGGAACCGCTTCGTCGCTGAAGCGGGCCTGCACAAGAGCGGCGAGGAAATCGGGACTGCCCTGCAAAATCTTGGCAATGAACTTCGCGACGCCTACCGGCGCCTGAAAAAGGCGCTCTGAACGTCGGACCAATGCGATATCACGCCAACGGCCTAATATCGACCGGATCGCATGTATATTCCAGGGGATGATCAAATGACCGATGCCGCCGCCACGAAAGTCCGGCTTGAAGCACAGCTCGCGGAGCTTCGCGGCAGACATGGCCGGATCGAGGCCGATCTCGCGGAACCCCTGGCTGCCGATTTTTCCGAGCAGGCGGTCGAAAAGGAAGACGATGCCGCGCTCGAGGGTCAGGCCGCCCTCCTCGACCGCGAGATAGCATCCGTGAGCCGTGCCCTCGAAAGGATCGAGCAGGGCACCTATGGCGACTGCGTCCGCTGCGGCGCCGCTATCGCACCCGCGCGCCTTGAGGCCCGGCCGGAAGCCGCACTCTGCATCAGTTGCGCCCGTAGTGAGCAGTGACATCCAGCGCTAGCGCGTGACGATGCGCATCGCAGCCCTCCGCGAACCGGCTGACCACCCAACAGGGCTACAGCGTTGCGTCGCTCACGCGCGAGAGCCTTCGTTCGGTTCAATCGTACAGGCTGGACAACTATCTTGATCAGGGATGGACAATCACCGGCCGATCCCGATCGCAAATATTTCACCTTGTCCACCTCCGGGGATATCTCCTGCCCGCCCACCGCCGGTGCTCCCCCTACTCTCAGCCTGAACGATCTCCTCGAATGCTTGATCTAAGCCGCGGGCAGCAACATCATTCCAGCGCCCGCCGCCACCCCCGACGAACCTTCGATGACAGACGTATTCGCTGCTTTAACCACCGCTGCAGAGGGCTTCGAGACTATTTCAGGCGTGAAGCTGGCTGATCATCTATGGACCCACACCGCGCCCTTCCATTCTGGCGAAGTCGCATCGACCTTGATCCGCTGCGGGTGCCCCGGACACCCCGCTCCCGGCTTTCTGCTTCTTTACGCAACCGACGTCCGGCTACCGCTGCTCTATTTGCCGAGGCGGCAGCCTCTCCGGGTCCAGACAATACAAGGAACGCGACATTGTACTATTGGCGGTCCCTTTCTGGCCCTTGTGGTCTGTGAGGTCGCCCCCGATGGTCAAGCTCAGGCCATGCAAGCCTGCGCAATACCTATCTATCGCTCCCGCCGCTTTGTTCCGGTCAACTCAGACCTTGGCCGTGACGTGCTCCGCGCGCTCGAGCACCTTCAGGTGACACTCGACGCCTACGGTGCCGAATGTACGATCCGGTGTGAACCGCCCTTCTCCGACACGATGGCACGCCATCTCACGCTCAGCTTTGCCGCAACGGACCACGCGATCCGCGAAATCAGGCTTGAGATCGCCGGGGACGACTTATCCAATCACTCGGACATGGCCCGGCCGCCGGTCGACTTCCTGGTGACCTCAAAGAACTGGGCTGATGGCACTTTCACCCGCTGGCTCGCAGGGGTCCTGGCATAATCGCCAATCCGCGCCGCGACCGCAGCCGAACTGAGTTTATCACCAAAGCCCCTGTCGTAGCGCGGCTTCATGTCGTTTCGGCTGCGCCTCCCGAGACTTGCGAATGTTAACCAACTTGAATTGCAGGGCCGGCAGGTCGCGGAGAGGAAGGAGATGGCCGTGCAGGGTGGGGTTCACCTCTACCTTGATCTGGGCCTTGCCGCACTGGCAGTTGAGCTTGATCTCCATTCCCTCCTGACCCTGTCGCGTCGCCGTCACGCGGTAGTCCCCGGAAGGCGATTGTGCCGTGAAGCCCAGATCGTACGGCGGGAACTTGCTTTGCATATGCCGGACCTCGTCCTCCAATGAGTCTGGAAGCGGGCAGGGAGGACCACATAGAGCGGCAGCTTGAACTGCGCCTGGCCGTTGTAGAGCGCGCCACGCCCCAGCGGACACCAGCCACTACGAAGCGGGTAGTTCCACAAGATCCTGCGCCGTCAGCTCAAGCGCCTTCAGATTCGGACTGGGGGCCACTGCAGACGGTTCCCAGGCATCAAGCAGCGACCTCAATTTCTCGGCGCGAGATGCCTTCACGATATATCTGCGGTATAATTTCCAAGGCCGCTCAATCCTTCAAAACTTCCGCCTCAATATATCACGACATATCTATAGCTTACGATCCGAAGGTCGATCCTAGCGCGCTTGAATACCAGCGAGCACGGTAATTCACCTCAATCCGTTGCGAAACACGCTCGAACCGGCTATTTTCCTTCGCAGGAGATGCTCATGCGTTTCGTCAAATTCGACCTCGATACCTATATTCGAACGAAGGATATGTCCGGCGGCGCGATCTACACCGTCGTCGAGGATGATCTGCCAGAACTCGAGATGATCACGGATGAGCAAGGGCACCCCACCCGCGGAGGCCTCATCGGCTATGCTCTCGCCTATGCTTTGATGGCCGGCTTCGTCGGAGCGATGTTCTACATCCTCTGATCCTATTTACGAAGCTTGGGATCCTGGAAGAAGCCGCGGTCATGGTCACGGTTCACCTCCTGCTCAAGATCGGCCGCCCCTTGCACTCGCTGCCCCCGCACCGTCTGCGCCGCCGCACGATCACCGCCCAGCTCGGCCTTGCCCGCTTCGATGATTGCGCCGGCACCTACATCCCCGCCGCCGGCAGGACCGGCGGGCAACCGTCCGGGCCCGTGTGGCCGGTAGGATGCCCTGACATCCGCCTCGCTGGAGACGCCTGGCCGGCTCACATCGACGAGGTCAGGATCGTGCAGGCGACCCGCGATCTCGGACCGGATGCCGTCCTGCTTGTCATGCATCCAGCGTGTGATCATTTCCTGGCGAACAATCCGCTGCTGGTCGGTAAGATCTGTCGCCCAAAGCTCGGGCGCGTCGAGGCCTGGGTTTTCGACCTGTTGGCGGCGATACCATTGCGCCAGATCCTGGCTCAGATTCTCGCTGAGTTGCATGCCATGCGTCTCGGCATAGCTGGCGTCGCGGGAAAGTTGCTGGGAAAGCTCCTCCAATTTACGTGCCGTTTCGGAATAGGATTTGGCGAGCGCGAGCGAATCTTCCGTGCTCGCCGACGCTGACGATGTCGTCGAGGCCCTACTGAAGCTGCCGCTGCGCGAATACGTCCCGTCGGACATCGACGCGCCGGTGCCACTTGAATGTTCATCCCGTACACCACTCGAAGACGTGCTGGCGCTATCGGTGCCCCGGGATTCATCGGTGTTATGGCGCAGCGCGTCAGTCTGAGTTCCCGTCTTCGAAACAGAGGCACCAATAGTCGGCAGAATTCCGCCTCTCCCACCTCTCCCCGCACCGCCTTTGCCCCCGCCTACGCCAAGACCGACATTTCCACCGACCGTATCGTTAATCTGCGCTTGTCGTTCATGCCCCTGAGAGACCCGTGCGCTCTGAGAAATAGATGATCGCTCCTCCAAGCCTTGCGTGCTGCTCCCTGTCCGCCGGTCGAACTGGTCGACGGAGGTGTTCGCCTGGCGCCCACTGCTTGAATCCCAACCGGAAGACCGCTCGGTCGAGGTGCCGAAAGCGCTCCGGTTCGCGTGGGTCGCGGTCAGAATCTCGGCCGCGGCATTTTCATAGGCCTGCGACTGCCGGTGAGCCTCGCTGGCCATCTCGCGCCATTCGGCAACGGAGCCGCTTGTCATCGTCGGCGTAAAGCCGAGCCGCGAGATCGCTCCCGACGTGTCGAAGACTTCCTGCCCATTTCCGAAGCCCGTCACCATCGCCCCATTGTCCTGGCGCCATCCAAAGCTCGCCCCCCCGCCCATATAGGTCGGCGCGGTCGACCACTGATCAGCCTGCCGCATGTTCGATGTCGCGTTCGCCCAACTCACATTGCCATAGGAGTAGTTCCCGGTGGTCTGCTCGAGCGCGGCCGCCTCGGCCGCGTTCTGCGCCGGCGCCAGCATCGACATGGAGTGGCCGGCAATCGACATGGCACCGCGCGCGAGACCCGCGGCCAGGAAAGGCACGCTCATCAGCATGAAGCCGGCAATCGTCGCTGTTTCCCCGTTTACCGCGCCGATCCCGGCATAGCTCGCGAGCGTAACGCCGCCGCCGGCAACACCCGTTGCGGCCGACGTCGCGCGGGTCATGCAGATCATGTGAAGGATGACGTAGAGCGGGCCCCAGGCGGCGAGGTAGAAGAACCCCATCGCATAGCCCTTGAGCGAACTCAGGCCCGTCTGCGGCATCAGGAACAGCGGGAAGATCACCGGGAACATGGCGAAGAAGACGACGGTCAGGACGATGTTCAGGATCGGCACCCAGGCCATCGCCTGCTGCGCGATCGAGCTATAGGTGTTGCGCGCCTGAATGTCGGCGCGTGTCTGTGCGAACGTGTCGATCGCTGCGGCCCCGGCTCCGCCCGCCATGCCGTTGCGCGCCTGCATGAACGCATTGATCGCGGTGTTCTGCCGCATGACTTCCGCATAGCTGCCGCTCGAGCCCGTGAAGGCCGCGCTAACGATCGGCACATCGTGCTTGAGCTTGTCGGCGGCGAGCGCGTTGCTCAGCTTCGGATAGGCCTCCTTCCCCCAGAGCGGGGTGTTGGCCTCGATCATCGGTCCCCACTGCGCGTCCAGCGCCTGATAGGCCTGCCGACAGGTGATGATGTAACTGTTGACCGTTCCGTCGCCCTGGCGCTCGAGCCATTGCTGCGACCGAGCCTCAGCGCCAGGCCCGATCTCCGCCCACAGATCAGTCGCCTTGGCGAGATTGGTCAGCGACTTCTGATAGAGCATGACGTCGCCGAACAGGCAGTTCTTGAAATGGTTCTCAAGGTTCGTCGAGAACTCCGCGTCCCGGATGACGAAATTGCGCGTGGCATCGAAGAGACGCGCGCCATAGACCATGCCATTGGTCGAATAGTTAAGCTCGCTTGGCATGACGAACACGGCCTCGGCGGTCCGGGTCAGCCAGTCGCCGATCTGCGTCGTGAAGCTGGCGAGAATGCCCAATCCCATTGGCACGTTGTCCACCGTCGCCGGGGCGAGGCTCGGATTGAGCCGGTCGGTCACCTTGATGTCGACCGTGGGGACCATCAGGCAGAGATAGATTGCCGTCGCCTGCAGGAACCAGTTCATCCACGCTTTGTAGTTGAGCGTGAAGGCCACAACGAGCAGTGAATAAATGAGACCCATGACCATGACGACGCGGATGAGGGACTTGTAGCCCCCGCCGCCGGACCAGGCCGCCACCGCGTTGAAGATGTTTACGAGATACTCGCCGCCGCCAACCGTGAAAACCTCAAGCATAGCCCTGCCCCCACGCCTAGTTCAGCCCTTGAGCGTTGAGCCCGCGCGAGAAATTGAGCGCGGCCGCCATGCCCGGCGTCATCGAGTTCTGCAGCGTCGATTCCAACATGACGGAGCGGTTGATGATCTGCATCGTGACCTGCAGCTTGTTGTTCAGCCTGACGTCGCGCTGGCTGAACTTCGCTCGTGTAGCCGCGATCTGCTGCTTCCACTGCGTCGCTGTTTCCTGATCGAACGTCTGGTAGTGGACTTTCGCCTGTTCGACACGATCGAGCATATTGTCGAGCATAGCGGACAGAAGATCGACCGCGACGATCTCGGAGAGCGTCTCGATCTCGCCCTGGGTCAGCGCGTAATGCGCATAGGCCTGCACTGCGAGAATCTTGTAGATCGGCACGGTCGCGAGGTTCAGGAGCTGCTTTTCGGCCGCATCGAGCGGCGTGTCCGTGCGGATTTTGTCGCTCATAGATCGGATCATCGTCGCGATCCGCGGCCGCAACGCCGATGAGGCCGGCACGCTCAGTGTCTGCTCGCCGACATCGTAGCAGTTCTCGTCATTGCAGCGCAGAATCTTGACCGGCGGTGCATCGGCTGTTCCATCGAGCAGCGCGGTTACGACCGCTTCCTCGGCCGGTCCGAACATCACAACCTTCCCGCCCACGCTGGGATCGGTCGAGGGTGTCGTCACCACGGTGCCGACAAGCGTCATGACATATTCGGAGAAGCTTTGATCGAAGGCGCCGAACTTGGCGGACTTCCGAAGCGCTTCCCAGGTGTAATTATGCGGCTCTCCCACCAACTGGTCTTTCATCGACGCATCGGTATTGCCCGCGATCGTCGAATCCCGGCGGTTGCCGTTGTTGCAGCCCTGACGCGCCGCCGCCCAGTCGGAGAAGACGCCCTGACTGTTGCCGACTGCTTCGCAGATTGTCGCCCGTGTCGTTTCCATCTGCGGCCAGATGCCGCCGACGAGCGCCTGCGCCGTCTCGCAGCTCGAGATGTTCATCTGGTTGAGCAGCTGCGCCTTCTGGCTGAACTCGTCCATGACCTTGCCGATTTCCGGGGAGACGGAATCGATCGCCAGCTTGAAGGCGAAACCCAGGGCATTGTTGGCCGTCGCCTTCAGCATCGCGATGATCTCGGACGCGTTGATGAAGGAGAAGCTGCCGCTGAACAGGTCGATGCCGCCGCAGCCCGCGCGGGCGCTCGGAAGCTGCAGATTGAAGGGCTGGACGCTCTTCTGCGGAAACCGTGTCCAGACGTTGCCGAGCGAATAGTAGCCCGCCGATTGTCCCTGGAAGGCCGAAGGACCCGTCACATTGGCGGCGCCTCCCGCATCCGAGAAGAAATTGTTCATTTCGGAGGCAACATCGGCGTGGGCCGTTTCGGTGACCGCAAGATTGGCAGCGGCCAACATCGCAGCCCAGCCTGCCGTGCCGCGAAGGACCCGGCGCCATGCCGTCGCAGAGTGAAACTGTCCCATCAGTAATCGCTCCCCACCTTGGTATTGGTCAGCGCGAAAATGCGATCCATGATCTCATCCGCGCTCAGGATGCCGTAGCCCACCGGAATCGTCCGCTTCGTCGCGGTATCGAACAGCACCAGCGCGGGCGTCTCGTTGCCCGGGATTCCCATGCGCGCCCGCTGTCCGGCATCGACGACATAATTCGGGAAATCGCGGCTCGGGCCGCCGTCCATCGACACGGCCATCACCGCCATGCGGTGGCTGTCAGCAACCGATCTAAGGATCGGCGAGAACAGCTCGCAGGCGCCGCAGCTCTGGGCAAAGAAGTAGAACAGGCCGTAGCGCTGCCCCAGATTGGTCAGAACGGCATCGCGATCCGCTTTGCGGTTGTCGAGCCATGCCCGCTTGCCGACCGTGGAGACAGGACGCTGCAGCGTGTAGTCGAGGTCGGGGTTCTGCCACAACGCCCGCTGCCAGGTGTCCGAGAAGGTCGATGCTCGATCGAGCTGCTCGCGTTGAAAGCGGACATAGGCGATCACATTCTCTTCAGTAGGGTCGAGGATCGCACGGGCCTTCAGTTCGTCGAGCTGGCGTGTGATCGCGCTCATGCGCTCCACCGCGCTCTGTTGTGGCGGCGATGGCTGCGCGGCCTGCTCCTTCGGTCGAGGCTTCGCGCAGTAGAACCATTGCCCAAGCTTGCGCTCGCCGCAGTAGAAATCGTCTGGGCCGCTCGATCGTTCAACGCCATCGTCAGCGGGGCCGGGGGATTGCGCGGCGACAGGCCTCCCAACAGCAACCAGGGTCAGGATCACGACGGAGAGTATGAACAAGCGGACCATGATCGAACCTCCTTTCCGTAGTACCGTCCGCGGCGTGACAGAGAAGCGCGGAAGGGTATGAGAGGCATGGAGTAGCGCGTTCGAGGCTGTGCCAACGCAGCGAGAGCATGCGAACGGATAGGCGCCCAGGGGCAAGGCCGCGCTGGGATCATTTGCCGTGAAGGTCATAGTAATCCTGAATCTTCTGCTGGATCTGGGTCATCGTCTCGACTTCATCGGGGAGGCGCGCCGCATCGACGAACTCCGCATAGACCTCGGTGAAATCCATGACCGACAGGTCGAGCCGGGCGAACTCGTCGATGGTGAAGCCGAGGCACTGCTCGCGCTTGGGCGCGCCCCAGGGCCTTCCGAGCTGGATGCGACCCTGCTCCTGAAGAATACGGCTGAGCTTGCTCTCGAAGCAGCAATAGGCCGTGCGCTTGGTACTGCAGATGCCGAGGAAACTCGACGAGCAATAGGTCCCGACATTGTGGCAGAAGCCCATGCGGTCCCTGATGTCGAGCTTCATCTCGTCCTGCGAACAGGCGAAGAGCGTCAGGAAGGGGGTCGCGAGCGCTGCAATCGCGACGGGCCCGCCTGCCAATGCCGCGGCGCCGGCGCCGGCCGTCAGGACACCCGAAACCTTGCCCGCGCAGCAGTTGATGAGGCCGAAGACGGGCTTGTGGCACGTCTCTCTGTCCCCGCTGAACACGGTGAAATTGGTCTCGTCGAACTCCTTGCCCGCCTGGTCGATCGAATGGAGCGCAACAAGCGCATCCTTGAACTCGGTCGACGCCTCGCGGACGATCGGCTCGCAGTCACCGTTGATGCAGTAGACGTCGTTGCCGCAGATATATTGAGGGGTGTCGGTCACCGTTCCGCCTGGCGTCCGGCATCGATAGATGCGCTCTTCGACCAAGCAGGAGCCACCGGGATCGTCGTCCAGGCATTCGGTCCGCGTATATGTGCAGCTGCCATTGGCCTCGAGGGTCCCGCAGTCGTTGTGGCCGGTCGAGATCCGCTTGCACTCGTAGGTGCGCTCCCATGCCCAGCAGGGCTGGGTCACGGCCACGCCATTGACGATGCGGGTCACGGGATCGCTCGAGGTGCAGACCTCGGTCTGCAGCGTACACATCGAATCCCCGGCGAGCGGCGCGCACAGCCCTTCGTTGCGCGAAACCGTGGTGACAGTGGGCTCGTCGACCTTGGAGAGCCAGTATTGCCCGGTCGCGAGCACATAGCCCGGATGATAAGCGCCCGGCGTAATCCCCTGGGCTTCGGCAGTACATTTGACCTCGACGGCGGTGTGACCAAGGCTCTTGCAAGTATCCGCCGCCGTGTAGCCGTAGGCGCTCATGTTGTCGCAATAGTCGATCGGGCGGCTTTCCCAGCAGACGCCGGACACGATCTCGTCGTCAAACGCGGCACGGGCGGGATAAGGGCCGCCATCCTCCGGCATGATGCTGAGCCGGCCGGCGTAATAGGTGTATATCGTTCGCGTCTCGGCACGCACATCCAGACTGACAGAACAGGTGCGGTTCTCGGTCGTGACCTTGCTACCGGTGTTGCAGCTGGTCTCGTAGTAGCCGTCGCTGCCGGCCGGTGGGGGCAACGGTGTACAAGTGCCGGACGTACCGCTCATCTCCTCGCCCGCGAGGAAGGTCGAAGGATCGTTCTCGACCGATGTGGCGCGCGAGGTCGTCGCGAGGATCTCCGCATTGCTGAAAGTCGGCCGGCTCCCATCGGCGTCAGTCGTGATTCGGTACGGATCACTCGAGGCTTTCGCGGAATGAGCCGCGGCCTCGAGGTTATCTGGATGATCGAAATAGTTGCCCTCGGGGAGCGCGGTGCCCGAATATCCCGGTACGACTTCCGCGCGGGCATTGTCGGTTGGGACCAGGGTACTGTCGTGTCTCGTCTCGTTGCCGAGCGTCCTGCCTTCCTCACGCGCCTCTTCAAGCGTCATCTGCGCGGCCGCCGGCGATGCAAGCGCGAACATCGCGGCAAACGCAGCAAGGGCAGCGCGGAGGCTCACCGAGCAGGCTTCCTCATGTTGGCGAGACCGATCGCGGCAACCCGCGCGCCCGGCCCGTTGCCGTCAGCAAAGGACGAGAGGGCATATTCGATCGTCACGTTGCCGATCATCCGGTCGTGGGGCGGCACCTTGGTGCGGCACGAGAAGCCTGCACACAGATCAAAGTCGGAGGAGACCGCGACATAGGTGGGGACCGCCTGGACGTCGAATGCCCGGAAGAGCCGCGGATCGATGCCGATATTGGCGAAGTCGTCCTGCCGCTCGACGATCTTGCCGAGCGTCTGTGAGAACTCCTTCATCGAGTTATTCGGAAAGCCGCGAAAAACGACCACGCCGCCGGCGCGCGCGGTATCCTGTATGAGCTGCCGCAACGCCTTCGGCGGCATCGACAGGCTGGCGAAGGCGATGAGTTGCGGCGCTTCGCCGCCACCGGCCATCGCATTGGACGCCGCGCCCTGCACGATCTCGTCGAAATCGATCGGACCGGCCGGCCCCTTTGGCAGATCCGTCTTGGCGACGCGCTGCATGTTGCGCAGGCCATCGTCATGAACCGTAGCCGCATCCTCTCGGAAGGCATCGCCACGGTCCTTGACCTGATCGACGAACGCCTGTGCATCGGCCTGCAGATCGGCGGATCGCTGCTTGATCGCCTGCACATCCAGACCATCGATGGTCTGGGCAAGCAGAACCGAAACACTGGCGAGTGCGATGATACCGGCCGAACCCCAGGCGATAAGTCGCATCATGCCCTCCTAAAGCACGCAGCAGTTGCGCTTGCGCCAGACGAGGTAGCCCATGTCCTCGCCGCCGGCGGGATAGGCACGCCCGGCGTCAGGCGGCATGGTCGAGGCCCCGATCGCCGAGCAGGCGAAGCGGCCGTTGACCGTCGGAATGGGATTGGTCATCTGGAACCGATATTGTTGCTTGCGCATGATCGGCATCAGGTACTTCTTGCACAGGCCGGCCGAGCCCATGGTGCCCCACGCCAGAGCCTGTCGGTGCATCTTGTAGGCGAAACGGGACAGCGCGAGCCGCGACGACTGGACGTGGCCGATCGATGATGGGATGTTTCCGTTGAGCGGATACATGCTGCCCTGGCAGCCCGCACACCAGAACAGCGGATCGAGCGGCAGATGGACGGTGCCGGCGATGCAATCCCCAGCACAAGCAGCCTGGGCGATCGGATTGGCGAAGACGATCGCCTCGGGATTGATCAATGCGGCCAGCGAATCGTCCTGCCAGAGCGGGTCGACCTCGGTCATGTAAGCGATGTCGAACGAAGCCTGCTCGAAGCAGACGAAATCGGTGAGGATCTCCATCCAGTAGAGCAGCGGATAGACGTACCAGTGCACGTGCCATTTGGCGGTGCTCTGCGACCGCCCGCCCACCATCGACGGGCCCGCGAGATAGCCCTGGCCGATGTCGAAGCCGGGCGCGATGCGCATGCCGCCCAGATTGGGGAAGCACCAAGGCTTCATCGTCACGTCGGCAAGGCGCGCCGGCTCCCAGAAGCCGACCGCGATGCCGATGCGCGGCAAAGGGTCGGCGCAGGCACAGATCGGCGAGGCAGGATTGTTGGTGTCCGGCCGCCCGCTCGGCCAGATCTTGAGCCCACCGACAGAGAGCGGGAACAGACAGGACCAGCAGACATCGGTGATCGGATTGACGAACTTGCCGTTGCAGGTCGGTCCTGCCGCCTGCGCCGCCTGCGGCACCGCAAGAGTGCCAAGCGCGAGCAGCACAGCCGCCAACGTGGATCGAAGCGCGCGCATCACCGGCCCTCCCCCAATGTCGCCAGATAGGCCGTGTCGGCGCCGTGCTTGCGGCGCAGGTAGACGAGCGTCGCGATGAGCGCCGCGAGCAGCAGGACCGCGATCAGGCAGGGCGCACCGCGCCCCAACGACGCGCGCAGCGGCTTCAGAGCCAGAATGCTTGCCGCGAGCGCGAGGCAGAGGCTCTGCCAGAGGAAGCGCAATCGCCTGAGGCCCGCGGTTTCGGGCGCGGCCATCGGCGTGCGCAGCATGTCCAGCCAGAGCGGCATCAGCCCGGACTCCCCGGCTTGATGACCATCTCGGAGACCCGCATGACCTTGCCAGCCTGCGTCACGACTGCGGGCGTGTGCTCGATGCCGAAGATACCGGTGAGCTTGCCTTCCTGGTCGAAGTAGAAGCGGCGCTTCTTCGCGGTCATCTGCTCGATCGGTGATCCGCTGACGAAGATGATCTTGGCCTTGAGATCGGTGTAGCGCGCCGTCGCCCAGGCCAGCTCGGCCGCATTATCGCCGTCGACAAAAACGAGGTCCTGCCTGATCGCGACGAAGTCGAGCGGGTTGATCTTCTGCCCGGCCGCAGCGATCAGATTACCCTTCTGGTCCCTGATATCGCGCTCGATCGCAACGGTCGGATCATAGTCCCAGTTCCTGGCTGTTCGTGCCGGCGTGATGCCTTCGACGGGCTTGGGCCGGCGAACCTTGGCCTCGACCCGTTTGGCGAACACATCGTTCATGCGCGCGAGCTCGCCGCTCGCCTCCGCGCGGCGCAGGCGAGCCTCTATGGTCGAGAGAAGGTCCGGCTCGATGATCGGGAATGCCTGCCCTGCCTGGCCATAATCCTTCGCCTCGCTGCGCATGGGGCCGACCAGCAGCAAGGCTCCGGCGACCGCCAGCAGGGCGATGCCTCCGCCAAGGACGCCCCTCACAGCACCGGCTCCCCGGTTCCGACGATCTGCCGCGCGCAGACGAAGCCGATCTCGGCATAGCGGCTGTCGAAGCCATCCTTGTGCGGCGTGCCGGCGAAGAAGCAGCCCGGCGGCACTCGCCCGGTCGCGCCTGGCGTCAGGGGCTCGCCTGCCCTCGTGAAGGATTTCATCCGCGACACCCGGGCGCCGTTGATCGTGACGTCCGCGCCATCGTGGCGGACAACGTCTCCGGGCAGGCCATAGACGATCTTGCCAAACATCTCCGGCTGCTCACCGAAATGGCGGCGCAGCAACGCGCTGGGCGGAGGGTCGAAGAAGACGTAGTCGCCCTTCTCCGGCATGTGGCCGCGCCGGATGAGGAACGCCCAGTTGGGAAGCGAGTGAGAGGTGTTGATCAGGAAGAGATGATCATCCCGCCAGTCGCTGATCGCTCCGAGCGTAACGCTGCCCGCGACGAACGCACCGAACGTAAGCCAGAGCCGCCCGTTCGGTCGCCATCCGTGCGCAGGCACGTCATTGACCGCCGCTGCCATCACCGCCTCCGAATGTTGAGACTGAAGCGGCCGGCGGCGCATATTGCGGGCCGGCGGCCGGCGCCATCGGGCCCGCCGCCATCGGATCGATAGTGCCCATCGGAGGCGCGGCCTGAGCCGGCACCGCTGCCTGCGGCTGCGCGGCCAGCATCGCCTGCTGCTCGAGCTGCTGAAGCTCCGCCACGCTGGCTTGCCTGGGGCGCGCCACGCCCGACGCGTAGACGGCCTCCTTCAGCTTATCGGTGATGTCGGGCACGTTCTTCGTCAGCACCGCTTCGCCGACGAGCACGATCTGACCGCTGGCGCTGCGGCGCTGCAGCTCGGTATCGAGCGAGGCCATGAACCGCCGCATCTCGGCCTCGACCTGGGAGGGCGGCGACGGGGATCGGGCCTGGGCCTGGACATATTCGCCGACAATCGACGACAGGCGCGCCGAAACGATACGATCCTGCTTGGGCGTGACCAGCACCTTGGTCACCCACATGCCCCAGATCAGCGCAGCGAGCACAAGCACGCCCATGAGGATCTGAAGCCGCGTGAAGCCCGCGAAGATCGCGCGCCGTCGCCGACGTTGAGGCGCGACCGCAGGGGCCGGTAGATCGAGTTCGGGCTGTTCAGCCATTGTCTTGACTCCCCCTCGAGAGCGCCGGCGGCATGATCCTGTGGCGCCGAAGGACGATCAGTCCGGCGGCCAGAATGAGGTGCGCGGCGACGAAGATGTGCTTGAACGAGGCGATCCGCTCAGGGCTCGCGGTGACATACCGGCTCGTCAGGTTGTCCAGCTGATGAATGAGCCCGTCGAACGAAAAGCCGCCGAGGGCGAGGAAGAAGAGCGCGAACAGGCCCCATGTCAGGAGCAGCGTGGTCGCGGCGAAGCCGGCGAGGTGCAGATAGAAATGGAGGATAGCGCGCGCCCGAGGCAGTCGCGGATGGGTTGCGCGTGAGCTGTCGGCGGTGGAGATGGTGCTTGCCATGGCTCACTCCGCCGCTTCGGCAAGGCCGGCGTCGGGATGCGCCGCCCATTTTTCGGGATTGTCGGGAAAGGCGATCCGCTCGATCGCCTCGTCCATGCTGAGGCCCTGCGCCACCAGGCTCTCGATCGCCGCGTAGACCGTCGGGCTCGACGAATAGACCGCGGCGGAAAAGGGATCGAGCACCAGGCGGCCGACCGCCAGCGTCTCCGGACCCTTGATGAGAATGTCGGAATATTCGCGGCCGTTGATCTTCAGCGATCGGAGCAAGGCGTCGGTGTGATCATCCATCTCGAAGCGATCGTGCTTCTTGAAGTCGGCAATGGTCTCGGGCTTCTGCTGGAGGATGACGAACCAGTCCGAGTTCTCGAGCGCGGCGATCGATCCGGCCGACTTGTAGTAGTCGTTGAGTGACTGCGTCGCGGTCACCAGCGAGGCGCCGTATTTGCGGCAGGTTCTCGCATAGGTTTCGATGAAGTCCGCCATCGCGCCGCCGCGCAGCATCTGCCAGGCCTCGTCCAGCAGCAGCGCCTTGGGGATCGCGCGGTCGACCTTGCGCATCATCTGCTGCGACATGAACATGATCGCGGTCAGGACGACGCTTCGGAGCTCCTCGCGCGAGGACAGGTCCGAAAGCTCGAAGACCGTGAGCTGCGCCGACAGCTCGAACGAGACTTCGCCCTGGAAGAAGCGGCCATAGGTGCCGCCAGACGAAAACGGCCGCATGGCAATGCCGAGATCGCTGGCGAGACCGTTGCCCGTCGCATCGAGCGCCGCGATCACATCGTCGATAGATCCATGGCGGCCTTTCTCCGTCCAGACGCTGTTTACGGCGCCGTCGATCAGCCCGCGCTCGGTATCGTTCAGCCGGTCGATATGGCGCGACATCTGGTTCACGATGGCCTTGAGCATCGCCATGCAGTCGAGGAGATAGTCCTCGTCCGTAGCCGCGAGCTCTTCGTCGATCATGCTGAACGGGTTCAGGCAGAAGCCCGAGGACATGGTGAACTCGACGAACGCACCGCCCTGGAGTTTCGCGGAGTGTTCGAAAGAGCGGCCGTCGTCGATTACGACGACCCGAGCGCCCGCGCCGCAAAGCGAAGCGCAAAGCTCCTGCAGCGTCACCGACTTCCCAGAGCCCGATTTGCCGAACACCGCGACATTGTGGTTGCCGGCGGCATTTTCGAACGGCGACCAGAAAAACGGCTGTCCGCGCCGGCCGATCAGCATGAGATGCGGCACCTGGCCGCCGAGGAACTCGCCCTGGATCGGCGCGAGGTTAGCGGCAGTTGTCGTCAGCAGCGTGCGCATGCGCTTCATGCGATCGAGATCCCGCGACAGACCATTGGCCATCGTCATGGGCATCGCGCACAGCAGACCCATGATCTGCAGGTACCGATCGTCGAGAAGATCCCAGCCCGCCGCGCGGTAGACCGATTTCAGCACCCGCTCGTTGGCATCGCCCTTCCCCTTGGGCGAGAAGGATGTCGCGCTGAAGAAGACGCGGACGAGCTTGCGGCCTTGGCGCAGTTCATCGTTCACATAGCGCCATTCCTGGCTTTGATCGCGCAACTGCGGCAGAAACCGGGCCGACTTGGAATCGGCGAGGCTCGTCGTCCGCATGAACTTGAATCCGGCCTTGTTCGTGAGCGCCTGCGGGTCGGGGAACTCGACGCACAGATTGGTCGCGACCGGACACGGCATCCTCAGCTTATCGGTGAACATGTCGCCGATGAGGCGCGCGACGTCCCAGGGCGCCCACCGGGTCGGGAGGTTCCGCACCGAGAAAGACCGCACGTCGAAGACGTCTGGAAGGATTTCGCCTATTTCAGGAGCGTCATCGACCGTGTTACCGGTCGGCCGGAAGCGCTCGGTTCGCAGCAGCATCCGATCGGGCTCGATATGGAGCTCGACATCCCGGCGAATGGCCTGATCGGCGATCGGGTCGAGCGGATTGTAGTTGACCACATCCTCACCGGCCGCTGTCGTCGGCGAGGTGATGTCGTCGATCCAGGCGATGAGGTCGGTCGGGTCCATCTTGCGGGCCGATACATTGATCGAGGCCAGCGCCGAGATGAGGCCGTCCATCACCGCAGTGATCTCCTCGACCGAGACGCTCGAATTTTCTGGCGTCGAATAGGAGATGGCGACTCGGTGGTTGCGCAGCGAGAACGGCGCGTCGGCCGACAGCGAGCGCCACACCCCATCGGTCAGGAAATCGACGCGGTGTTTGGCCATGCGCTCATAGACGCCCCGCGCGGCGTAGCGCGGGAGGTACCATTTCGATAGGCGCTCGCCCACGCGCGGGCTCATCCATTGATGGAACTGAAGACAACCCGGCGCGGGGATGGCCTCTGAAAGGAACTGGGTGAGGATCTCGCCGGTGCGTTCGTCAGCGCCGATGAGCGGGGCAGCCTCGACGACGAAGCCCCGCGACGCGCTGTTGTAGAATATCCCCGTCTTGGCATCGTAGCTGCGGTAGGGTAGCCAATGCGCCAGCATCGGCACACCCAGCTCTGGCCGGCCGGCATCGGGACGCTTGGCATCGCCGAGGATGCCCGACATCAGATTCTCGATGAAACCGCCCTCGCCTGCCATGTCAATTATCCTCGGAAACGGCAGCGGGGAAGCTTGCCGCCTTGACGGGACCGCTCTTCGCGGGCGCGGGCTCCGCGCCCGTTTGGGCCGCGGCGTCCCGCGCGCCCTTGGCGACGCCGGATGCGATGCCCTGATAGGCGGGATCAGCCTTGACGCGATTGACAGCCGCCACGCCCGCGGCCGAGGTCACTGTTGCGCTCTGCGCAGCCGGCTTTGGCGCGAGCACACCACTGCTCGCCGGCGTTCCCGCAGGAATGGCTGGCGCCGAAGCAGGGACAGCACCTACAGCAGGCGAGACCACGGCGCCCTTTACGGGAACCGCACCACCCTGCGGCTTGGGCGCCAGGCGCGCAGCGACATCCGCCTTGATCGCGCTCACGGGATCTGCGCTCCGCGCGCGGGCGGCAGCGACCGCTGCGGGATCGGGAAGGGTGGGATCAATTCCGGCCAGGCCGCCGGGCGGGTCGGCGCGATCGACGGCGTCGGCGAAGGACTCAAACGGGTCGGGATATACAGCAGCCGAACGGCCGGACGGTGGGGCCACCTGGAGAACGGCTTGCTGCCATTCGCCACTCGCGACGACGGCATGGACAGCGCTGGCCTCATGGAGACGGCCCCGTTCATCGATATAGGGTTGGAACACGATACGCAGCACCTTCTCGCGGGTGCGCGCCGGATCGCTCGCGGCTAGACGGGCCGGCTGCGAAATGGCAGCGCGATTAACCCTTCCGGCGGGACGCTGCCCATAGCCGCCCGCCGGCGATGGTTCGCTGTCGGAAGCATCGCCCGAGATCATCGCCAAGGCGCGATCGTCGATGTTGGAACTCGGTGCACAGATCCCATCAGGAGCCGCGCACGAGAAGCTCCCCTTCACGTTGCCTCCAAAGCTCGCACAGCCGGCAAGCGTCATGAGGCTGGCTATCGCGACGGATGCGGTTAGCCGGCTACGGCTGTGGCGCGCGCTCACGACTGCGTCTCCCTCAGCCACTGCTCGAGGAAGGCGCGCGGCCGATAGCCCTCGAGGACGGCGCCATCGCTGCGCACAATGACCGGCGTCCCATTGAGGCCGTGCCGGTGCGCGAATGCCTCATTCGCGTCGAGACCCGAGGTGTTGCACGCCGGCCCCGCCTTCAAAGGTTCGCCGGCATAGGCCGCGTGCAGCGCCGCTTCCCGGTTCTTCGCGCAATAGACCCGGTCGGTGACGTCGCGGCTGCCCAGGACCGAGATCGGGCGCTCGACCACCCTCAGGTTCATCTCCTTGAGAACGCCGGTGAGCGCCCGGCAGTAGCCGCAGCGGAAATCTGTGAAAACGGTCACCGTCTGTCCGGCCGGATTGCCCCAGACGATGGCGCCATCCTGCGGAAGGCCCGCCAGGGAGAGTTTGCGCGCCTTTGCCGGCGCGGCCTGTTGCTCGCGCCGAGCCGACGCCGCCGCAAGCTGCTGGGGCGCATCATCTTCTCCGGTTGCCGCAGCGGCATTCGCCCGTGCGGCGGAGCCGACAAGCATGTCGGGGTTCATCTCGAGGAGCCGCGCCGCGGTAATGTCCTGGCGCGTCTGCATATCGTAGACGCGGCCAATCATCAGGTACCGGGCGCCCGCGTCGACATAGAACAGATTGTCACCCGCCGTGATCTCGCAAAGGCCGCCGATCTTGCCGCAATCGATCGCGCTGATGGCGGTCTTGGGCAGCCGGGTCTTGAGCAACGCGCGAACCCGATCCTCGGGGGAGCTGGTGTCGGCCGCGAGCGCAATGCCAGCGACACTGAGACCAAGCACGGTCGCGGCCATGAGCCGTGACGGCCGCGCGAGGACACGCAAACGATCAATTGCGGACATATACACCCTCCAGGAAGACGATCTCGACATCCACGCCGGTCGGCATCTCGATGACCGGCTGATATTGTTCGGCGCGCTCGATCAGGTATTTCGACACCATGTCGCCGGTCTGGGCGATGCCCTCGCCGAAACCACCCTCGAGGATCTCGCCGGTCGACAGCTTGTCACGCTGCCCGTTGGTCGTGATGTTGGTGCCCTGGAAGACGCTGTTCGCGTTGGCCGAGAAGCCGCGCCCGAAACCGCCGGCGAGGCCGGCAAGGAATGCCTGGGTTACCAAAGAGCCCTCGCGCGATACGACGCGGCCTCTGACGCCGGTCTTGCCGCCGAAGGCGATAAAGCCTTTGACCTCGGAGACGGCGTAGCGACCGCCCGGCTGCGGACAGGTCATCTTCTGCAGCTTCACATAGACCTTCTCGCTCGAGAGATCCCCGCGGGCCGCGCCGTTGATGAGACAACCTTCGATCTTCGTCGTGAGCAATCTGCCGTTCTGATAGACCGAGCGGGCCGGTCCCGTGACGCGCAGCACGACCGGGAGCGGATCGGTCTGGCTGTTCACTCCAGCGCTGGCATCCACGCCGACGATGACTTTCGCCCGAGCGAAACTGTTCGGCGGCAAATAGTTGACGCTGTCAGTGTAGACCGTGTTGCCCTTGGCCACACGGGTTGCGTTGCCGGTGTCAACGACCGAGAAATTGACCAGCTTGACCTCGCTGGCCGCGCGCATCGGTCCCGCCGCACCGCCCCCGGCTCCATCGGGCCGTTGATAGGACTGGGGACCGTTCGGCCCGTAAAGAGCGGCCGGGCCAGCGGCGACAGGCGCCGGCGACCTGTGCTCGTTCACCTGCCGGCGCAGCTGCTCGTTCTCGGACTGGTAGGCGGACAGGACGCGCTGGCCATCGGCCTGCATCGCCTGGTTCTGACCCTTGAGCGTCTCCACCTGCGCGGTCAGCATCTCAAGCCGGCGGTTTTGCCCATCGATCGACTTGAGCTGGTTTTCCGTCGACTGGAAGCGGTTCTCCGAAAGCGCCATCCATTCCTGTTGCGACAGGTTGCGGTTGACAAGATCCTTCGTCGAGACGGTGACCTCAGCCACGCCGTCTTCGCCAAGCTTCTCGCTGTCTTCACTGCCGCTGAAAATCCAGAACGAGGAGACGACCAGCCCGGCACCCGCCGCGCCCGCCAGGAGCAGACGCTGCTTGCGCCGCACCGCCTCGTTGCCAGCCAGATCGCCAGACAAGGGCGAGACGCCTTCGTCGGATCCTCCATCGAGCGGCGGGCGCTTGCGATTCAAGAAATCGGAAAGGGCCATGTTCTCACCTCCTGTCCAGCGATGATTGGCCGTTCTGGGATACGAGGTAGGCCGTGGTGACCTTGCCCGGGCCGAGCTTGTTTTCCGCGACCGACACCGCGAGCGCGCTCGCCGGCGCAACCATCGCCTCGGTGAGCTCGACGAGCTGGTCGCCCTTGTTCTCGATGCGCAGGACCTTGCCGGTGAGATCTTGCCCGCGATATTCGGCGATCATCTGCACCTTGAGTGTGCCGACATAGACCGGCCGCAAGGCGCGCTGGCGCATCTCATAACCGTCGGCAACGGCATTGGAGTACATCGCCTGGACGAGCTCGACCGCGGCGTCGCGAGGTGCGAGCCTCTGTGCCGACCCGTTCTCGGCTGCCTTCTCGCTGGCGATCGCCGGATTTGAGACGAAGACCTGGGCCGCCTGCTCGCCATTTATCCGGCAGACGAACTTGTAGACGTAACCGCGCTTGCTCGTTGCGAAAAAGGACAGCGCTGGCCGCGCAAAGCCGTCCGGCACCGACAGATAAATGTCGCCGCGCACCGGTTCGTTGACGACCGAAAAGTCATCCATCGGATTGCCCGTCGAGATTTTCGACACTGACGCGAACTCGTCTTCGACCAGGCTTATGCGGGTCAGGTCCTTGGCCGAGGCCATGCAATCAACCTGGGCGCTGTCCGCGGCCATCACCGTCTGATCCGCCCAGGCGGGAGCTGCCGCCAGCAGCACTGCGGCCCCCACCAGGCCAGCACCTATGCCGCGGCTCACCAAGCAATCGATACGCGACAGGAAGGCTGTGCCCGCAGCAACGCTGCCGATAACGTAGACCGACATCATTTATCCTTCCCCGTTTGCTCGCTGGAGAGGGCCGTCACCATCCCGAAGCCGATCAGCTTCAGTGACAGGCCGGAATATTCCCAGTCGTACCGGAAGGTCCGGCGTTCGTTGGAAATGACCTTGTTCCCGACGATCGTGTGCAGGCTGCCCGTGACCTCGGAACGAAGGTTTCTGGTGTCGAGCTCCATTTTCTCGATCGTGAAGAACTGCGAGATCGACGAACCACGCTGCTCATTGACGATCTTGAGCAGGTCCGCCTTGACCTTGCCCTGCATGCGGGGGCTCGTGATATCGAGCACCGCGTTCATCCAGTATTCGAGGTTCTGGGGACTGCGATCGAGGGTCAGCACAACCGTATCGCGGGTGACCATCTCGAGATATTCGCGGCTGACCCCAGCAGAACTGACCGTAAGCGGCGAGCGCAAGATCGGCTGAAGAACCACTTCCCGGTCGCGGGATACGGTGAATATCAGCAGCAACAGCGTCAGTGCGCAAAGCGCGGTCGCCACGATCGCCAGGATGTTCCTCTGCCGGAGGACGCGCTGGCTGTGCGAATGGCTGTACGAAAGTTCCATATCACCCCGCCATCAATCGAAGGTACGAGGGTGGTGTGGCTCTCAGGCCGGTAAAACCGGCCGGAAGATACCAATAGGCCAAGTGGAGAAGCCACGACGTCGCCCGACCTGCCTTAGCTTTTCTGAGACCCCACCAGCCCGCGCCCGAAAGCGCCATTCCGATGAGGATGTGCTGAGACAGGATCCCCCAAGCGAAGGGAATGACCATCGCCAGGAACTCATCCAGGGTCCACAGCCCGATCAGCTCGGGATCATCCAGATGCGTTGGGATGACGTACTTGTCCGTAGCCATTGCACCACCCTCTCCTTGGACCGGTCGAGGCTGCTACCTCGGCCGATCGCGGGACTGTCAGATCGTCGCCGTGACGGTCGAAGTGACGATCGGAATGCCGGTGCCGGCACCAACGCCCACTCCGACGGGAATGGCGATCTGGCCCATCGAGAAGCGCCCCGAGGCAAGCGCGACGATGCCACCGGCGAGACTGAGCACAGTGATGATCTTGCCGCCCGAGCCTTCCAGGAAGTCGGTAAATTTGGTGAGCGCGGTATCGAACGTGGTGTCGGCGCCGGCGAACGCCGGACCCGCGAACCAGAAGAACGCGAAGAGGAACGCCGCGAGAACGAGGATCACCAGCTCCGCGCGCCCACTCTCTTTGAAGACAGAGTGCATGATGGGGTTTCCTTCATATGAAGGCGCGACGGTTCCGCGCCCATCGACAAGCTGGGTCATCGGTCCTGCGGCTCGCAACAATGCGCGTGACCCGGTGTCACGAATCACATCGTTTTTTTCATTTCCTTGGTCGCCAGCAGGGATATCGGGGCGGCGCGCCCCGCCCGGCGGGGCGCCATGCCCTTGAATACGGGGCATCCTGACCAACCTTACGGGGCAACGCGCCCCGCAATTGCGGGCTGACCTTTTTCACGATAGATTCGCAATGCTAAATCTATCAAATATTAACCATTGCCCGTTCATCATCTCGTTTAGGCAACAGACCATATTCGGGATCTGACGAACCCGGGCAAATCAGGACGTGGGCACTATGGGCGCCGACTCACGAGGTTACACCCTTGACATCTCCGAGCCGCTTTTTCGGCTTACGACCGAGAGTATTCGCCTTCACTCAAATGAGACAAGGCGATACCAAACTCTCGATGATCTTCTAAATAGCCGCATTCCTGGAATATCAAAAATTGATGAAGAAGACACAAAAAACATAAAGCATCACATAATTACTCTGCGGTCATCCGGACCAATCAGGGTTCAACTATGCATTACGGAATCAAGTGCCGACAATCTTGAACGCATTAAGAATCTTTTAGAAACCAAGCTTATGACAGAGGTTTCTGTTAGCGATACCTTGTCCGCACTTCTGTTCGATTATGTGGTGGAAAAGCGAGCCGTCCGGACAATCGCAACTCTCGGACTGGACGAACCCGATCAGCCCGGTTCCAACGGCTCGGCGAACGGCACCCATAGCTAAAAGTACAGGCTGACAGCAGCTTAGCTATTCGTTCTGGTCGAATCTGGCTCTAACCGGGCTTGCATTGGCTATGGCGCTATGATTGTCTTCCCCATCCATACGGCTTTGGGGGATCAACATGTCATCTCATGCCAAGGTACGGGCATAAGTTGTGGAGGCTTCGGAAGGCGACGAGCTTGAGGGGGATTACGTCTCCTTGATCCTCCAGGCCATGGCCGAGAAAAGCACCCCTCAGCGCAAGCTCGCCGTGCTGACCGGTATCAGCAAGTCGAGGCTGGGAGTCCTGCTTCATAAGGACCCCGAGAAGCGGGCGACTATGACACTCCCCGAGTTCGAGCGAATTTTGCATGCGCTGGGCATGAATCTTGTCCATGCTTATGTCTGCCTGCGCACCTTCAAGGACCTCGATGCCTATTACCGCAAATGCTATTCCACCGCGGTCCTTATGCTCTGCGACATATGCGTGGGCGCGCCCCGGAAAATGATCGGGGTACTCGAGGAACTTGGCGGCATCGATGGAACGGAAATCAGGTTGAACTGGAGCCCCGCGTTTCAGAATGCCTTCATCAAGAAGGTCACCGAAGAGGTCGAAGCCATACACAAGCGCCGAAATCGCCTCACCGACGATGACAATTTTGATCTCTAGCCGGCTTGCCAGCGATGAGCCGGAAGCCGACGCGCTAATATGTCGCCACGGCAGCCCTTCTCCCCACGACCTGAGGCCTGGTGTCCATCGTGGAAGTAACGACGGTTGCCTGCCGGCCGGCGCCACTCAGTCTCGACCAGTTCAGCAAGACATTTTCGACATAGGCCTGGGTCTCGGTGATCTGCGGGACGCGACCGTTGCGGACCCGCCCGGGCCCTGCATTATATGCGGCAAGAGCCAGATGGTAATGGCCGAAGCGGTCAAGCTGCTCGCGCAGATACTTCGCGCCGCCCCGCAGATTGCCCTCGACGCTGTAGCGATTGACCCCCAGCGACGCCGCCGTCGCCGGCATGAGCTGGGTCAGTCCGAAGGCGTTCTTGGGCGAATAGATATTGGGTTGGTAGCGGCTCTCGCGAATGATCATCGCATCGAACAAGCCCACGGGAATGCCGTACTCGCAGGCGATATTGCTCATCATTCCAAAATAGCCGGCCCGCCGAAATTCCGCATCGGATCTCAGGAACCCCGTGGGCCTGTAGTCTGGAAGCGAGCAACCGGGAACATAGCGAGGCACCGTCGCAGCGAAGGCGGCGTCGCCGCCGCGCATCCAGAGCGGCACGGGAATCGGCGGTGGTGGAAGAGCAGAGCCCGCGACGGCGGAGGCGAAAGGCCTTGCGACGCCGGCATAGGAGAAGGGAACGCCGTCCAGGGCGCCTTGCACCTCCGAAGCGGCGGCCATGCTCGCGTTCATCTGATGCTCGACCCACCGCCGGTTGAGATCGTGAACGCGGAATTGCGATACGAATTCGGTCGCCACCGGGACCGCGGGAATTTCCACAGTAGCCGTCTCGCGAACAGGCGCCTGGCGTTGCGGCACCGGCGCGCCCATCGCGATAAGCTGGACGCTGCGGGCCGTTCGCGCGGGAGGCGATGCCGCCGCCACACCGGCTCCCAACACCACCGTCAGAACTCCGACGCCAACCAATGTCGATCGCATGATGACCTCCCAAATCTGCGTTGGGAAAAGTGGAGATCAGCTGGTCCCAGCTTGTCAATCCATCGCACGGCCGGGAATACGTCCTGGATCAACCTGTCGTCGAGCTCGTCATGTGGTTGATTGCGCGCCACAGCAACGGTTGCGGAGCGGGTAGAATTCCACTTCCCGCACCCGTGCGGGATGCACTCATGCGGTGGTATGTCGGCACCGGTTCGCGCGGCGACGAAGAGGCCGGCATCATGCTGGTACAACAGGCGCGGATCGGCGAAAAATGGATTGCCTGCGATTGCCTGCCGGCAGGCGAACCCCCACCCATCCTGACACCCGCCTTCCTCTCGGAGGCGGAAACCTATTATCTTCGCCGCCTCACGAGCGCCAACCGGCCAGAACATCTGCCAGACTGCCCTTTTTTCCGGGACCAGGCGACAAATCGCATCACGGAAGTGCGGACGCAGGAAAGTCCGGCCGACCCGCCCACTGGCTTTTTCGAGGTTCTGAGACCGGCGCCTGAAAAGCTTGCCCAGCGACCGGATGAGGACAGCACCGACGATCGGACAAGGCAAGCATCGGTACCGCGTCTCGCCCGCCTGCTCTGGCGACTTCTTAATCTATCCGGCCTCAACCGCTGCCCGCCGCTGGCCGAAGATACAGCCGAATTGTCCATCAGCAGCGAATTCAAGGTCCTTTCAACCGCTGCCGCCAAAATCGAGATCGCGCCAGGCATCGAACTGGGCAGAGCCTTCTGGACACATGCCCAGGCGCTCCACAGCCGGCGCGTTTATGCGCGCCTGCGAGAGCTGTCTCACATATGGCCTCGCGGTCACGCCCCTCAGGCGTTCCTGGCCCTGTTTGCTCAGGAGTTCCGCGGCTCCACGATCCATGTCGCCGGGAGCGATCCCGTGGTGCTCGCCAATCGCGTCCAGTCGCCCTCCATACGCGGCAACCCGATCAAAGGCCCCTACCTCACGATCATCGTCGCCGGCGAATATCCCGAAGCCCACGGCTATGCACCTCTTCGCGCCTATGCGCAGCCCATCTACTCGGGCCAGCGATTCATCCCGGTGGACTCCGAATTCGAGCGGAGCATCCTGCGAGAACTGATCAATCTTCGATGGTCGTTCGACCGCAACGGGATCGACCTCGCCCTCGAAAAGCCAGTGTTCGACACGCTGACACCGGCCGGCCCCTGTCGCCCCGACTTCGTCCTGGAAGCACATTCGCGCAGCACCGGCGAGATCAGGGTGCTCATCTTGGAAGCCATGGGATCAAACGATGATGCCTACCTGGCCGCCAAAGCGGTAGTTCATCCGAAAATGGCGCACATCGCACCGGTTGTTTGCATACGCCCTCGCGACCTCGAGGAAGGCCGCATCGGTTCGCTGGTTCGCCGTGCCTTCGGAGCCTAGCGCCAGCTCATCGAAGCAGCGAAGAGCATGACAATCCCAAGGGTCACCGGCATCGACGTCACATAAAGCTTTTGCCAGCGCCACCATGTCTTTGGCACGAAGAGAGCAGCCGAGCGCAGCGAGGTGACGGTTGCCCAGCAGCGCTCACGATAGAGTTCAACCATGATCATCGCGCAGGACAGACCAAGGGCGATCGTGCAGCAGAAGCCTGCGGCGAGATAGAGCGCCATCCAGTTGGCCAGTTCAACTGCCGTAAGCTGTTGCATTGCGGGCAAGTGTATAACCGAGAATCACGAAGAAAGTCTAACCGCTCCAAACCTTCGCTGGCCTACCTGGTCGGGACTGACCGGTGCGGGCTCGGCGGGCCCATAGCGACCGGGTCGAAACCGCGCCGTCAAAAACGTCGGCGGTGGAAGGGCTCGGCCTTTGTCGCGGAATAGGTCGACGCGCACCCAACTTGGGTCAATTACATATATTGCGACGCATTAGCATATGTGCTACTGACTATGAAATTCGTAACCTATCGCACATACCATGCGACACATGACTTGCACGATATGCTGCCATCATTAAAATGATGTGGGAATATTAGCCTTTCACAATCATTTAATTATGGGTCAATACACAAATATATTATGATAAAATCATATTTTGAATATATTTAACTTTCTATCTTGCGATCTTTATTTTTTGATTTTCAGGAATAGTCTGTTGGAAAGGGCAGAAAATCCAAGACCAAAGACCTCTTTGCCCCAACAACGGACAACTTATGCACGCCTCGGTTCTTGTCATACTCTATGAAGGTCACGAAACGGTTGAAATCCACAAAAGCGAGGGCGAGGCCCGTCATGGACTCCTGCGCTTTGTTGACCGGCATTGGCCGGATCGGTTTGGCCTCCCCCCTCCGCCCCTCGACGATACGACGCGGATCGATACCTTCTTCAAAGACGGAGGCATTTACCTTATCGCTAAGGCGGATCTGGCCTCTCTGGGCCAACAGATCGACAACGCTGACCAAGACCGCAGCCGCCTCAATGGCGTCCGCTTGCGATGATCCATCTGGGAATCCTCGATCACCGCATAAGTAGGCAGAGCTCTGTGTTCGAATACCTTCCCAGACGAAAGCTTTACCCGAGGCGAGCCAGCACCTCCCACTGAGTGACGCCTGGCCCGCCAGAATGGCGACGAACATGTGTCGAAACGGCGCCACCTGGCCCAGGGATGCTACGCTTTCGGAAATTGTTCCGCTCGAGCCCCCAAGACCGCGCCGATGCCGTCTTCACCCCCTCCCCGCCTTCCCGGGCCGTGCAGCGCAACATCATGGGCGTACTGCAGGTGAGCTGCGGCCGCCGCCTCCCCGCAGCGATCCAGAATTTCCAGAGCCTCCACCATGAGTGCGATCGCTCGCGCCAGATCCGGATCAGGAGCGCTCATGCAGCCCGCTCAATGCGTTTCAATGCCATCTCCCGCGCCCTTCTCTGCAGCTTTCGCCGGCGCACCGGATCACCTACCGCCCCGCACATGACCCCAAACATATCTTGCAAGACCGCGATCATTGAAACGATTTAAGCGGTGGGTCGCCGGCGGTATCCAGGCAAAACGCCCGAAGAAAAGCGTCGGACCATACGCCAACTCAACTCTTCGCGATTTCTTCCTTGAAGCGGAGCTTTTGCTTCTTGAGCTCCTGGATCACGGCTACATCTGGAAGAGGGCGGCTCATTTCCTCGCGAATCTGCCGGTCAAGATTGGCATGCTTCAGCTGCAATGCGCTGGCATGGGGTGAATTCATTGGTTCATCCTCTTTGCTCAGCCGGACTCGCGATTGCGAGCCGGCACCGATCCAATCCTGATTGGATCATATCCCGCACAGATTGCCAGAGGTTAATCTCTTGCCGGTCATTGGGCCAGACACGGTTTCCACATGCAGTAGAATGCCTGACCCACCCCAAACCACCAGGAAAATCGTCAAATTATAATTTTCACAATATATATAATAGTTCATTACATATAACTAACTTACAAGCATCAATATATACTTTGCTAGGCGTTGTGATGATGTGCAGAGATCATCTGCATATATTTATTCTTACAATATATTACATAATTTACCATACCTCACCTGATCAGGCATAACGCAGGTATCCACGACTTGACATTCCGCTCGAAATTACCATAATGATTTTATTATGATGGCATATGACCTCCATCCCCGGATACAGGCCGGCAACAGCACAGCACGGCTGGATGCCCTAGGCGACTGACGCTCGGTTCGTCCGCCTAGGGCCCTCTCAAAACACAACAGGGCGCTTAGCTCGCCCGTGTTCAACTCATTGCGCATACGTGCGCCTGGCTCGCGAAAATCGCGGCCACATGGTGAGAGGAGATATCCGTGCTGAACCATTTTGTCGTGGAGGCCAACAAGATCACTGCAGGCGTGGCGGTGCGCATCCCTGGCGGCTTCCGCTTTTTCCATTCCGATCCTCGATTCCGCCGACTTGACGGCCAGATCTTCCGCAAGGCGCGTACCCTGGCGCGCAAGGTGCGCGAACTCGCGCAGTCACTCGGGCGGCCTGGCGAACCTGAAAGACCACAGCCTGTCCTGACCTAGGCTTCGAGCGTCGATCGGCTCCCCGCTCGCTGCGGGCCAACCTCTGCCGACGGCAACGCCTCGAATTTGCAGCGACAAGATCAAAGGTGTGGAAATGAGAAACAAACAACGCAGCCTCAACAGGAGCGTCCGACGCAGGCTGGAAATAGAGAAAATCCTTTCGCAATATCCGAACCTGCCTTCCAACAAGATCAATGAGATCGTGCATTGGTTCAAGCGAGAGGCAACGGCCATGGAGGTTGCAGTGGTTGCAAGCAATCTGGACGTCCAGGACAGCTATGAACAATTTCGACAAGCCCACATCGACAAGCTCACGCCGGTTGAGCTGGCGGTGACGGTCTTCATCTGCATGGCCGTGATTGTCGCGTTGGCCGTCGGCGTCGCCATTTCGTAGCGCGCCAGATCGAGCCCGCAACCGCTTCTCCGCAGTACCAGGCGCCAAGCGGCGCACCAAAGGGTTGTTATGATTGATCCTCATTCTCGTCTGCTCGAAAACCTGTTGGAAGCGGCCTGCATCCAAGCGGAAGGCCTGCTTCGCGAGCACGACCCTGCATCACGGGCACTCGGCCAATTGAAATCGGATCTCGAGCTTTCCCCCCTGGTCGAGAAGCAGCTGATCGGTGCGGCCTTGCAAGTGGCCATGGATCACTGCCTGGTAAGCGGGATACGCACGAGCCTTCTCAACCGGTTCCGTGCTTTGCCTCCGGGAGTCGCCATTGAAGCGCAACGCCGTTCGGTGGAAGCCGACGTGATGCAGCGCGGGCTGCCGATGGAACTGGCGAGCGACTACGTTCATACTCTCGAACACAGGCTCGCCCTTCCCTCGCATGAATTGCCCGAGATGCTCTGGGCCTATGGATCGCTCTACGGCGAACTTTGGAACGATCCCCGGATCGGCGCGGGCACCCCCACGAGGCGGATCATGCTGGCAATGACGACTGCGCTGCGCGCGCGCAGCGCACAGCTCAATGCTTCAAAAGCGGCAGCACCCCCGCACTCCGCCGCACGCCACCTTCCAACAATGCCTGTAAATGGTGCAGCGCTATGAGCATCCCGGATGCAAAAATGGGCAGACGGCCGGACCTGATCGACGAGTTGATCGAACATGCCGGCCAGCGTGCCGGCGAGATCCTGTCCGCGCCTGATGCAGCCGCCAGCCTCCGTCACATCGGGGCAGACCGGTTGAGCGAAATTCAGCGTCTGGAAACATCCCCCTTGGCGACCGATCAACTTGTTGCCGTTGCGCTGCGATTGGCTGGATCGAGAACCGCGCGCGGCGATGTGATCGAGCATCTGGCGACCTATTTCAGGTCGCCGGCCTCTACACTCGAGATCGAGGCCCAAAGGCGGACGATCTGGCAGGAGAATCGCGGAGAGCTTCTACCCATCGACCATGCCGAAGCAGCAGCAGTGGAAATCGAGCAAGCCATATCCGATGTCGTTGGCGTGGATTCGTCAGAACAGCTGTCTCGTTGGGCCGCGCTCTATGCCGATCTCTGGTGTGACCCCCGCCTCGGTGCCAGCGCTCACGCAAGGCGAGTGATGCTGGCAATGGTTTCCGTTCTACACGAACGCAGCCGGCTTTTGGCCGAAGGCTTCAACCTGCGAGGAATCTCGTGAACAATCCGCAGTTCGATGAGCCGAACGCGCCTGTCCAAGTGGGATGTTGGGGGCAAGCGGCCATTATCGCGGCCGTGCTATTCATCTTCTTTCTGGCCGTTCCATGGGATTAGTTCCCAAACTCACGTGGATCGGGCCAACCTGTCGATCATGAGCATGGCAACGGCAATCGGGGAATTTTGCGATTTTCAGGGTAGATCTTGCACTTATGGGAATTCACAAAAGCCGCAGCGAGGAAAATCGGCCTGGCGTCCCCGAATGGTCGACCACAAGCATCGCCGATTTCAATTTCTCGGCCGCATAGCGAGCACCCCGGTGCAGGCCAAGGCGCCGCCTAGAACGGAAAGAACTCCTGGATCGCCAGGATCGCGGTTGCGCAGGTGATAATGTTGAGCGGCAGCCCTACCCGCACGAAATCCATGTAGCGATAGCCAGCCATCTGGTAGACGATGACGTTCGTCTGATAACCGAACGGTGTCGCGAATGCCGCGCTGGCCGCCATCATCACGGCAACCAGAAACGGGCGCGGACTAACCGCCAGACTTTCGGCAAGGGCAACCGCGACTGGCGTCAGAAGCACCGCCACCGTGGCATTGGACAAGAGCTCGGTCAGCACCATGGTCACGAGATAAAGCACGATCAACGCGGCAAGCGGCGACAGATCGTGGACGCCTCCGATCAGCAGGCGGGAAGCTTGCTCGGCAAGGCCGCTGCGTTCCATCGCAATCCCGATGACCACCATCCCGGCGATCAGGATAAGGATTTCGGGCTTCAACCCGCTGTAAGCTTCATCGGCGCTGATCACACGCAGCAAAATGAGGAGAACCGCGCCGGCGAATGCAGTCGCCGCGATCGGCGCGACGTTGATCGCGGCCAGCAGGATCGCACCACCGAATACGAGAAGCGCCACGACCGCCTTGCCAATATTCAGCGGCCGTCTGATCGCAAACACATTGGCGTCGCCCACCTGGGCACTGGCAATATGCGAAGGATCAATCGGGTGCGAGGCTTCCGTGCGCTCCTCCCGACCGTGCCTTGCCAGCAGCCGCCCACTAACGAGGAAAAGATAGAGACCGCCCACCAACGCGATCGGCAGGCCGACCGGCGTGATCTCGAAAATCCCGAAGCGCGGCTGTCCGGCCACACTCGCCATATCATCGACGAGCAAATTGGTCGACGTCCCGACCAGCGTGCAACAGCCGGTCAGGACGGTAATATAGGATAGCGGCATCAGATAGCGCTTCGGTGACTGGCGGAGCGTGAGAGCAACATCGCGAATGACCGGCGCGCCCAGGACGACGATTGGCGTGCTGTTAAGAAAGCAGGAGACGCTGCCGATCATCGACAGCAGCAACCAGATCCCCTTCGAGCCCATGCGAGTGCACAGTCCTACCGCCAGCGTAATCGCGCGATCCAAAAGGCCCGATAGCTCAAGTGCGTAAGCAATCACGAACAGCGAGGCCAGGGCAATGATTGCCGGACTGGCGAAGGCACTCTGCACTTCGGACGGTCTGACCACCCCCGCCATCAGCAGGACGGCTGCGCCTGCAAGAGCAACGACGTCGGCCCGCATGCGATCCAATATCAACATGAGGACGACCCCGCCCAGGACCAGCAACGTCAAAATCTGATCTACAGTCATGGTTCGACTGCTCGAACGGCGACCGCTCCCTGTCAATGGTCAAGGCTGCCCCAGGTCCAATACGAACTGGAGCAATCCTGCTAGTCTGCTATCAGTCAAGCGATGCGGGAACCGAGCCTCAGAACCAGTCGCCTTGCCATCGCGGGCGGGTTGACCGCAGCGATGGCCTTGGGCGCGCTTGGATTCTTCATCGGCCGGGAGACCGCCCCCGGCGAGCCACCCGCGCGACCGATCGAGCAGATACCGGCCCCAACGCCCACCCCCTCAATGCCCGAGCAGCCGTCCGTCCTTGAGCGCGCGGACATCATCGCTCTGGCCGATCGCGCTGCGGACGCCTTTTCATCCGGGCGCCCTGCTCCTGCAGAAATCACAGGGCTCGCCGGGCGCCGCTTCGAGCTGGTTCTTCCGTTCGGCTGTGAGGGTCCCACCGCCAATAAGACCGACGAAGCGCTTGGCTGGCGCTATTCGGCTGACGACCAGGTCTTGCGTGTGCATATCGCTGCAACGCGATGGCAACTTGACCAGTGGGGGGTGACCGACCCGCAGACTGCTGCTCGCATCACCGAAGGCTTCTGGGTCACACGCCCGTGGATGTCCTCGACAGCTTGTCCGGCGCACGCCGTGTCGCCGCTTGCAAGTGGGACGGAGCCTGTCAGCCCCATCGAACAGACACTCGCCATTGCGGAGATGAAGCCAGATCTTGCTCTGAACAAGAAGCCACGCTCATCCCGAACTTTCGACACCGTCAAGCGCGTGCGGCCCGATGATCTCGATTTGAGCAAGGGTTTTCGCATAAGATTGACCGGTCGCATCGCCGAACTGCCCGGCGGCCAATCGATACGCTGCGCTCAGCCTGTGGGAACCATGCGGCGACCAGCCTGCATCGTTGCGGTGTCATTCGAAGAGATGGCGCTCGAAAATATGAGCGCCGCGCGCCCTCTCGCCACATGGAGCATGAGCGCACCCTCCGATATCAATTGAAACCCGGACCCGAGCCTCGTCGATTGGCGCGAAACAGCGGCGCCTCCTCATCGCCAGACGCCTCCCGCCGTCCTGTGAAGGCGGGCAGCCCATGGGAACTTATTTCCTTGAACCGGCGTTACTCGTTGAAAACGGGAAACATCGGCCAATCGACTTGCCCAAAGGCGGGTTGCCGGGAGGGGGGAACCAAGAGCGTGGTCATTCCAAATCAGCAAGAGAGCGGCCGACCAATTCACATTCTGGTTGTAGAGGACGAGCCATTGATTCGCGCCGTCCTCGCGGAATATCTTCGCGACAAAGGCTTCATCGTCGTGGAAGCAGTAAACGGCGACGACGCTTTCGCCTATGTCTGCTCCAACCAGCCCGTCGACCTGGTCTTCACCGATATTCAGATGCCTGGCTCAATCGATGGCATCGAGCTCGTTCGCAAGCTTCGCGGATTCCTTCCCTCGCTTCCCATCATCGTCACCTCGGGAGCCGTCGGACCGGAAAGCATCGACGAACAGGCGTCGTTCATCGCCAAACCCTACAGGCAAGAGAACGCCGTCTCGCTCGTATGCTCCACCCTCGGCTTGAACTCCTGATCAGCCGAGTAAAACTCTCCCCCCTCGTCGAATCCGATGCCCGAGGAAGCGCGGGGTGCCGTTGCGGCGAGATCAATCCGGGCAGCCTTCTCGAGACTGGCGACAAGCGGCCGGCTCCTCGACCATCGAGCGCCCGATAAACGCATTCAGGCGAGCTGCGCGAAGACGTCCGAGAACAGCGACCGCATGCGCCGGATTTCTTCCCGATGCACCGCAGACAAGGCGTCCAGCAGACCGTAAGCCTTCGGGGTCAGGCGCAACAACGCTCGCCTTCGGTCCTGGGTGGCGGCCTGTCGCGTGATCAGTTCCAGCGTCTCCAGGCGATTGACGAGACCGGTGGCGCTGTGCGGTTTCAAAATCAGGCGATCGGCTACGTATCCGACAGTCGGTTCGGTTTCACCACAGCCACGGATCGCGAGCAGAGCCTGATGTTGCTGCGGGGTCAGACCAACTTCCATCGCCTTCTCTTCACTGAACGCCTGAAACCGGCGAATGGCATGCCGAAACGTCGCAAGCGCTGCATAATCGGCATCTTCGAGCAGCATTTCCTTCTGTCCCAAATCACCCTCTTCGATTGAACTGCATCGCAATACGATATAGTTGGCCGCTTCCCAATACAGGATAATGCCGATTCATGTCCCTGACACCCCCGCGCTCAGCCGAAGGTCATCAACTCGCCGATCATAGCGTCGACCGCCGCATGATCATGCTGGCAACGATGGCGATCGTGGTTGGAACAGGTGGCGCGCTTGGAGCATGGGTGCTCGTCAAGCTGATCGCGCTCGCGACCAACCTGTTCTGGTTCGGCCGTCTGTCGGCCGATCATTCAGTGATTACCGATGCATCGGTTGGCTGGTTGATCGTGGTCATCCCTATCGCCGGCAGCCTCATCGTGGGCCTGATGGCCCGCTTCGGGTCGGACAAGATCCGGGGCCACGGAATCCCCGAAGCCATCGAGACGATCCTGTTCGGAGAGAGCCGCTTGTCCCTCAAGGTCGCCCTGCTGAAGCCCCTGTCCTCGGCAATCTCGATCGGCAGCGGGGGGCCATTCGGCGCAGAGGGACCGATCATCATGACCGGCGGCGCGATTGGCTCGCTGTTCGCGCAATGCTTCCATCTCAGCGCGGCCGAACGCAAGACCTTGCTCGTCGCAGGTGCGGCCGCGGGCATGACCGCGATCTTCGGGACGCCGCTCGCCGCGATCCTCCTCGCCGTGGAAGTGCTTCTCTTTGAATGGAAACCGCGCAGCTTCGTGCCCGTCGTCGTCGCGGTCCTCATATCCTTCGCCTGGCGCCCCCTCCTCATCGGATCGGGATCGATGTTTCCGATGACAGCCATCACACCCGACGACAGCTGGTCCCTGCTCGCTTCGGCGGGCATCGGCCTGGTTGTCGGCCTGGAGGCGGCTATGTTGTCGACCTGTCTCTACCGCATCGAGGACCTGTTTCACCGCCTGCCCGTCCACTGGATGTGGTGGCCCGCCATAGGCGCGGTCGTCGTCGGGTTGGGCGGTCTGATCGATGCCCATGTGCTGGGTGCCGGCTATGCGAGCATCGAAGCTTTGCTCAATGCCTCGCTGCCGCTCAAGGTCGTCGCCGCGCTTCTCGTCGTAAAAGCCGTGGTCTGGCTGGTGGCACTGGGATCGGGCACATCTGGCGGCGTCCTCGCGCCGCTCCTCATCCTTGGCGGCGCAGCCGGCTTTCTGCTCGGTCAGTTTCTACCTGGCGATCCGGGTTTTTGGGCCATGATCGGCATGGCCGGGATCATGAGCGGTGCCATGCGCGCGCCGATGACCGGCGCCATTTTCGCCGTCGAACTTACCGGTCACTTCAACGCCGTCCCCTATACGGTAGCCGCCGCCGGCGGCGCCTATGCCATCAGCGTCCTGCTGATGCGGCGATCGATCCTGACCGAGAAGATCGCCCGGCGTGGGCGGCATATCCTGCAGGAATATTCGGTCGATCCCCTCGACCTCATCCAGGCGGGCCAGATCATGACGCGCGAACCAGCGACCTTGCCCGGAACGATGTCCGTCGCTGCGGCGGTCTCCTTCTTCGCATCCGATGCCGTCCACCGCAGCTATCCCGTCATCGACCCGCAAGGAGGACTGCTGGGGCTCGTCTCGCGGACCGACGCCCTGCGCTGGCAAATCGATCGCGAGCTCGACGAAACGACCCTTGCCGACGCCATATCGGATGCAGCCCAACCGGTTGCCTATCCAGATACGCCGAGCGGTGTAGTCGCCGACCTCATCGTCGAGTCCGGAATTGGCCGCATCCCGATCATAGAGCCCGGAACCCGGCGCGTGCTTGGCATCCTGTCCCGTCAGGACCTGCTGAAGATCCGCAGCGCGAACCGCCATGCCGAAGTCGGCCGGTCACGCCATGTGGGCCGCAAAACCGTCCCGAAGGTGTCTTCCTAACTTGTCCAGCCGCCGCCTAGCGCCAGAAACAGGGTAATTTGATCATCGTTCAGGGCGGCGCGCGCCTCGGCTGCGGCCTGTTCCGCAGCGATCCGGTCGCGCTCGGCCTCGAGCGCAGGCAGCGCTGCAATCTTCCCCCCGCGCCGCAATTGTCCGGTTCGCGCGGCGGCGCGCCCGGCATCGGCCGCCGCCCGGTCCAGACGATCCTGCTGCTCCAGGCCGGCCGCGTAATTGGTCAGTGCCGTCTCAACCTCACGCAGAGCTTTCAGCACGACACCATCGAACGCGGCAAGATCACCTCGGCTCTGCGCTTCTGCCGCATCCACCCGGGCACGGGCAGCATGCCGGTTGAGCGTCCAGCTGATCAATGGACCAAAACCGAACCGATTGGTAAGGGGCGACAACAAGTCGGCGGCGACGCCTGTCGAACCAACCGAAGCGCCAAGATGGATGTCGGGATAGAGATCCGCTACCGCGACGCCGATCCGCGCGGTCGTTGCAGCAAGTCGGCGCTCGGCAATGCGGACATCGGGCCGGCGCTTCAGCAATGTGTCGCCATTGCCGACAGGAAGCAGCCGCACCAGAACCAGCGGGTCACGACACGAGAGCAACCCAAAATCAGCCTGAGCCGGTGTTCGTCCGGAGAGAGCCGCGATACGGAAAGCCGCGTTGCGCTGCCTGGCGGCCAATCGCGGGCGACGCGCTTCTCCCGCCTCGAGCAGCGCCTGACGCCGGTCCCGTTCATAGGGCGCTGCGCGCCCATGCGCGACCATGATCCGGGTCAGGCGAAGACTGTCCCGCTGAACCGCGATCACACGATCGAGCACACCGAGCTGATAGCCACCATTGCAAATATCGGCGTAAGCCCGGGCGGTTTCGGCCGCGACGTTCACCCGCACGAGATCGCGCGCCGCCTCGGCCGCCTCGGTATCCGCGCTCGCCGCTTCGACGCCGCGCCGTATCCGACCGAACAGATCGAGATCGTAGCTGACTCCAACGCCCACATTATAGATTTGACGCCGGGGTGGCTGGACATGCTGCAACTCAGCCTCGGCCGACCGCTGGGCCCAGCTGGTTTCGGCGTTGACACTACCCTGCACCTCGCGGCTCGCGCCGCGCGCATCGAGCAAAGCCAGGCTGCGTTCCAGATTGGCTTCCGCCATCCTGAGGTCCGTGTTGGCCGCCAGCGCCTGCTCGATCAACTGGTCGAGAGTCGGATTGTTGTAAAGCTTCCACCAATGGTCCGGCAGGGGTTCCAGTGTCACCACGCCCGTTCCCGAACGGAACGCTCCTTGCGCCTCCGGAGCGTTTACCGCGGCGGTCTCAGGAACATGATAATTCGGCCCTACCGCCGCACATCCGCTCAAAGCCATGACGGCTCCCACCAGGAGCGCCCGCCTCACCATGGCAAGCTCCTATGCACGCTACGGCCGTCATCGCGCGGATGGACGACGACGGTGGCGGTCTGGCCAGGAATCAGCCTCACATTGGCCGGAACCTTGTCGATCGCGACACGCACCGGAATGCGCTGGGCCAGCCGGACCCAGGTGAAGGACGGGTTTACATTGGCGAGTTGCCCGTCGGCTCCAGCTCTTTCGCGATCCTCTACCCCGCCGGCAATACTTTGGACATGCCCCTCGATCTCGTCAGCGACCCCCATCAGATAGATGCTGGCCCGATCCCCGACCCGGATCGCCGGCAATTTGGTTTCCTCAAAATACCCTTCGACCCGCAGGGAACGGTTGTAGACGAGGGCAAGAGCCGGCTTTCCAGCAGTCAAATAGACGCCGGGCTGTAGCGACATGTTGGCAACAGTGCCGTCCACAGGCGCGCGGACGATCGTGCGGTCCAGATTGAACCGGGCAAGATCACGCGCCGCCACCGCCTGACCAATAGCGGCACGCAACCCGTCAACCCGAGCGGTTCCCTGCTCGATGGTTTCAGCCGCGATCACTTCGGGCATGGACCGGTTCCGGCGGTCCTCGCGCTGTGCCTGATCGAGAGCCGTTCGCTGGCTCGCCACATTGGCCTCAGCTTGTTCCAGTGTCAGCCGATAGCGTGGCCGGTCGATGATGAAGAGCACATCGCCCTTATGGACCTCCTGGTTGTCGGTCACTTTCACATCCGTGACCAAGCCGCTGACATCAGCGGCAACCGGAACCATATCCGCCCGCACCTTACCATCCCGGGTAACCGGCTCAACCTGATAGCGCAGCCAAAGAGCGTATATTCCAGCGAGAATGACAAGAATAACAAAGAGCGTGGCGAACGATCGCAAAAGATTTTGTCGATGCAGCATGTCAGGAGGCAAACCAGCGATAGAGGAAGACATCGGCGAGCGCGCTCAGGCCCCACCACATCAGAATGAACAGAGCGAGTTCGAGCAGGCTCGGGTGCCAGAGCAAGCGATAGACCGGCAGACGCTGCAACAGCCCGCGCGCCAGATAGACGAGCACTGCCGCCAGTACGCCCCAGGCAAGCGCTGCGGGCATATAGACGCCCAGAACATTGATCTCCTCGATCATGCTCTTTCTCCGGCAGGCATGGGTCTGAGATCAGGCGGGTCCGCTGCCGGAAAAAGATTGCAGCGCATGCCGACAAGCGCGCGCAGCGCATGGCGGCGATGCTCATCAAGCGAAAGGGTCAGCAACGCCGCCAGCGCCCGGTCGATCGGCTCAACCAGTGCCTTGGGAGGAGCATCCATGTGTCCACGGCGCCAGCGCTCACCATAGAAAGCCGCCAGACCGGCGAGCACAGCGCCCAGGCTATGACGCACGTCATGCGGCACGTGGGGGAGCGCCCGCCGGATGGGAATGATATTGCGGCCGATCCTGAGGTCCGCCAAGCCGTCAGCGGCGTGCAACGCATCGCCAGGCGAGGCCACTGCCATTCGCGCGGCAACCTGCCCCAAGCGATCCACCGCCCTGGCCGTCCAGCGATCGGCGCGGAACGGTCGGCGGATATCGGCAAGTTGAGCAAGCTCGGCCCAATTGGCGCGCAGGATACGCCGCGCAGTCCACAATACGTTCGCTGAGCGAAACATGCGGGTAACCGCGAGCGTCGTGACAATCCCCCCCACCTGCGCCAGACCAGTGTTGATAAACAAAGCAAAATCGGCCTGGAAACGCGCCAGAAATCCCATGGCGACGATGAAGCAGGAGAACATCGGCAAAGCCTGCGGCGACCGCGAAGGGTCGGCCTGAATATAGCCCATCCACAAAAGGGCCGGGGCCAGAGTGATGATGAGCATCTCATAGCCATCGACCCGCGGCAGGATCACGAAGAGATAGAGCGCCGCCAGTGGAAAGGTCTTGAGCGTCGCCATCAGATAGCGGCCGATGACCGGCGCGGGGTCATCCTGGGTCGCGAACGAACAGGTGATCAGCGCCGCGAACGCGGCTGTGGCCGAGCCATTGGGCCAGGCAAGCAGAATCCAGATCGCGCAGTACAACGCGATTGCGGTAGCGGTCGCCATCCCGGCAAGCGCGGCGACGCCATGGTCGCGGGCAAGCGAGAACGGCTCCACCGCCAGATATTTGGGGCTGGGCCGGCCAGCCGAGCCGATCCTGCCGGCGAGTCTTTGGCTGGCCGCCAATGCTGTCACGAACTCGGCAATCCGCACGCAGGCGCTGGCCATCAAAAGATCATTCCAGCCGGCGCGCGCCTCGGCCGCCGATGCCATCGCCTCGCATCGCTTTACCAATGCGCCGACCCGCTGGAATCTGTTATGCTCATCATCAAGCCAGTCGATGATGTCGCTCAGCAACATCTCGAGTTCGGGCGGCAGATCACCATACTCCCGCAGGCGATCAAGGCGATTGGCGGCGGCCGATGCCAGAGGCAATATCGTGGCAAGCTGCTGCTGCAGAGCCGTCACGCGACGCCGGGTCGCAGGCGCCCAACGCTGGTCGAAAGGAAGATGAACCGCGATCATTCCCAATTCGGTAACATCGGCGGCCAGCATCCGGCGGTGCTCATCTTCAAGGCGCGTGTGGCGGCTACCCAGCGCTTCCGCGCTCCAGCGGCGCGCATGTCCCAGAAATGATTGGACCCGGGCCCGGATCGCAGGGGTCGCGCTCCAGGGCTGCAACAGCGCGTGGACTGCGGTTACACACAGAATCGCAACTGTCATTTCCTGTACGCGCGCAATGCTCGTCTCGAAAATATTTACAGGGTCGTCGAGATAGGGGAAGCTGATCACGGCCGAGCTGAAGGCCGCCATCTGGAACAGAAAAGCGCGCGGCGTTCGATCCAGAACCGCGAGGTATATGCAAAAGCCGGTCCATGCCGCCAGACAGAGCACCAGCAGTTCCGGCGAGTTCTGGAGATTGGGCACCAGAAGAAGCGTCATGCCCGCGCCGGTGAGGATACCTCCCAGACGATAGAGAACCTTGGGTCGGAACGCTCCGGCCATGGGCTGCGCGGTGACGTAGACCGTTAGCAGCGCCCACCAGGGCCGCGGCAGGCTGGCGGAAAAGGCAATAGCCAGCGTAGCAGCCGCGGCGAGGAAGCTGCTAAATGAGAATAGCAGCTTCTGAAGATCAATCGCAATCGGCGCGACCAGCAGGCGTTTCCGGCCTGGGAGAGCAACATCCATCACTGACAACCATGACAATTGGGATTGTCACGATCGACAACGACCGTGGTCCTAACCTCCCATTGATACCGCGGATGGTCATAATCGAGCGGAGCCGCTCAAGCGTAGTGCAAAATATTTATAGAAAAGTGCAAAAATATTGCACTTAATCCTTGTGGCGCCCCTGTGTCGGCTTTCTATCCCCGTCAGCTGCAGCGTCCCGGTTTTCAGACATATCCTGGCCCTTGCCGGAAACGAAAAAAGCACCGACCGGGACGGCAACGAAAACGATCAGGATGATCTGCTCTTCGCTCAGGATGCGATTTTCGTTCAAATAATAGAGCCCGAACATGAGCCCGGCCAGCACGAGCGTCCAAAGTGCTCGCGGCCAGGTGAACGTCGCCTGCGTCAAATGCTCTCCTGACCCGGGCCCCGCCATGAGGGATCCTCTCTCCTGGTTGTCGCCGGTTCAACTATCCTTGCTGAACCGCCATCAGGCTGGCTGGGACATTAGGCATCGCATCGCAAATGAATGTTTTTGCGCCATTACCTCAAAAACTTTGCGGTCGATGTCATGCCCGCGGCGCCTCGCGACATAAGTCGCTTACCAGAAGCAACCGGCCACAACGCGTTTGGCGATTCTCCGGTCCGACCGAGGTTCACTACCCTGCGCGTTTCGGCGCGAGCACTGCCTTCACAAGCCGGCGCACATGCTGCCGACGAAGAGCACTGCGAGGGACAGGTTCGATCATCTCAAGGCGAACGCGTTTCACCAAATTGCGCATTTCTGCAAAGCTCGGCCTTCTGTCCTGACCCAGGACAGCGATAAGGGCGGGATAAAACCAGATCCGCTCGGTCGTCATGCGCTCCTCCTCGAGGTGATGGAACGATCAAGATCTTCCTTCGGCCGTTCGTCGCTCTCGGCACTTGCCGAAACAAAATAGAGCAACCCCGATGCCACCAGACCAAACACCGCCGCCATCTTGAAAAATTCGCTGTGTCCAAGCGAGGTCAGCCATGCCCCGCCGATCCCGCTGAGCAGAAGGACCCAACTCCAGCGAGGATGATGCAGACGCGTAGCGATTTGCCAGGCAAGGAGGGTCAGCAGTGTCGCTACCGCCAGACTGCCCAGCGTCAGGCCCAGAGCCACAGCCAGGATCTTCAACATCGGCATAGCCGCCTCCTTCAATCCTCTCGCTCGAAGCGCCTCCTGTCACACGCTAATATATATCGTATTACGATATTTTCAAGGGATCATGGGCGGCGGCGTAGCTGCGGTGCGATGGGCAAGGACGGACTGGGACGATCTGCCGGTTCCTCCAGTTCGGCGAGAATGGGGCAATCAGGCCGCTGATCGCCAGCACAACAGTCGATCAGCACTTCCAGTGTACTCGCCATCTGCTGCAAAGTCGCAATCCGCTCACGCAACTGTGCGATATGCGCCTGAGCAATCCGCTTGACGTCACTGCTTTGGCGCGACCTGTCGCGCCAAAGATTCAGCAGCCCATCAATCTCGCGAACCGCAAAGCCGAGATCACGCGCGCGCCGGATAAACCGGAGCATGTGCACGTCCGACGGCGCATAGTCGCGATAACCAGACCCGGTTCGATCCGCCTTCGGTATCAGGCCGGTCTGCTCATAATAACGGATCATCTTGGCCGAAACGCCCGATGCCCTGGATGCCTCCCCTATATTCATCCTCTCGCCCCTCGAACCACCTGGAAGCCGCGCAGGCGCAGCGCGTTGCCGAGCACGAAGACACTCGACATCGCCATGGCGCCAGCGGCGAAAACCGGTGACAACAAGGTGCCCGACACAGGATATAATGCGCCGGCCGCTACGGGAATCAGCGCAATATTATAGGCGAAGGCCCAAAACAGGTTCTGACGAATATTGCTGATAGTCGCGCGGGAGAGCCCAATGGCCGTGGCGACACCATTCAAATGCCCTGACATCAGCACCACGTCCGCCGCCTCGATGGCAATGTCCGTGCCGGTGCCGACGGCAAGGCCGACATCTGCCTCGGCCAACGCCGGTGCATCGTTGATCCCATCCCCGACAAAGGCAATCCCGCCATATTCGCGCTTGAGGCGGCGGATCGCATCCACCTTCCCCTCAGGCAACACTTCGGCAACCACTTCGTCGATGCCAAGCTGGCTGGCAATCGCTTCGGCGGTGCGGGCGTTGTCCCCAGTCAGCATGGCGACTTTAAGGCCCGAGGCATGCAGTGCGGCGATTGCGGCAGGCGTCGTTTCCTTGATCGGATCCGCCACGGCGACGATCGCCGCGAGGTCACCCCCGATCGCGGCATAAAGCGGCGACTTGCCTTCGCGCCCGAGACGGTCCGCCGTGTCCGCAAACACGCCAATATCGAAACCAAGGTCGCGCATGAAGCGGTCCGCACCGATCTGAACCGGCACGCCATCCACATCGGCCGTAACGCCAAGGCCCGTGATCGACGCGAAGTTTGCGACGCTCGGCAAGATAAGGCCTTCTTGCTTTGCTGCCTCGGCGATCGCTCGCGCAATCGGGTGCTCGGACTTGTCCTCGACCGCGGCGATCCGGCCGAGGACCTCCGCGCGATCGAAGCCCGCCATCACCTGAAGATCGGTCAACGCTGGCCGCCCCTCGGTCAAAGTGCCGGTCTTGTCGACTGCCACGACCCTGGCATCGCGCAGAAGCTGAAGCGCCTCGCCCTTGCGGAACAATATCCCGAGTTCCGCCCCGCGCCCGGTCCCCACCATGATCGCGGTCGGCGTCGCCAATCCCATCGCGCACGGACAGGCAATAATGAGCACCGCCACCGCATTGACCAGAGCGTAGGTAAGCGCAGGTGACGGACCCAGCCACAGCCAACCGCCAAAGGCCAGGACTGCCACCGCAAAGACCGCCGGCACGAACCACATCGTCACCCGGTCCACGAGCGCCTGAATCGGCAGCTTGGCTCCTTGTGCCTGCTCGACCATGCGAATGATCTGCGCGAGCATGGTCGCCTCGCCGACGGCGGTCGCACGAAAGGCAAGCGCACCCTGTTGATTCACAGTACCTCCGACCAGCGCCGCGCCCTGCGCCTTTCCAACGGGGATCGGCTCCCCGGTAATCATCGATTCATCGACGAAGCTTTCACCTTCAATCACTTCGCCGTCCACCGGGATACGCTCACCGGGACGGACTTCGAGGACATCGCCCGTAGCAACAGCATCAATGGGGATTTCAATAGCCTGGGCATCCCGGCGGACGCGAGCCGTCCTGGCCTGCAAGCCCACCAGACGTTTGATCGCTTCAGATGTACGGCCTTTTGCGCGCGCCTCCAGATAGCGCCCCAACAGGATCAACGCGACGATCACCGCCGCCGCTTCAAAATAGACGTTGACCGTTCCCGCTGGCAGCAGCCACGGCGCGAAGGTTGCAACCAGCGAATAGGTATAGGCAGCAAGAGTGCCCACCGCGACCAGGGAGTTCATGTCCGGGGCCCTGCGGGCAAGCGCCGGAATGCCGGCGCGATAAAAGCGCCGTCCCGGGCCCGCCAGCACCAGCGTCGTCAGAACGCATTGGAGCAGCCAACTCGTCTGAGTTCCGATCGTTCGCGCAATCAGATGGTGAACCCCCGGGACGAGGTGGGAGCCCATCTCCAGCAGGAAAACCGGCATTGCCAGGACCATCGCCAGGATGAGATCGCGCTTCAGCCTGCGGCGTTCCAGGTCCTTGCGTTCGGCTGCGTCTTCGTAACGCGCCGTGCCGCCCCCGATGAGGTGCGCCGTATACCCAACATGCCCGATCGCCGTGATCAGCGCCGCAATGTCCGCCGTGCCGCGCACACGTACCTGTTCCGTCGCCAGATTGACCGATGCTTCCAGCACCCCAGGAACGGCTCTCAGCGCTCGCTCGACGCGCCCCACGCAGGACGCACAGGTCATGCCTTCCACCGACAGGTCGATCACGCCCGCCGGCACCGTATAACCGGCGCCCTCGACTGCCCGCACGAGATCGTTCCGCTTGATGGCGCCGCGCGCCTCAATGTCCGCACGTTCGGCCGCGAGATTGACGTTCACCGACTGGACGCCTTCGATCTTGCTCAGAGCATGCTCGACACGGCCAGCGCAGGATGCACATGTCATACCTGCGATAGGCAGGCTGATCGCCTGCGTTCCTTGTAGCGCTCCATTGCGCTGGTTTTTGGCGGCGCTCATTGGCCTATGACCTCATACCTATCGATTGGATTTCTCCCAGATAGGGCTTCCCATCGTTGGAAGGTCAAGGAGAGGTTCGAACGCCTAGTCGAAAAGCAACGGACCGCGCGGCGCCCAAAATGCGCAAGATGGTGCAGCCGTGAGAAGGATTTCCGTCACGGCCGGCGCCTATCGGAAGCATGTCGCGACGACTGACAGTACGGCTACATATATTTGCTACAGCACGGCCGTTGCGGCGCCATGCCATATTTTAGGCCTGCCCTCTTTCGTGCAAGCGAGCCGATAGCGACGTTCTCGCGGCAAGGGCAGTGAGACGGATAGACGATGACCGGCCTACCACGCTCAGGACAACGCGGATGAATGTGGGAGCCCGCGGCAAACCAACCGCCAAACCGAAGCGGTTCAACGCGTAGAGGCACACGCCGCCGTTGACAGTGCGCACTTGCCGCGACCTTTGCCGCGTCGCGGCTTTCATCGGACGATGCGCCTAAAAGGGGATGACACCCCTGCGGTATGCGGCAATGACGCATGCCCGGTCCACGAAATCCCGGCTCTGCTCAACACTCCAGTCGGGGTACGAAAAGAACAGGGGATCGGCCAGGACGCCGATCTTGGGATCATGGCCGGCAAACTGGTGAGCGGTCAGATCGTAAATCCAATCGCCGACCATGACCCAGAAATGATGTTCATAGCCGCAGGCCTTCGACCCCTTGAAGACACGGACATTGTCGAGCTCATATTTCTCTTCGAGAAGATAGGTCAGGATGAGGGACACGCTCTCGCAGCAATTTTTCGGATAGGAATAACCAAAGGGGTAATCGAAGATCCTCTCGGATCTGTTGCGCTCCAGAAACGTGAGCATTGTGGTCGCGGAATAGTCGATGTCCGCTTTACGGACCTTGACGCCTTCACCCCTACCCGGAATCCTTCGGCTCAAAGCTTCGGCGCTCCATCGACATAACCCTCGAAGGCATAGTCGTTGACGAACTGTCGGCGCCACAGATAGCTGCGATCAATCATACTCAACTCGGCTTCATCGCAAATGCCGTCCCAAAGCTGCGCGATCGTCACGACCTGGTGGTTTATCAGAGCACGAGCGGCCCCGTCGCTCAGCAGGTAGTTGGACGCCGACAGACGGCAACTCTCCAGGAGACTGCGCTTGTCCTCCCCATGTACCAGCATCGCCTGGTTTGCTTCCCGGCCGTTACGGGGCTGCGGGCAGATGTCATATGCCTGCGTGAGCGTGAGACCTGCGCCATCCCAGAACGCTGCATGATTGCGGGCATGATCATCGGTGTTGCCAGCCAGTACGTTGAAGACCAGCCGGCCGAAAAGTTCGCGAAGGGTTTCCTTTGGATCGGTAAAACGCGCACGGACCATCTCGGCGAGATCACCGTAGCTTGCATAGCGGGCCTGCATCTCACCAAGCCCCAACATCGTCAGGGCAGAAACCATCGCCCGGCGGGTCCACCCCCTGCCATTCCATTCGCGATCGAAGCGGCGCACCAGAACGACATCCTTGCCGCTCGCCTTCGTCAGGCGCACCGGCGCGGCGCTCAGGCCCACTTCCGCCGCCAGGCGCATCGCAACAAACTCTGCTTTCACGACCGCCATCGTGTCGTTAGTCGCCGAAAACTTCGCAATGAACTTATCCTCGCCATCCTGGATCAAGGCCTTCGGGCGCGCGCCGCCAATCGAACTGCCATGAAACAGCGCCTTGTCGAGCGCCGGTGGAATGGGCTCACCCCGTTCGACCCGTTCGGCGGCTTCCGCGAGCTCCTCGAGCGTCGCACCGTCCTGTTCGCGGGCTCGAAATCGTTCCGCTGAAGTCTGAAAATCGAGAGCCCCGATACGATCGGACCCGGAATTCAGCATGAAGGTCAGCTCGTCAAAATCGACATTGTGCGCAGCCTCGCCGCGCAGACCCGTCAGCCGGTTGATGATGACGCGTCGGCCCCATGCATCCGGTGCACCGTCACGCAGACACCCTGCCATGTCCAGCGGGGCGTCCGGCGCGATCCTGCCACGCTCGAGAGGCAATTCTGGCCAATAGATCGGTATCGCGTCGGCCCGCTCCAGATAGGAACGGCCATAGTTGAAGACATAAAAGCCCCCATCCGCTTCGATCCGTCCCGCAACCACGGGTTCGAGGGCCCCTGGCAACCATATCCAGACATAGGCTTCCGTAGCGGCCGGGATCGGCGCCGGACCGGGACCGTTCGCCGCGACCGCCTGAGGCCGTTCAGAAATCATCTTTCACCTCCGAGCGCGCGCGGCGCACGGACCGAGGAAGGAGCGCAAGCTTGTCATCAATCCGTGAAATCTCAGGTGCGAGCCGCGAAGGTTCATCCACGAAAAGCGGCACACCCACCAGGATCGCGGCTTCGAAAACCAGTCCGATCTCGACTTTGGGGTGGCCCTTCTCAATCAATTGCAGTGTGCTGCGAGCAATACCGACCCGAGCTGCCAGATCAGTCTCTGACATCTTGCGCTGCTTGCGCCCGAGACGAATGAGGCCTCCCATCATGGTCAGGGCTTCGCGCGTCACGCGCGCATAGCTACGGGTATGTTCCTTCATATGAGCCTCGTTGCCCGTTATGGCAGCCGCGAAATTCGCCATTGACCGCTGTATCAGTCATATATCATGACGGAGGGGGAAATCAAGATAATGACCGATATAGCGGTCATATGATGACTTTATGAATGTTATATCAGTCATATTGAGAGCGATATCCGGGGGACGATCTCCTAACATCTAGCCGGCTCATAGGTAACGGACAGGATCGCTTGATGCTTGAGGTTGCCGGTCGCACCAGCATCCCCGCAACCTTCTCGCGGCTGAGCACGGTTGGCAGCGCATGAGGATACTTCACCCGGTGGAGCTTCCAGGTCGGGACCGGACGATCGAGCGTGCGCCAATAGCAGAACCGCAGTGCCGACACCGCAGCGTTCATTTCGATCCCTCTCCGAACAGATCAAGAACCGCCCGCCATGCGCGCTCAGTGTGTTTTGGGTGATAGCCGACACCAGGCACGGTCGCTTGAACATGCGTGAGCCCCTCGGCCGGCGAGCCATCCGAATTCGTCGGGCGCGCCCAGAAGGCGTGCTCGGCTCCGCCATAGACGTTTACGCGCCAATCAACCCCGGCACCCTGTAATCCGTGACCGAAGGCGAGCAGTTGAGCGGGAGTACAGAGCGGGTCCTCGGAGCCAGTACAGAGGAGGACAGTGCTGGTCAGGTCGCGCCAGTCATCGGCGTCAGGTTCCGGCAGGCTGGGATGAACGACCGCGATGGCTTTGAAGGGTGCGCCCGTTTTTGCAAGCTCAAGAACGATATGGCCGCCAGCACCATAGCCGAGAGCAAAGAGCCGGTTGGCGTCAACATCAGGTGTCGCGAGGAGCACGTCCAGTGCTACGCGACCAATAGCCCGCATCCGCCCAGCGTCGGCCAGCAAGGGCAAGACACGAACCAACATCGCGTCGGGCCTGCCAAAGAAGGTCTGTCCGCCGTGAAAGTCCATCGCGAGTGCAATATAACCGTGTGCGGCGAGATCCTCAGCGCGGCCCCTTTGGTAGTCGTCAAGACCAACGCCGTCGTGTCCAATGAGGACTGCCGGCCAAGGCCCCTCGCCTTGTGGTCGTGCCAGATGGGCCACCATGTGCAGGCCATCTGCGTCGTATAAGACTTGGGAAGTTATGATTGCGTGCATGTCTAACCTCTCGTTACTCAGCTGCGGGTAGCCGCAATATCTACGTCCCCGTAACGCCCGTGGTTGCCGCTGACCGGCGCAAGTAATCCGCTTCGACGCCTCGTTCGAGACCGTCAGAGGTAAGAAAACAACATGCTCATCGCAATTCGCATAGGGCTCTCGATTGCCGGCCCTGACCCCATCTTTCCGGGTAAGGCGCTTCCCGCATGACCGGGAAGCTACGGGATTGGCGGACAGTTGAGTCTCGGTCGACGGAGAAATCGTCTCAGCGTCGCTGGGCATCAACGAGAGTATGAGCCCGGTCCGGGAGAGGCTTACCACCTCCCGTCCCGTTATCCGCTACCGCTATATAGCATCGGGTGACGAGCTCAGGGGGCCCCCGCGTCTGGCTTAACCGCAAGACCAGCAATGACCAGGTGCTAGCTCATACTGTTCGCTAGCGCCTCACGCCCCATTTGGCGTAAACAATTTCTTGCCCGCACCAAAGGCAGGAGAGCTCAATCGTATGATCGCTTTCGAAGTCAAGCCTCCGGCCCATCATCGCGATCTGGCCTGGCTCTCCTGAATGCCAGGCGAGACCGGCCAATCGAACGCCCTCTCGGCCCTTTCGGGCATGGCACGGCTTCCCGCGGCTGACCTGTTTGTCCACCTCGACTCCGATGCCCACGGTCTCACGCCCGCCAAGGTTGAGGGCCGGTTCCGCCAATACGGTCCCAATCGTATCGCCGAAGAAGCCCGTTATTCGCTGTTCCGCGAAATCTGGCTTCGCCTGCGCACACCCTTGAACGGACTTCTGTTCGGGCTGGCGGCGATATCCTGGTTTTTGTCTGACCTGCGTTCGGCGGTTGTAATCGGCATTATGGTCGTGCTCAGCGTCGGCCTTGGCTTCGTCCAGGAACACCGATCGAGCCTCGCAGCCGCTCGGCTCAAGCAAATGGTGCAAGTACATGCTGCGATCCGCCGGCCCGGTATGGCCAACGCCGATGCCGATGCCGAAGGATTCGTACAAATTCCGCTCGAGCAGGTTGTCCCCGGGGATGTAGTGCATTTGTCCGCCGGCGACCTCATTCCGGCCGATCTCAGGCTCCTCCAGGCCCATGATCTCTATGTCAACGAGTCCTCGCTGACCGGCGAGGCGATGCCGGTTGAGAAGCAATCCGAACTGCCGTCAGGCGATGCGCCCGTGCTCGAGACAGCCAATCTCTGCTTCATGGGTTCAAGCGTCGTCAGCGGCTTTGCCACGGGCATCGTTCTCCAGACGGGCCGCTCAACCTATTTCGGCGAGATCGCCGACCGGATCGTCGCGGCGAACAGCGACACGAGCTTCGACAAAGGTCTCAACCAGTTCGTCTGGCTGATGCTGCGCTTCATGATGGTGCTGGTACCACTGGTCTTCCTGATCAACGGCTTGACCAAGCACAACTGGTTCGAGGCCCTCTTCTTCGCGGTGGCCGTAGCGGTCGGCCTCGCCCCGGAGATGCTGCCCATGGTGGTGACCATGAACCTGGCGCGCGGGGCGATCGCCATGTCCCGCCAGCGAGCGATCGTGAAACGATTGAATGCCATCCAGAACTTCGGGGCGATGGACATCCTGTGCACCGACAAGACAGGCACGCTTACCCAGGACAAGGTGGTCCTCAAACTTCACCTCGACATTACCGGCCAGGACAACGACGAAGTGCTAGCCTACGCTTGGCTCAATTCGCACTTCGCGAGTGGCCTGCATAACCTGATGGATGAGGCAATACTCTCGCACGCTGGTATCGAGGACCATCCGATCGCAACCGGTGACTATGTCAAACTCGACGAAGTACCTTTCGATTTTCAACGCCGGCGCGTCTCGATCGTCGTACGGCGAGGCGATGAAGCGCCCCTGCTGATCTGCAAGGGAGCGGTCGAGGAAATCTTCGAGATTTCGTCGCGCTATCGGCAGTCCGGCGCAGATCATCCCCTTGACCCTTCCCATTTTCACACGATCCAGCGGCTGACCACGAAACTCAACCAGGATGGCTTCCGGGTCCTGGCGATTGCCTGTCGGACGCTCGATGCCGGGCACGACAACTACACACTCGATGATGAACGCGACCTCGTCCTCGTCGGCTTCGCTGCCTTTCTCGACCCACCCAAGGAATCGGCCGGCACAGCGCTGCGCGAATTGCTCGAGATGGGTGTCGCCGTAAAGATCCTGACCGGCGACAACGATCTCGTAACCGCGAAGATCTGCCGTGACGTTGATCTGCCGGTCGAGCGGATCATGCTCGGCAGCGACATCGAGAAACTGGACGATGAGGCACTCGCGCGCGAGGCATCGCACACTCAGATTTTCGCGAAAGTTTCCCCCGCACAGAAGGCCCGAGTGATCGCAGCTCTGCAAGGCGCAGGCCATGTCGTCGGTTTCCTCGGTGACGGGATCAACGACGGCCCGGCGCTCAAGGCAGCCGACGTCGGCGTCTCTGTCGACAGTGCGGTCGACGTTGCCAAGGAATCGGCCGATATTATCCTGCTCGAAAAGAGCCTGCGGGTACTCGGCGCAGCCGTCATCGAAGGCCGGCGGACGTTCGCCAACATCATCAAATATATTCGCATGGGTGCGAGCTCGAATTTCGGCAACATGTTCAGCGTCCTTGGCGCATCCATCATTCTACCGTTTCTCCCGATGGCGCCGCTGCAGGTCCTCACCAACAACCTGCTCTATGATCTTTCACAGACGACGATCCCCACCGACAATGTCGATCCCGAATATCTCACCAGCCCACGCAAGTGGGAAATCGGCAATATCGCGCGCTTCATGCTGTTCATCGGGCCAATAAGCTCGATCTTTGACTACGCGACCTATGCCCTAATGCTGTTTGTCTTCAATGCCTGGCACAACCCAGCTCTATTCCAGACGGGCTGGTTCGTCGAATCCCTGCTGACCCAGACCCTGATCATCCATATCATCCGGACAGGGCGGATTCCCTTTATCCAGAGCCGGGCATCGACACCTTTGATCGCGACAACCGTCAGCATCTGCTTGATTGGGGCCCTTCTTCCGCTGTCGCCGCTCGGTCATACGCTGGGATTCAAGCCTCTGCCGGCACTCTACTGGCCCGTGATCCTGGGCTACCTCATCGCCTATGCGGCACTGACCCATTTCGTGAAAGTCTGGTTTTTCCGCCGCCACGGTGCCTGAGTGGCTGAGCGTGCCCGCAGTACGGCGAAGCATGCGCTGGTATACAGTGGGGCCGGACGCACCGTTCCCTGAGGGAAGGGCGTTTCCTAGCGCACCGTACTCTCCGCCAGCATATCAGCGCGCCAAGCCCGTGTGTTCACTACTGGACAGCGACCGGGTTTCTCCCTTGGCGAGACCCCCGAGCGACACGCCGCCAATGGCGACGCGCACCAGTCGCAGGACATTCGCGCCTTGGGCTGCCATCATTCGACGAACCTGCCGGTTCCGCCCTTCCGTCAGCACGATCTCGATCCAGCTCGATCGCGCCGAAGTGCGGAGCAGTCGCACCGACCTGGCACTGAGGCACTCCCCGCCATCCTCGACCGGCTCGGAAAGGGCGGCAATAAAGCTCTCACTCACCGTGCGATCGATCTTGACATGATAGGTCTTCGTGACGCCCGAAGCGGGATTCATCAGCCGTTCCGCCCACTGCGTATCATTGGTCAGAAGCAGCAGCCCCTCACTCGCCTTGTCGAGCCGGCCGACAGGTGAAAGAAACGGCAGTCCCCCGGGCAGGCAATCATAGACGGTGCCGCGTTGCTGTGGATCGCGACGCGTCGTGACAATGCCGCGCGGCTTGTTGAGCATCAGGTAGATCTTATCTTGCGCGGCGATCCGACCTCCATCGACGACAATGACCGCCTGGGACATATCCACGCGCTGGCTGGCCGACCGAGCAGGCCTGCCATTCACCAACACCCGGCCAGCTTCGATCAGAGCCAACGCCTCGGTACGGGAGCAATAGCCCAGTTTTGAAAGAGCGCGCGGGAGGCTGACAGCAAAGGCCGAATGCACGGGATGTCTGGCGGCGCGCGGCGCGTGGACCTTGGGATTTTGACGAGGCATGGCGTGAGTCCGCTCCTCGGAGACGCCGCATTCCCGGAAAGCATGGCTGTGACGAAAGATGCAGGTTGAAGGCAGCGCCTGCGCGGAAATCCGACCCCGGACAACCGCGAAGGCGCCCGGGGCTAGATGCCCGTGATCAGTCTGCCGGCACGCAGGGTGCGATGGGATTGGCCATTCGTCATGGTCTCGTCATCGGCCGGTCAGGCGATCGCGTCAATGCTTCCCGCTTAGTCTATCGGATCGACGCTTGATGTCTGGCCTAACCACTTCACGGTAATAGGGATCGATCCGTTCATTGTCGAACGAGAACACCTTGCGCTCACCAAGGTTCGTGGAACAACATGTCGCTTCGCGGGCGCAAGCCGGGTGGCGCGCTGCACCTGCTCGCAGACATTGCCCGGCATCCGACGAGTGGTTCCGACTTCCCGACCACACCGGCGATCCGATGAACCGCCTCCTCGCTGCTCTCCCATGGCTGTAAATATGGAAGGGCATGAATTATTCTCATTCTGTCAGCCCAGCATGGCGTGGCACCGAGCTCGCCACGACCGCGACAGTTGCGGCAGTCCGGCAAGGTCAGCAATGTCGCTCCGTGATGTCGGCACCTTTCCAATCAGGATCCGAAAGGTGCGCGCGACCGTCCACTCCGGATAACGCCTGTCGATCAGCCGGATGCGGTCGCCGGCCATGATCGCACCTGGCTCGATCACGCGGTAATACCACCCGCAACGACCGGTTCCGACCACGCGCCCAACCATTGCCGGATCTCCGAAATGGTGGCCCAACTTCCAGCAGGGCTGACGTCCCTGGCTGATCTCGACAAGGGCCGTGCCCATGCGGAAACGATCGCCGATGCAGACATCGTCTTCCTTCCAGCCCAGCGTCGAGACGTTTTCACCGAACGCCCCCGGTCCGTCGAGGGCGCTCGCCAGCGCCGGCTGTTCGGCTACCCATGCCTCGTGATGGTCAATAGCATAGTGGTGAACAGCCTTGTCGACGCCGCCATGATGGACAAGGTCGGCCTGTTCATCATCCGAAAGACCGACCATGGTCACTGTCACCCGATCAGCGCGGACTGCCTTGCGATACCCGCTTGGCTCACCCTTTGGGCCAAACCGCGCGATCCGGCCTGTCAGCACTGCCCTGATTTCCGTTTCCATAACCACCGCCCTGCTGCCTCGGCTCCTCAGGCGTAGCGGAAAGTGAGCACGAGCACATCCCGGTGCGCCTCGACACCAGGAACCAGGCGATTGATCGGCGTAACGCCATGCCGAACGCGCCGGTCGTCGATAAATACCGCGTCGAGCGGATCCTTCAGTGTGAACTCGGTGATTGCCGGAACGCCATCGATCGCGATGCGCGTCGTTCCTGCAACGACATTACAACGCCCGACAAGAAAGACACCGACCCAATCAACACCGTCACGGTGCATGCCTTCGGGGGTCGGTCGCCCCTCCACCTCTCCCGCCTCGATTCTGAACTGATGAGCCTCGATCTCGCAAGCCACATCCCTCACCGCAAAGATATCAACGCATAGCGCCAGCAACTGCCTGAAGACAGCTCCCCCGAGCACCTCCGGCTTCACCTGGGCGAACCAGCGTTCGATGCCCCCGTTCAATGGATTATAGTCACGGCTCTGGTAATGTGGACGCGGCGGCAAGGTCCGGATTTGCCCTCCGTCCAGCACCAATGCCGCGTGGCGCCTGCGCCGGTAGCGACCGCCGTCCGCCATGTAGCGATCCGGGCCGAGCACGGACCAACTGTCCTGGAAGACAGCCCATTCGTCCTGACCTGCCTCACCGATTAAGGTGCGAACCCGTTCACCGGATAGCGCGGCCCACCCCCGTTCGATAATCGCGGAGGCTATTCGGGCGGTCCCCTCGTTCGACTTACCGCTCAAGCGTACGCGCCTCTCATCAAGAAGACCTCTGCGACCATATAGGCGTGAAAATCCTATTTCCGGCAACATCAGGCTGTCAGTGGACTTGCGCATATCATCAATGCCCATTGCTTCGATCAGGGCAAACCACCCAGACATCACAGTCTATTGCCTAACACCCAGCCCGACCTATTCTTGTGCTGACTGCATGTGCAGGATCAATCCAAGGAGCGTGCCGGTTGCGTATTCTGTTCATTGGAGACGTCGTCGGTCAGTCCGGCTGCAATGCCATCACCGCGCATCTCCCCGAAATGATCGCAGATTGGCGAATCGATCTCGTGGTGGTCAACGGGGAGAACGCGGCCGGAGGTTTCGGCATTACCGAAGCAATCTATCACGAGCTCATCGCGGCAGGTGCCGATGCCGTGACGTTGGGCAACCACTCATGGGACAAAAAAGAAGCCCTGACATTTATCGAACGCGCGCCACGTCTCGTTCGCCCGCTCAACTACATTCCAGGCGCGCCGGGGCGCGGCAGCGCCCTGGTCGAAGCCAAGAATGGCCAGCGCGCCCTTGTGATCAATGCGCTGGGTCGGTTGTTCATGATGGACCCGGTGAACGATCCTTTCGGGTTATTGGACGAAGAAATTTCTGCCTGTCCGTTACGAAAGGATGCAGATGCGATCGTGGTGGATTTCCATTGCGAGGCGAGCAGCGAGAAGCTGGTTGCAGGCTATTTCTGCGATGGGCGCGTCAGCCTCGTGGCTGGCACCCATACCCACACCCCTACTGCCGATCATCGCATTCTGCCCGGCGGCACGGCCTACATAACCGACGCCGGCATGACGGGTGACTACGAATCCGTTATCGGCATCAAGAAGGAGGAAATGCTGCGCCGCCTGACAACGGGTATTCCGTCCGGACGCTTTGAAGCCGCCGACGGCACGGCCACAATATGCGGTATCGCGGTAGAAACAGATGATCGGACAGGGTTGGCGCTCCGCGTCTCGCCGGTTCGCATGGGAGGCATCCTCGAGCAGATCATACCGCAATTCTGGACAGGCACTTGAGACACGCTGCCCATCAATTCCCGTTTCAGCGCCCGGTTGCCTGCTGGTGGCAAAAGCGGCCAACCCTCTTCGGTCCGCGTGAGCCTTTGGGACCAACAAGCACCGGCACCAGCAAGGCATCCGCCACTGGTCACTTCCTGTGCTTTCACCGCGGAATTTCAGAGAAACCGCGGAAACAAGATGTTGTTCTCGATATGAATGTGCTCGATCAGGTCATCCATAAATTTGGCAAGACCAGAATATAGCGCTCGCCACGTCATGCAACCATCTGCCGGCACGGCGAGGTCGTGGGTCAGCCTCTTGATCTCTTCCAACTGGGCACCGTGCTCCTGATGCTCAGCCATCATTGCCGCGATCGGGAACCCCAGTGGCATGGTTGCCCCGTTGTTCATTTGAGGAAAAAGTACCAGTTCCTCTTTCTGCATATGTATCGTGAGCTCGCCGAGCATGGCCTTCAACAGAACGGCCAAGCCTGCTGGAACCGAAACATGCCCTTGGTGAACGACCTCTACCCGCTCAGCCAAGCGGATGAGCTCGGGGAGTTCCTGGCTGTGAACGCGATGGAAGCGCGTGACGATGGTTTCGATCAGCGACCCGGTATCGAGGTCCGCCGGGGTTGTAACGCTACCCTGCTTCAATCCACTCAGCTCTGCCACGATCACCGCGAGTTCAAGCGAACTGGCCGCCGCTGCATCGCGCAGCGTGACCTGCCCTCCACAGCAATAATCGAGACCTACTCCCCGGAACAACGCGGTTGCGCCAGGCAAGGCTACGGCAATTTCGCCCAGCGTACGCTCATCCAGGTTCGCAAGATTTCCTGCCGTCAGCATGGGAAACTCCATCACGCCTCAAAACCGGAAGCCGATCTCCCGGCCGTTAATATGTATTATATATACCTCTTTTTTGATGGCGCCAACATTTGTCAGAACGGAGCTGGTTCCGCTGGCTGCACCGCGCAGCAATGCCGCACTAACAATTAAGCCGGGCCGCTCAGCGGGACCGATCAGTCATCGCCCTCGTCTCCAAAATCGCCTGGTACGTCCTGCACGCCTTCGCTCCGATCCCGGTAAAGCGCGGCACGTGCGAGCAGCATCAACGTGATGGGCGTCGTGATCGTGACAAAAACCGCGATCAGCACCTCGTGCAGCACCGGCCGCGACTGCATAACTGAAAAACACGTGATCGATGCGAGGAGAACGAAGCCGGTGCCCAGGGTCATGCCGAGCGTCGGGGGATGGACCCGTTCGTAGAATGTCTCCATGCGGATGAGCCCAATCGCGCCGACAAGCGTGATCACGGCGCCCAGCACGACGAACAGACCCACGATGATCGCTGCCCAGAGCGGGAGATCGGGCGCCTGGATCATTCGATTACCTCGCCGCGCATCAGAAACTTGGCGAGAGCAACCGTCCCGGCGAACCCCAGCACCGCGATGATGAGCGCTGCCTCGAAGAAGATCGTCCGGCCCGTCTGGATACCGTATGTCAGAAGCAGCAACATGCCCGCGAGATACAGGGCATCGAGACCCAGGATCCGATCTTGTGCACGGGGGCCGCGAAATGCCCGATAGGCGGCGCAAGCCATCGCGATGCCAAGCAGGATCTGCGCGGCAGTGATTGCCAGCGCAAGGACGAGCGCGGTCACTCGAAGATGTCCATCAGCAGTTTCTCATAGCGGTTCTTGATAAGCGCGATCCACGCCTCTTCATCGACAAGATCGAGGACATGGATGAGAATGATCTTGCGGCGGGCGTCGTGCTGGACCCACAGCGTCCCGGGGGTCGCCGTGATGATGACCGCCAGAACGACGAGCGCATAGCGGTTTTCCAGTGCAATCGGCAGCCGGATGAAGCCTGAGCGCCGGGCGGGCGGCTTGCACAGGATGATCCGGCCTACCGCGACATTCGAGCGGATGATATCGCCGAGGACGAAGCCCGCGAGCCTGACCATCGACCATCCGATGCGGACGCGCGGCTTCTCGACCTTCAGCAGCAGCATGACACGCGGAATGGTCAAGGCCACAAGGCCAGCGAGCAGGACATGCCCGGGCGAAAAGCCGGTCAACAGGACCCACATGCCGAAAAGCGCGGCGGACAGGAGCGGGAAAGGCAGCAGCCGCGTCATCGCGTTGCCTCGCCGACCCGGGGAGCCCCGCGAACCGCGCCGATATAGGTCGATCGATCCGCCAGCGCCGCCGCTGTGCCTTCCATGTAAAGATAGACCGGGCCGGCAAGAACCATCAATGCGAGGCAAGCGGCAAGCAGCAGCCCGATCGGCGCGACCTCGATCACACTGAGGCTTGGGGGCGAATCCTCGCTGGGCGTCCAGAGCAGGTCGATCCCCGCCCGCGTCATCGAGATCAGCGTCGCAAGCCCCGAGGCAATGATCAATGTGATCAGGATCCACGCTGTCGGCGAAATTGCCGCGCTGCCGAACAGCGCGTCGACGATCGCGAACTTGGCGATGAAGCCCGACAGGGGCGGAAGGCCCGCGAGAAGCAGCGTGCAGAAGATGAAGCCGCCGCCCAGGATCGCGATGGTACCGGGGATGACAACCCCGATCTCGTTCTCTTCCTCCTCCTCGACCGCGCCGGTATATTCGTCATCGAACACGGGCTCGGCGATTCCCTCGATCATGTCGTCCTCGCCCGCATTGCGTTCGACAGGTTCGATGATGAGGTAGAGCGCACTGACCGCAAGCGTCGAACTGACGAGATAGAACAGCAGGGCAGCCATCAGGAGTTCGCCGCCCATGCCGATCGCGGCGAGCAGCGTTCCCGATGAGACCATCACATAATGGCCGGCGACCCCGGTGAGCTTGCGCGTCGCCAGGATCCCGAGCGTGCCGTAGATCATCGTCGCAAAGCCAGCCCAGATCAACCAGTCGTCCGCGAAACCCGCCGCTCCGCCCGACGTCTCGCCGAACAGGAGCGAGGACAGCCTCAGGATGACGTAGATGCCGACCTTGGTCATGATCGCGAAGACCGCTGCCACCGGCGGCGCGGCGGCGGCATAGGTCCTCGGCAGCCAGAAGCTCAATGGCCAGATTCCCGCTTTCAGGAGGAAAGCGATGCCAAGGATCGCGGCACCGGCTTCGAGCAACATCAGGTCGGCCGCGGGCACACTGGTTATCCGCGTCGCAAGCTCCGCCATGTTGAGCGTGCCCGTCACCGCATAGATCATCGCGACCCCGATCAGAAACAGGAGGGAGGTCGCGATATTGATGGTGATGTAGTGCAGGCTGGCCCTGGTTCGCTCCTCGCCGGCGCCATGCAGGATCAGCCCGTAGGAGGCGGCCAACAGTACCTCGAAGAAGACAAAGAGATTGAACACATCGCCGGTGAGGAACGCGCCGTTCACTCCCGCCAGGAGCAGCAGAAAGAGCACGTGGAAGCGCGGCCCCGAGCGATCCCACCGGGCAATCGCATAAAACAGCGCCGTAAAGCCGAGCACGCTGGTCAGCAGAACCATCAGGGCCGACAGTCGGTCGGCGACCAGTACGATCCCGAACGGTGCCGGCCAGTTCCCGAGAAGATAGACATGGGGTGTCCCGGGCAGTGCCGACCGGCCGGCATCGACCTCCCAGACAAGGGCGGCGGATATGACGACGAGCGTGGCTGCCGTCCCGAGGCTCAGCAGCCGCTTCAGCGTCCGTCGGCGCTCATCGAAGGCCAGCAGCACCGCGCAGACGAACATCGGCAGGACGATCGGCGCTATGACCAGATGATGCATCCAGCCGTTCACAGATCGTCCTCCTCGCCGTCGACATGGTCGGTCCCGGTCAGTCCGCGCGCAGCGAGGAGCACCACCAGCAGAAGCGCCGTGGTCGCGAACGAGATGACGATCGCGGTCAGGACCAGCGCTTGCGGCACGGGATCGACGAATTGTGCGGGATCTACTGCCCCCTTGCCAACGATCGGCGGGGCGTCTGTGCGCAGGCGTCCAGCGGCGACAATGAACAGGTTGACCGCGTAGGAGAGGAGGCACAGGCCGAGCACGACCTGGAAGGTCCTGGGCCGGAAGAGCAGCCACAGGCCGGAGGCCGTCAATGTCCCGATCGCCAGCGCGAGAACAGCTTCCATCAACCCTTGCCCTCGAGTTCCGTTGCTTCCTGTGCGGTGCCGTCCTCCGAACGGTTCGCACGCGGGCTGCGGATGGATTGGTGAGCCAGGGCGATGAGAATGAGCACCGTCGTGCCGACCACCACGGCAAAGACGCCGATATCAAACAGCAGTGCGCTCGCGACCGGTACCGATCCGATCAGCGGAAGATCGAGGTAGCTGAAATGCGTTGATAGGAAGGGATGGCCGAAGAACCAGGCGGCCCCGCCAGTCGCCGTCGCGCACAAAAGCCCCGCACTGATCCACCGGACCGGCCTGACGTTCAGGCGTGCCTCCACGGCTCTGGTGCCGTTCGCCATGTAGAGGAGAATGATCCCGATAGACGCCGTCAACCCGGCTGCAAATCCACCGCCCGGAAGATCATGACCCCGCACCAGCAGATAGAGCGCAAGGGTCAATATCACCGGGAACAGCCATTCCATGGTGACCCGCGGCACGAGCAGATAATGTCGTGCCGTGTCGCCGACCTTGTTGCCCTTGCGGGCATCGTCGAAGGCATTCTGTCTCTTTTGCTGCAACGGCATCTCGACGCTTTCAGCCGCCGGGCGGAAGCGCCTCAGGAGCGAGAACACCGTCAGGGCAACAATCGAGAGGACCGTGATTTCACCGAGCGTATCGAAACCGCGGAAATCGACAAGGATGACGTTGACGACGTTGGTTCCGCCCCCGCCCGGATAGGCCTGCTCCATGAAGTAGCGCGAGAGTCCCTCCGGTGTAGGACGGGTCATGATCGCATAGGAAAGAGCGGCGATGCCGGCCCCACCGACAAGGGCGACAAGCAGGTCCGCGCCGCGTCTGTAGCGCACCGAGAACGGCGCGATTGAACCAGCCCAGAAATCCGAGCGGCGCTGGGGCAGCCAACGCAATCCCAGCAGGAGCAGAACCAGTGTCACGATCTCCACAAGCAGTTGGGTCAGGCCGAGATCCGGCGCCGACAGCCAGATGAAACTGATGCACGTCGACAGCCCTGCAACGCCGACCATGATGAGCGCGGCCAGCCGGTGGAATTTGGCCTGCCACGCGGCCGCGATCGCACTGACCCCGCCCAGCATCCAAAGTACCGCGAACACCGGATCAATCAGCGTCCCTGCCACCGGGCCGGCCGTATAGCCCAGCCTGGCAAGCGGCAGCCCCACGGCGAGGAATGTGGTCAGCACCAGCAAGCGGAGCTGCACTTGCTGCCGCCTTGTCCCGAAGACCCCACGCAATCCGCGCGCGCCCTCGATGATCGCGGACAACACCGTCTCGAATGTGCGCCGCCCCTTCAACCGTCCGATCACCGGCGAGTTCTGCATGGCGTTCAGTCGCTGGCCGAAAAGCCGGTAGAGCACCGCACCGCCCACAAGGGCCACAGCGCTCATCAACAGAGGCAGGTTGAACCCGTGCCAGATCGCGAGGCTGTAGACCGGTGTCCGCTCACCTAGGACCGAACTGACCGCGGTCGTCAACAGCGGACCGATCGTCAGGGCCGGCAAAATCCCGACGAGCAGGCACAGCAGCACCAGGATCTCGATGGGCAGCCGCATCCAGTGCGGCGCTTCATGCGGCTCGCGAGGCAGTCCCACCGGCGGCGGCCCGAAGAACACCTGATGGATGAAGCGAACCGAGTAGAGTACGCTGAAGGTGCTGGCCAATGTCGCCAGCACGGGCAGGAAACGATCGAGGATGGTTCCACTGTGCGCCTCGAGCGCCTCGGCGAGGAACATTTCCTTCGACAGGAAGCCATTGAGCAAGGGAACTCCGGCCATTGCCGCCGCGGCGACCATGGCCAATGTGGCGGTGATCGGCATGAAACGAACCAGCCCGCTAAGCTTGCGCAAGTCGCGCGTTCCGGTCTCGTGATCAATGATCCCCGCCGCCATGAACAACGATGCCTTGAACGTCGCGTGGTTCACCGTGTGAAATATCGCGGCCACCGCCGCCAGCGGGCTGCCGAGCCCCAGCAGCAGCGTAATCAGCCCCAGATGGCTTATCGTCGAATAGGCGAGAAGTCCTTTCAGGTCTTGCTGGAAGATCGCCGCCCAAGCGCCGATCAGCAAGGTCGCAAGCCCCGTCGTCGAGACGATCAGATACCAGCTCTCGGTGCCCGACAGGGCCGGCCAGAACAGAATCAGGATGTAGATCCCCGCCTTAACCATCGTTGCCGAGTGGAGATAGGCGGATACCGGCGTTGGCGCGGCCATCGCGTGCGGCAGCCAGAAATGGAACGGGAATTGCGCGCTCTTCGTGAAGGCGCCGATCAGGACGAGGATCAGCGCCGGAAGATAGAGCGCATGCCCCCGGATTGCCTCGCCCGCAGCCAGAACTCGATCGACGTCGTAGCTGCCGGCGATGTGGCCGAGCAGCAGGAACCCGACCAGCAGACATACGCCTCCCGTCGCGGTCATGATAAGCGCCATTCGGGCACCGTCGCGAGCACTCTGGTTGTGGTGCCAGTAGCCGATCAGCAGGAAGGAGAAGAGGCTGGTCAACTCCCAGAAGAACGCGATCTGGATGAGATTGCCCGACAGGACCAGGCCCAGCATCGATCCCATGAAGGCCAGCAGGAAACTGAAGAAGCGCGGGACCGGGTCCTCGGCCGACATGTAGTAACGCGCATAAAGCACGACCAACGCCCCGATACCCAGGATAAGCAGCGCGAAAAGCCACGAGAAGCCGCCGAGGCGGACCGTGAGGTCGAGACCGAGCGACGGCAACCACGGTATCGTATGACGAACGATCGCGCCGTCGGCGAGAGCCGGATAGAAGCAAATGAGCAGGCCTAGAGCGGCGAACGTGACACCGCCCGCCATCGCGGCCGCCAGCGTCCGGGCACGCGTCGGCAGGAACGCCGAAGCCAGACTGCCCAGGAAGGGAAGCGCGAGAATGACGAGAAGATATCGCGCTTCCAACATGGGGGACGGGCTGCTCCTGGTTGCCTGATGTATCCCCTCGAGGACTTTCTGACGTTATGGTTGAAGTTTGGCGTCAGGGGCAAGGCTTGGTGATGCCTTTATTCTTTTCACCGTGCTGCGCCGCACGCGGCTTACCCGATTGCAGACAATCTATCCTGCCAGCAGGGCGCCGTTCGAAGAAGATTGGTGTAGCGGAGGCGGACAGCCGGAACACCTTGTCCTGAAGCAAGCCCAGCGACCAGCGGCTCCGCATTCGCAGCCCTGTTTTGAGAGCACCGCGCGACCGGTTCCAGGCGCCGAGCCTTCAGCCCCGGGCTGGCCTTGCCCCCACGAACCGACTAGCCTCATGCCTTACGGCAGAATGAAGGAGTAGCCCTTGACCGAGCTCATATCCATCCAGCCTCGCAGGATACTCGTTGCGACCGACCTCACTCCGCGCAGTGATCGCGCGCTCGATCGTGCCGTCCAATTGGCAGCAGAATTCGGCGCCGAGCTAATCGCCGCTCATATCCTGGACCCGGCGGAAACCCCCCAATATTTCGTCGACCGAAGCCGCCGATCATGGCGCAGGATTCCCGATCCGGTCGAACGAATGCGCTGGCAGCTAAGGCGCGACCTTGGTGGAGCATCCGAGGGAATCCGCGTGATCGTCGAAGAAGGCAATCCGGCTGAAAAACTCATCGATCTCGCGATACGCGAACAATGCGACCTGATCGTCACGGGCGATGCCGGTCCGGAATCCTTGAGCCGCATGATCTTCGGCAGTACCATCAACCGTATTGTCCGAGGTTCGACGGCACCCGTCCTCATGGTGCATGACAGGCCTACCCGGCGCTATCGGGACATCGTGATTGCCACCGATTTTACCGAAGCTTCGCTTCAGGCGCTCCAAACGGTCGCGGCCTTCTTCCCCACAAGCGATCTGACATTGTTTCATGGCTACGACATCCCTTACGCCGGCTTTATCGTCGACCGCGACATCGAGAGCGAACTCCGATCGATAGAGAAGGAGATCACGACGAAGTTCATGGCGGACGCCCGTATTACACCTAATGTGAAAAGCAGAACGGCAGTCATGATAGAGCATGGCTCGCCCGACGCCCTGTTGGGCGATTTCATCGACGAGCACAGCAGCGATCTCACGGTCATCGGTAGTCATGGGCGCGGCGCTATTTTCGATGCCCTGATCGGAAGCAATGCCAAGCGTCTGGTCGAGAGGCTCGAAGGAGATTTGCTCATCATCCGCTATATCGAGGGCGAGCAAGCCGATCGCTGAACGCATCCGCGCCCTGGGCTTCCCTGCTCCTGGCAACGATATTCTGGCGGATGATCGAACGCGTCGCACGGCTGAGACTGACCGTGAACGGGAGATGTGATAGATCGTCGGCCATCAGCGCCACTTCTCCCGCTTCTTTGAGCCAATCGACGATCTGGACCTTTAGATCGCGAGAAACATTTATTAACCGAACCTCCCCTCACCAGACCTTTTACGCCTCTTGATCCGAAGGAACAATTCGATGCCCCTTTTCAAGCCGACTATAGCCGCTGTAGCAACTGTACTGATCTCCGCTTGTGCCACGCCAGGTTCAAACATGTCGTCATCCCAGCCCGCGAGTCTCAATATCCTTCAGGCGGGTGAGTGGAAGGTCGAGGATATAGGCGGTCAAGGCGTGATCGATAACTCACCGGCGACGCTTCTGTTCAGCAAAGATGGCAAGCTTTCAGGCAATGCGAGTTGCAACCGCCTGATAGCCAGTTATACGGTAAACGGCACCAAGCTGACTATCAGTCCTGCCGGAACTACGATGATGGCATGCGCGCCTGCGTTGATGAATCAGGAGCAAAAGCTGGTCGATCTGCTCAGCACGGTCACAAGCTACAGCATAGATCAGACTGGGGCGCTCATCCTTGCATCTACATCGGGCAAGAAGCTCATAGCCCGCCGTTGACCTGTGTGGGGTGAGGGAACTGCGATAAAGGCCTTGCCGTGCTTGCCCTTCATGCTGGCCATGATGTCCGGAGCCGTGCCAGCGACTGCAATCTCACCCTATTGTCACGATCTCACCCGAAATGGAGTTGGGAAGTACGAGCCCATCGTGCCTTTTCAGGCAAGCCCAGGCCATTGGATGAGGTCCGCACGCTGATCCATACGAAGCGAGAGTGCAAGCTCTTGGCGGTCGCAAGCCCTTGAAGGTTATGAATTTCCGGCGCGCCAGCGGCTTTGCACTCGATGCCTCACTGTTCCTGCCAGTCCGCTGTCGCCCGCTGCTAGCCTTGGCAAACCGAAAGATGCTGCCGATGAACAAGCGACCAATGGCACCATATCGCTGGATACCTGCTTCCCCCGATAGCGCCGCCACGATCGCGGCCATCGCAGTGCAAGTCCACCCCGGTCATCCTGAGCGCGAGACGGTGTTCGCCAATCGACTTGCCCTTTATTCTGCGGGATGCCTCCTGCTGGTCGATGATGGCAGCCGAAACATATTGGGCTACGTGCTGGCGCATCCATGGAAGCGTGATCACAGCATCATGCTCGATCAAATAATAGAAAAACTCCCAATTTGGCCAGACTGCTTCTACCTGCATGATATTGCGTTGCTGCCCGAAACGCGTGGTCGAGGCATGGGGTATGCCGGCATCGCCGCGATCGAGAAAATTGCTCACAACGAACGACTTCCCTCGATTTCGCTCGTGGCCTTATCTGGCGCCCTGCCTTTCTGGACGCGCAACGGATTCCAGCCAACTGGCAAACCTGTGAGCCCAGACTACGGACCTGACGCGCGATATTTATCCAAGCCGCTATAGGATCGGACAAACAGGTCAGGAATGCCCGGCCGACCAAGGAAAGGCCGGTAACGGTCCACTCTGCCCGCTACAAACGAATGGAAAGAGCCTGGCTACGCCGTGGGGAGGCCCCTGCCCTCCTCCTCAGCCTTCCCGTGCTCATCAACAGGTCAGCAACAGCATCAAGCCATTCGAGGTACTCAGCGCGGTTGCTCCCTTGCATTCCGCAACCGCCTTTACTCCAACAAGCCAAGATGCCGTGCCCGCTCCTTTTCTCGCCGGACGCCTTCGGCCGACCACGTCAGACCACCGCGGGCCGTTGGTTCACGCAGATCTCGTGTAAGCCAGTTCGCCAAATCGCGTAGTGTTGCTTCAGGGTAATGCCGGATCCGATCCGCGATAAGGCGCGCGACCCGTGTGTCCGGTGGCAATCGCGGGGCTTTGTCAAGGATCACGCGGTCGGCGTAGCCTGCATGCACAAGCGCGCGGCAGGCCTTGACCAAGGTCCGTTCAGAAAATGACCTGACCGGCGGCGTGATCGATTGCAACTGCCGCACGACAAGTTTCCAGGGAAGATGCGGGCGCAGCCGCTCGACAGTCGGCAGCCACCGGTGCCGGCCACCGAGCAGATCGTTGAGATAACGCTCGCGGTGGCCATAGCCAATCTCCGCGATGGCGTGCCTATCTCGCGCCCGCATCTTTGGATTTCCGGGCTTGGCGCCACGTGCCACGGCCGCTTTCAGCCCTGCTCGCGTGCGTTCACGAATGAGGGCCCGCTCGAATTCCGCAAAGGCGCCCAGCATCTGGGTCATCAACATGCCCTGGGCGCTACCCGTGTCGATCGGGTCAAGGATGGATCGGAAGTACGCACCTTTCTTCCTGAGCGTCTCCGCGACCTCCAGAAGATGCGAAAGCGAACGGGCGAGCCGGTCAATTCGCACCACCAGCAGGGTGTCCCCTTCCCCCGCTCGATCGATTGCGCGTGCCAGCTGCGGCCGTTCGCGGCTCGCGCCGCTCGCCTTGTCCTCAAAGATGGTCGCACACCCGGCGGCACGAAGCGCATCGAGCTGCGCCGCGGTGTCCTGCTCATCCGTCGACACCCGCGCATACCCGATAATCGCCATCCCAAACCTGCCTTTTTTCTCCAGGGGTGGCTTTGTCACAAATAGCCAAATGAGGTCAACCGACCGGTTGCCCCCGTATGATATAGATATACCGAGCTCTGGCCAATGCCGAATGGTGGAGGTCAACTCGACCCGGCGACGTTGCCCCTGCACTGTCCGCCTCTTCCCGATGCCCGACGAGCGGCCGGACAAAGTCAGGCATGCCTTGCGAAACAAACCTCCATGACGCCCGGTTTTCCTGGGTTTCGCGTGCCGCGCGATGAACCCCGCCTACTGAAAGCGCAGAGATTTGGAACCGCTCAAACCCGCCACACCTGGAATAAGTGCCGCTTGCTGAGATTGGCAGGAACCACTTCTGGGATCGTGACGCGCCTGGCGTCCAATCGATAGCGATGGATCAGCTCCAGGGAGTATCCTGGCAAAGTTGACTGAGAGGCACTTTCAGTAAACAATCAGGCATGGGCAAGACGCTGCATCATGGTCGCTATGGCCCCGAATATACGCCGATCATGGCTTCCGCGATAACATCCTGCACGGCGGCAATTTCCCGGCTTGATGCCCGGATTTGCGTAAGTTCGATATCTTCGGCATGGACAACACGCGCTGCCTGGAGCGGCTATGCACGGGCCCTGCAATTGCAAGGTGTCGAGATCGACGAGATCGACGTATTTTCTTGGGGCTGCGGCCTCCAAATCCCAGGGCGTCCGATCCGTGCGACAAACACCGATTCGTTCGAACAGTTCGAGAATTGGCGCGCGACCTTGCGTAGCAACGACCCGTTCGTCTGGCGCGATGCCCTTCCCACCGCCATCAGCGACGCCGCGGTTGCAACCGAGCACCCTTCCCTCGTTCGCGCACTCGATCGCGTACGGCAGCACGCCCGCCTCGATGCGACAATCACCCCCTGGACTGGCCTTCCCTTCGAACTGCGCGACCAGAGACTGACGGCGGCCCCCCTGCCCTGCCTGACTGGTGGCGCCAAAGCACTGCGCCTCAAGCATCAGCCGGCCGGCTCTGACTGGCTCACCGCGGTCCGCGCGCTTGAAAGGGCTGCAGTTGATGGCCTGGCGCGGCTTGATCATCTGGAACGGCTCTACCGCGATGCCCAGCGAGCGATCGCGGGCGAATACCGGGTCGGCGCCCTTCCCTCGCTCGCGGCTCTCAGCTGCCACCGGCCATTGCTGTCGCCCCAATCGGTGGCGAACACTCTCGGAATGAGTGTTGCCGGTGCGAGCAAGCTGTTGGCACGCGCGGTTTCGACCGGCCTGCTCATCGAAACCACAACCCGGCAAACCTGGCGAATTTTCCTTGCTGCCGATCTGGCGATTGACTTCGGCTATGCGAAGCCCAAGCGAGGCCGACCCGTGAGTGCTGCTCCTCCCCCACCAGCCAGTCGGGAACTATCGGCTGTGTTTGATGCATTCGACGAAGAGATGGCGGCGATCGACAGCCTGCTCGCTGGATCAGGAGCGGCCTAATTGTTCTCTTTTTGTATGAAGCGAGTGGTTGAAATAGCCCGCGCCAGCGGCACATACTCCTCCAAGAAGACCGTTCGACCCAGTTCAGGTCCTCAAACTGCAGGAAACAAGCCCTCCAGAGAGGCCCATGCAGCGCGATTTTGAGAGTTTCCGATGCGGAAGTCGCCAGGGCGGCCCTTCGCGCCTGACGGGCTCCGTAAGGCCAATGTGGGCTGTTTCGTCTTTTGTTCCATTTGCAGGCGCCCGTGACGGTTGTCTGCCGCGTTTGTTGGATACGCAAGGGACTTGTGATTGGCTAGCCGGCTCAGGGCGCGCGATAAGGGGTGCGTCGAGATCGACGGGCGGAAGAATGCGACCGGCAGGTCGAATGGAACGGCTTGCGTCGTTTGGCGGGGTCGTTCCATTCTTTTCGATCCAGAGCCTAGCCCATATGATTTCCGCAGTTGCGTTGGGTTGCCCTCCCCTCCCCCATTTTTTTGCTCTCAATCATTTTTCAAAAGAGAGGAAAGCGCCGCAGGCGCTGTTAATTCCTTTAGACTCTAAGATAGAAAGTTAGCCTGTGGATTGGGTATCCCCGACTCGCGGATTCATCGTGAGTCGCGGCGTGCTGTCCGTTCCCGTAATACCGTCAGTCCGTTCCTGAAATACCGATTGGGACGTTCCCATTGGACCGTGATTCGGTTCCTGATGTACCGTGCAGCGTTCCTGAAATACCGTGAGGCAATCGTCCGGTGCGGAGCCCTCAGTCGGTCGGTAAAACGCGTTTTACTCGATGCTATCTTCATGGAATACCTGATTTTTCTGACGCTCGACAGCACAAAAGGGTGCTTGATATGGGGCGAATTGATCCTGGGTAACGGCTTTTGCGTCCTGAACTTCTGAGTGCCTGCGCGCGCGGGCTGATCTCGCCCACGGTATATTGGGAACGGCTTAAGCTTGCCTCGCAACCATGACCGGCAAAGTCTGCGCCGAAGCCGGGCGCTATGTCCGCTGTAAGGCTACTGCTTTGCAGTCTTTCGGCGCCGTGGACGCTGATCTTTGACGAGAAGAGCTTGGTTTGAGTGGGGTGTACGGTACTTCAGGAACGGGGCTTTGGCCGTGGTTGTGAGCAGGTCTCGGCGCGTCGGCTCACCCGCTTTGACATGATACGGCGCAATGCACGGTATTTCAGGAACGCCCGAAATGCGGTCATCAACTGCCCCTCCCCTCCCCGTTTCCTCTCAACGGGTCTGGATACGGACGGGAGCAATGTGGTGGACGCGCAAAGCAATGGGGCCTTCTCGATATGCTTGAGGCGACGCAAAGGGGGGAGTTCCTATCGGGCAATGCGTTCCCGTAGTACCGTCATGGCAACAGCGCGCTCCACGCTTCCCACTCACGTCACGCCGTTCAATGCTTTCAAAATGCGCTTGGTGACCGCGGGGCGCGAGCCTGCGTGTGTCTTGAGACGCAGGTGGCTCGCTGGGTCGAGGTTGGAAGCGGCCAGCGGGGCAGGGCCATTGGTTCGGGAGGCGGGCGTGGTCGCAGGCGGTACTTCAGGAACGGACGATCAAGGCCGCTAGGTCGAGGGCAGGGGCCTCGGGTCATCTCGATCCAAGGAGCGTTTCTGAAAGACCGTCCTGGCAGGCGAGCGCTCGAGTTAACCTGCCGGACGCTGCTTTGAGCAGAAGGTTGCAAAGATCTGGGTAATGTTCTTCGCATTGAAGGCAATTTCACGCTGACGCAGGAAACCGCGAAAATCGTCGGCAACCAGGCCATGATCTCGTTGCGGGCTAGGTAGATTCGCCCTGGCGATCGCTCCGAAGGCGGAATGTGCAATATGGCCGCTACCGGGAAATTCTATCACCGCCTCATCTTCCGCCGGGCTGCGTTGCGCAGGCGGCATGGCCGAAGGTGGGGCAGGGGAAGGGGAGGGCTTTGTGGCCTCTTCGGATAGCTCCCGTTCACGGCGGGTCATGCGCAGAAACGGTTCCGCATCGCCTCGCAGCTCGATCTCCAGAGCATAGCCGGGAAGGGCGTTCTCTCTCGCGATCTTGGACATTTCGAACTTGAACCTGCGATAATCGCCCTCGGCGCCCGATTTTTCGAAGAGCGTAGGCATGGAAATCGCGAAGCCATCGGTGCCGGCTCCGCCGGCATGCTTGCGGGCAACGCGGTACAGCCAGCGCTCGCGGCCGCCGGTGAGCGAAAAATAGGCGGGATCGATGGCGAGGACCCCGCCATCCATAAGCACGCCATCGTAAAACCATTTGGCGAGCGTGATCCGCATTCCGCGAACGCTTCCGGAGCGGTCCTTGAGTTGGCTGTAGCTGTCGATCCACGAGAACGTCGTCTCTACCGCGTCGCCCGAGCGTATATTCGTCTTGACGGTGGTCGACTGCAGCCGGTCCAGGGCATTGCCAAGCAGGTCGTAGGCTCGGCCACCGACTTCGCGCTTGAGTGTCCTGAGCATATCGTAGGGTACGACATGCAAGGTCTGGGGGATATCGTTCGTGCCGCGCCGCTTGTGCTCGATAAGAACCGAGGCGCAGTAGATCAGGATGTCGAGATCATAGATCGTCGCCAGACCATATTCCGAGTTCGCCGACACGTGAACGGTGATTTTTTTGTCGGGGCTGACATAGTCGATCGGCTTCAGGCGCTTGCGTTTGGACAGGGAGAAGAACGGCCGCTCCATCGTCTCGCGCTGATCCCGCAGAGGTAGCGCAGTCAGTTGGGGGAGGAATAGGTCTACCTGACCGTCTTCGCGGAAATCCTGTGGCATCTCGTGTCCTGCGGAAGGAGTAAAACGCGTTTTACTCCCAATCAACTATCTGAAAATAAACCATTATATCTGTTTCAACATCAGTTTCGGGAGAACTTCGCACTCTCGATCACGGGCCGCAAAGCATCGAGGATCTCATCGACGGAGGTCGCGCCTTTCGGGTTGATATTGATCGTGATTCCCTTTGCCTTTGTATCGGTCAGGACCTGTCCCAGCTCCTGACCCGTAGGCGCCGTCAGTGTCGGGCGAGGGCGCGCGGCCGGCTTCGCCTTCGGAACCTGTGCGGCTGCAGCGAGGCGCTCGCAGACCTTGCTTCCCTCGATCCGGCTCTGTCCGGCAGCCTTCAGCGCCCGCTGCTCCTCGCAAAGGGCGAGGGCGACGGCGATGATGTTGTCGCGATATCGTTCGTCCTTGAGCAGCGGAGAAAGGCGCATCCCGTGGCGCACCTTGAGATCCGCAGGATCGGCAAAGGCGTCGATAACCTCGTCCGGCAGCTCTGCGAGCTGCAGGAGATTGTGGAGGTTCTGTTTGGGGATCGCCAGACGCTCGGCCATCTGCGTGCGAACACCGTTGTAATAGGTCTCTGCCGCATGCCGATAATTGCGGGCGCGCTCGAGATCGGTGACGTCCTCGCGTTCGCGGTTCTCGAGATCGGCAAGCCTGAAGGCACCTTCATCATCGAGCGTCTCGATACGGGCAACGAGCTCGATCTCGGAGTGATTGTTGGCGTGCAGCCAGGAAATCGAGAAATGTCGCCGCGTGCCAACGATCAATTCGTAGGGGTGGTCGCCATTCGGTGTACGCCGCACGACGACAGGTTCACGATTGGTGCCTTCCTCACGGATCGACTCGATCAGGGAGGAGCAGCGTTCGTAGCTGAGCGCCGCGTAATCACGGGCATTACCCGGCCAAATCGAGCACTCCGATGGCTTCAGGCGAAGCGTGGGGCGTTTGACGGTGCGTGCAATTTCATCGAACGCGATCCCGCGCCGTTCGAGAAAAGAGGGGGCGGCGATTTCCTCTGCCGGCTTCTCGCGAACAGCGGGTTCCTGAGTGTCGAGGACGGCGGCAGGCGCGGTCGGCGCCGGTGCCGGCGTCGTGCCGATGCTCTCGATGGCGTTTGCCAGTAAGCTCCGCCGCTTGCCCCCCGCGCTGCTCATGCCGCCTCCGTCAGTCTATCGGTGCCAAGCTGTGCCATGCGTGACGGCCATTGCTTGCAGATATCCTTCTCGAGTTCGCGGAACACCATGTTGAGATTGTCCCGGCAGCGAATGTAGGTCTGGTGTGAGCCGTAGGGCTTGTTGATCTCGTAGATCGACGACATCGATAGCCCCGCGTTCTTGATTTCCTCGGACAGGAGGATCGGGGTGGAAAGCATTTGCCCTGCATAGGTCTTCTCCATGACCTGCAGCATCTGCGCCTCGTTCGTGCGACTGGGCTGAAACATGGTGCAGACAACCCGAATGAATCCATAGTCGATCGAAGTGTCGAATTTGGACACGAGGTCGACAGCTTCCCTGCACGTTTGCATGAAATGGATCGTCGACAGATAATCGAGCTGCCGGGCAGGGACGGGGATCAGCAGCCCATCGGCTGCGGTCAGAGTGTTAACGCCGAGAAAGCCCATGGCCGGCGGTGGGTCGAGAATGACGACATCATAATCGAGCCGGACCTCCTCAAGTCCGATCCGCAGCATGCGGAACGCACCGGCAATCGCTGTGGGGCCTTCCTCGATCGTGGCCGTCAGTTCCCATTCGGTATCCTGCAGCCCCAGGTTCGCCGGACAGATATCGATATTGGGCCAGGCAGTCTTCTGGATCGTCTTGCGCAATGAGTTGGCCTCGTCGATCCGCGGTGACAGAAAATTGGACAGCGTGTGGGTCTCGTCGACCAGGGCCTCAAGGTTCACGTCGAACATCACGCTCATTGACGCTTGTGGATCGCAGTCCACGACCAGGACGCGATAACCGCGTAGCGCCAGGTAGTCCGCCAGGTGCTTGCCGGTTGTCGATTTGCTCACGCCGCCTTTGAAATTCTGCACGGCGATGACGACGGCCCGTTCAGCGGGCAACTTGCCCATCTTGATGCCAAGCGCCTCGCGGATGGCGATCAGATCCTCAACCGTATAAAATCGCCGACCGTTGGCGGCCGTCTTGGGAGCTGGCAGCCTGCCACGCGCTTCTGCCTTGGAGAGAGCTTCTGGCGTTCGCCCGAGAAACTCCGCTGCTACCGAGGCACCCATGGAAATGTTGAGGGTCTTGCGGTCGGATGGGTCGATGGCGGCTTGCCGCAACACCGTCTTGGCATTCTCGCACGAGGTGATCATCGCATCGAGAATCTGACCCGACAGCATGAGCATGTCCCCCTTCTCAGTCTAAATTAGCCATGGTTCGTGAAAAAGGCCGCAAAATCACCCTCAATCCCGGACAGCTATGCCAAAGAGAGGGGGGCTAGTCAATTCCAGTGCGGATTTGGCAGGTTTGCCGGGACAAGGCGTTCATATCGGCATGAGTCAGGGACGATCGGACGCCGAGTGAAAATCCAACAAAATTCATGAAAAGAACAGGATTTTTTGCGTATCGGCAAAGACTATTCGCCCAATCCACCAAGCTTAGCGCCGCGTCCTGCAATTGGCTTGGCATATACGCGCGGCATTACGCCCGATGCGAATCGGTGCGGGGCAGAATTGTCAGTCAGCATGATGCTTCAGGTTTCGCGGAGTTCGTCGAACAGGGAGGGCTGGGCGTGCGGCAGGCCCCCCAAGAAGCCAGATCGCAAAAGATAAGCGGCTTTGGCCTCTCTCCATATGGCGTGACCTCTCGGCTCAAGCACGCCCCATTCTTCACGCCTGCGGTTCGTCTTTTGAGAGCGGTAAAGCGGAGAAGGGGGTGAGGGGGTAATCAGGAGCAAGTTCATGCCGCTTACCGCCAACAGACCATCCCAGGAACTTATTGATCTTGTCGGGGCGCTTGGCGGAGCCTGGCACGGGCGCACCGCCATGTGTCTTTGCCCGGCGCATGCCGATCACACACCGAGCCTGTCGATCCGACAGGGTGATCGGGGCCTTCTTGTAACCTGCTTTGCCGGCTGCGATCGCGAAGACGTTCTTCGCGAACTGCGCCGAGTGCCGATCCGGCAGCCGTTTTCGTACCGGGACAGCCCGGCTTCCGGGGCAGGGAATGCCATTCGGCTATGGGAACAGGCATTGCCCCTCGCGGGAACTCTCGCCGAGCGTTACCTGAGACAGCGCGGGCTTGAACCGCCGGCCAGCGATCTCCGCTTCCATCCGCGCTGTCCCTACAAGCCCAAGCCCTGGACAACATATCATCCTGCGCTCATCGTGGCAGTGCGCGAAGGCAGGCGCCTGACTGCCATCCAGCGGATATTCCTCGACCCCGTCACCGGATACTACCGCAAGAAGCTCATGCTCGGACGGCCGGGGCGCGGTGCCTGGCAGGGCGCAGGGCAGGGCGCCACCGTGCTTGCCCTTGCCGAAGGTCTTGAAACGGCGCACGCCTTCACGCTTCTTGAGGGAGTCCCTTGCTGGGCGAGCCTTGGTGCCAGACGCCTCGACCAGATTCTGTTGCCGAACTCCCTGACCAAATTGATCCTCGCCGCGGACAATGATGTCGAAGGCGAATTGGCGGCTGAGCGCGCCGCATTGCGATATGCCAGGCCTGGTCTGGAGATCATGCGTGTGGTGCCGCAGGGCGTCAAAGACTGGGCCAAGGTGCTGGAGGCCAGGCACGGAATTTCTTCAGTTCGTTGACCTGGCTCGGCCCGAGGCTCAGCCAGTCATTTTATCATCCTGGTTTGCCGCTTGAACTCCGGCCAGAGCTACCACTCCCTATTTGGCGTTTATCAAGGCTCCTTTGACACGTCGGCGCATTTTCTTGCGACCGACGGCGCTTGGCCACTTTAGCAGAAGCAGCTGGAACCCAGCCGTCTGAGGCAAACCTTCTTGGAGGTGAGAAGCGGTAAGCGCAGGTTGGCGTTTTTTCAGGCTTTTCTTCGCCCGGTGCTGTGGCGTTCCCTCCGCGACTGAGGCTATTCAGGTCGCGCGACCTCGGTGCGGGTGCGCACGTAATCGTAGAGTATGGGGTTGGTTGGAATGGCAAAAGGATTGGTCGATTGGGCTCTCGAGCAGCCGGCATGGGTCAGCGATTGCCTTCGCCGCATTGCGCTGGCCGCCGACAATCTTCTTGAGGACCAGGAATTCGAGACGATTGCTGCCAGCGTCCGACATGCCGCGGGCGCTGGTCCTGCCCCCGCGGAGAGCCTGCCTATCTCGGCATCGCATATCGGCGCGGGGACTTCGGAGCAAAGACGAACCGTCCTTGCCCAATTGGGGCCAGTCCAACATATCGACCGGCTGGCACCCGAGCAGCGACTGCGAATGGCACCCGAGGGTATCACGCTCGTCTATGGTGAAAATGGCAGCGGCAAGAGTGGCTACACGCGCATTGCCAAGCGTCTATGCCGAAGTCTGTCAGCCGATCAACTGCGCGGCAATGTTTTCGCATCCGGAACAGCCGGGCCGATGCGAGTGGAAGTGCGGTATCGGGTGGGAGACGACGATGTCTCTACTCTCGATTGGGATCCCTCGTCTGCGGCGCCTGCCATTCTCCGTCAGATCTCGGTTTTCGATAGCCACAATGCCCGCCTTTATGTCGATGGCGAGAACCGGATCGCCTACCTGCCGCGCGAACTCGCCATTCTCGAGCATCATGGCGATCTCTGTCAGCGCCTGGGGCAGCGGTTCGGCACCGACGAAAAACAGCTGGCAACCAGAATGAAGGTCCCGTTGCCCGCCGGCTACACACCGGGCACGGCCGCCACCGCCATGTTGGCGAGACTGGACGCGAAGAGCGCTTCGCTGCCCAGCGAGGATGATCTTCGGTCATTGGCGGCATTGACCGAAGAGGAGCAGCAGGAGCTGGTGTCGCTTGCCGCCGAGCTCGCCTCCGATCCTGTGGCCATGGCCGCGGTTTGCCGCCGGGGCGTAACCCTGCTCACCCGCGTCGCCGAAGTGTTCGATTTGCTGGACACCGAACTGTCGCAAGGTGTCGGCGACGCGCTGTGCGAAGCGCGCAAGGAATTCGATGCGGCAGCGCAAGCGGCTCGCCTGTCTGCCAGCGGGGAGTTCGGCGCCGAGCCGATCCCCGGGGTAGGCGGCGATGCCTGGCGGGTTTTGTTTGAAGCCGCGCGGGCTTTCGCGACCAATGGCACTGAACCCCAAAGCGAGCGGCTCCCGGACGCCGAGGGTGATCTTTGCCTGCTCTGCCTCGAGCCGCTATCTCCTTCGGCGGCAATGCGTCTCGCTCGCTTCAACGCATTCGTGCGCAGTGATGCCGCCCGCCGATCCGATGCTGCGCGCGATCGCCTGAAGACGCTCACCGACAAGGTCGCTGCCGCTACGGTGCCGGCCGGCGACGTGGTCGCGGACAGCCTTGCGGCCTATGGTGCGCTCGCCGAGGACAGGGCCACGCTCGTCCAACAGATCACGGACATGATCTCTCAGTTCACAGCGCGTCGCGGCTCGCTGCTCAATAGCGCGCTCCCGTCCGTTGCCGCGCTATCCGCGGCCGAGATCCTGAGCCGGATCAGGAACGAATGTGACCTGCTGGAGGCCGAGGCGGCGGGCCTGCACAGCAGCGCTTCTCATGCCTCCGTCCTCGACGCCAAACGCGCCCGCCTGTCGGAGCTCAAGGACCGCCAGAAACTCGCTCACGATCTGCAGACGGTGCTTCAACGCCGGAGCGATGCGGTCGCGCATAGGGCGCTTGGCAACTGCATTGCGCAGGTAGCAACCCGCGCGATTTCCACGCAGATAACAGCTCTGCGCAAGATGCTGGTGACCGAGGAGTTGCAGAAGCGGATCCTCGAGGAGATCCGCGCCTTCGAACTGTCGCATATTCCCTTCACGGTGTCCGATTCCAGTTCGGGCGGCCAGAGCCTTTTCTCGGTTGGACTGAAGGGTGCGGGCAAGATCAAGACGAACCAGATACTCTCGGAAGGCGAGCAACGCGCACTCGCGCTAGCTTGCTTCCTTGCGGAAATCGGCGGAGACGATGCGCGCTACGGCATTATCGTCGACGATCCGGTGTCGTCACTCGATCACTTGCGCGTGAGGAAGGTCGCCCAACGGCTCGTCGCGGAAGCCGCCAAAGGCCGCCAGGTCATAATTTTCACCCACAACATCGTCTTCTTCAACGAAGTCGTCTCCGAAGCGGCGCGCCTTGGTGGAGCAACGCCCCTCGTGAAATCGATTGTGCGAAAGACGGAGGCCGATGGCTTCGGTGTGATCGAGGAAAACAGCGAGCCTTGGGTCGCGGATCTCAATGCGCGCCTTACGGACCTTCGCACGCGCGTAGGTGAACTTGGCTCGCTGACTGATTTCGATACCGCTGCCTACCGCCGGCTCGCAAAGGACTTTTACTCCGATCTCAGGGAATCCTGGGAGCGTGCGGTGGAGGAGCTCGTCCTCGCCAAGACAGTCGTGCGCTTCGTTCCCGACGTCATGACCGCGCGCTTGAAAGAAGTCAGTGTTACCGACGAGGACTACAAGACCATCCACTTCGCCATGAAACGCGCATCGGAACGCTCAGGTCACGATATGTCGGCGGGGCGTGACATCCCGCAGCCCATGCCAACCGAGATGGCGGCAGACCTCAAGGTTCTCGACGACTTCCGGATCGACTATGCAAAGCGCAGGAAGGCCGTGAGCGCCGTCCGGACGGCTCTTGAGCAACCTGTTCAGGCAGGCCTTATCTAGGCGGCGGCCATCTTAGTGGCATGCAAATGGGGCGGGAATCGTTTTCCGCGCTATCGAGGGGGCAAAGACATCGGTCAGCCAAGGGCACACTCGGAATGGAGTTCTGCGCCGACCACTGAGCGGGCGATGGAGGCAAGATGCGGATGGTGGGTGAAAAACAGCACCTGTGTCGAGCGGGCCAGCTCAGCCAGTACCCTGAAACCCGCTTCGGAACGCTCGTCGTCGAAATTGACGAACAGGTCGTCGGCCAAAAATGGCAGCCTTACTCCAGAGGCGACCGATTGCTCGACCGCAGCAAGGCGAAGCGCCAGAAACAGCTGGTCTGTCGTACCTTCGCTCATCGCGCCGACCTCAACGACCGTTCTCCCATCATCCCGTAGTCCCAGCAGCCGCGGCGTTGCCCCGTCGTTATCGATCTTCAGGTTTACGTAGTGGCCAACCGTCAAGGTACGGAAGAGTTCGCCGGCGCGTAGCAGCATTGGATCCTGATGCTGCTCACGATATTGTTCGATCGCCCACCGCAAGGTGACGGCCTGGGCGCGCTTCAGGATATAATGCTCTGCGAGCACGCTCAATTCTGCACGCGCCTGTGCGGCATCGCTCGCGGCATTGGCTGAAGCCTCGCCTTGCGTCTCAAGGCTGGCGAAAGCCCTGCGGGCGTCGCCATGCGTGCCGGCCGCTACCGCAACTTCGTCATTGAGGCCGGCCAGTTCTTCTGCAAGCGCTTCGCTTCGTGCGGCGAGATTATCGATATCGATGCCGTCCAGCGCGGCGACAAGGTCTTCAAGGCTTTTGCCATCGCCTGCGGAGGTAATGGCAATTTCCGCCTCGGCGACGGCCGTGCGCAGCGCGCGTGCGGCTCGCGAGCGCTCGATCGCCATACCCAGGTCGGCAGCGTCGGCCGAACCAGTTTCCTCCAGGAGAGCCGCCAATGAACCCCACGCTGCTTCCCGGCGGGCGTCTTCCGCCGCGGCTTCGGCATTTCGATTGGCGGCACTTTCTTCCAGTGTCGCAAGCGCCTTGGCGGTCGATCGTGCTGCCGCCAATCGCGCACGCATCAAGTCGAGCGGAGCGGTCCCATCGCTGGCAGAGGTGATGCCCAAAGCGTCGGCGACAACCGCAACCCTCTCATCGTGTTCGCGCGCATCTCGTGCCATCCCGTCGACTCGTGCCTGCAGCTCCGTCTGCGTCGAGATTGCCGCCCGAAGTTCATCAAGAATATCGAGGGTCGTCGTAGCGCCCGTGATGTCGAGATCGATGCCGGTCTCGCTCAACAATCCCCGCCATTCGTTCAGCCAGGCCTCAGTGACCTCTTCGACGCGCCTCCGGCGCTGCTGCAAACTCTCCAGATCCTGATCGATTTGCGTCAGGGCGGCCTCGTTAAGTCGACGCTCCTGGTTGGCTTCCTCGCAGTCTTGACGGATTTTCTCGGCGAAGGTCAGGATCGGCGCCAACTCGCTGCCGCCGGGTGCACCGGGATCGGCATTGAGCTCAGCAGCCAGGACGGCTCGATGCTCATCCCGGCGCTTACACAAGGTTCGAGCCGCATCCGCGGTCTCGAGAACCTCTTGGTGAGCCGCTACCGCCGAATCGCGATCGATCATCCACCCAAGAAATCGGCCAGGCTCCAGGTCCGGATAACCTGCATCCGTGAGCGTTCGGGTCCAGGCCACGCGCATCGCTTCGCGACGCTCTGAGGCGGCGGCCATGCGCATGTCGGCCTGTTCTCCCGCAAGCAGCGCCCTGGCGCGTCGCTGCCCCATATCCGTAAGGCGACTGGATTCGTCAGCCGCGGCGAACCGGAGATCCGATCGATCATCAGCTCCCGCAATGGCAACTTCGAAGGCTGCCACGGCCTCGTCGGCAGAGGGCAATGGGGCAGCGCGCAGTATATGGGCACGCAGGGGTTGCCAGCGATTGTCGCGATCGTTCCGTGCGGCTGCCATGTCCTCGGCGGAAACGGCGGTTCCCGACGACAGATGTTCCATCTCCAAAGCCAGTGCTGCGGCTTCTTCCCGAGCACGTGCTCCCGCGCTTTGCTCACGGCCCATGTCAGCGGTGAGTTCGGACAGGGTAGCCCGTGTTTGGTCGATCTCCTGCGGGGCCAGCCTGGGCAAAGCGAGAAGGGTCTCGGCGTCGCCGCTCCACGGGGCAAGACGCGCAAGTGCCTGTTCCAGCGCGGACGCGGACCGGTCCGCAATTCGTTGCGCCGCTTCGCACCGTCCATCGACATCAGCGCCTAACGCTTTTGCGAGATTGATCGCCGAAGTGAGGGCTGCCAGATCGCGCGCCGCTGTGCTGTTCGCGGCCTTGACTGCGAGCCCGTTGCGTCGCTCGCCCAGTTCGTCCTCACTCTGCTCGATCTGACGCAAGGCGGACTGATTCTCTACGTGGCCGAGGGCGGCTTCACGCAGCTTTGAGCTGACGATGCGTGTGGGTGGAGCAGCCGCGATCGCGCCCGCTTCCTCTCGAAGGCGCCCGATGAGCGTTTCGCCGGAGACCAGGTCCGCGGCCAGGCGTACCATGTCGCGCCGACCCTTTTCGACAGCACCCGCCGACGACACAAGCTCGTCGAGTTCCTCCGAACGGGCGAGGACTAATTGGTCGGGTGTGAGCGCGATCATCTGATTGCGCGCTTCTTGGGCAAGCGTCTCGGCTGCGGCTTTCGCGCGAGAGGCGGCCTGGGCCTCCTGCATCGCAGTCTCTGCGCCGTCCTCGCGCTGCGGGGCGATATCAACCGCATCGGTATAGGCGCCCAGCGCTTCGAGATGTGCCGTGCGGAGGCGAACGGCTGGAGCAGTCCTGCGGGTGCGCTCCACCTGACTGACCTTCGCGAGCACCTCGTCGCGCCGGCGCTGAGTTTCTTCCAGTACAGCTTGAGCATCGGCCACCGCGGCTTTGGCGTCGAGCCATGCCTTGGGTTTCAGCGCTTCGTCGCGCACCGCCCGGCTCTGTGCTTCAAGTTCACGTTGGGCCTGGGTGAAACTGCGCCGAGCGGCAGCCCTTTGCCCCCAGATCGCATCGGCCTCGGCTTCAAGCCGGGTGAGTTCGTCCGAGACACCGGTAAGACCCGAACCTGCGGCGAACAAAGCCCGACCGAGATCGTTGCGTGCATCGACCATTGCCTGGCCACCGGCACGAAGGCCGTCCTGATCGAGGCTGAACGAGAGACCGAACGTTTCCCTGGTCTGTCCCCTCAGCATCGCGAGCAGCTGACCCTCGTCGAGCGGCTGGTCTTGGGCATCGAGAAGGGTGTTGCTCGTGCCCTTCTTGCGGCGGCAGGCCAGGCTGTGACCCTCGTCTTCCAGCAGGGCTCCCACACGCAGAAGCGCATAGTCGAAGACGAAATTGTAAGGAGACCGAGCGGGAAAACCGAACAACAGGTCGGAGACTGCCGCGAGCGACGTGGTTTTTCCGGCTTCATTGGCACCGTAGACGATGTGGAGGTCAGGGCTCCCGGTACGAAACTTGAGTTCGCAGTTCTCGAAACGGCCATAGCGTTCCAGCGATAGGGAGGAAAACCGCATGGTCAGACCTCCTTTGTCAGGCGCGAGCGCAGAGCTTGGGTCGCCATGCCGAGGATCGCTGGCCAGTCGCCCTGGTTTGCATGACATCGCAGGTCGGCGTCATCGGGCTCATCCAGAGCCGTTTGCGCCGCGAGCAGAAAGGGCGCCAGATCGGCCGCGAGCAGATCCGCAAGAGCAGGATCCGCCGGCGCACGTTCGATCAACGCCGCCAGGTCATCCCCGATGACAACCCTGCCGTCGCCAGATGGGGGCGTGACGAGCACTTTCACCTTCTCGATAAAGATATGGGGTGAAACCGACGCCGCTACGGCGCGCGCGGCGTCGCGCAGGTCTGCCGCGCCATCGAAAAACGCACCCGCGTCCGAGGTCGTGCCGATCAGCAACAACCGCACAACCAGTGGCATGCCGCCGGAGTTTGCCTGCCATGTCGTCACCAGCGCTGAGCGCATGCACTCTGATGCCGCGTCCGCCGATATGGCTGAGCAATCGACCTCGACCGAAGCCCAGCGGAGGACATCGAGCTCAATAGCGTCGATCGAGGTGACCTCGCCATCCTCCACCGCGACAATGACGGCCCCTTTCGCCCCGGTCTCCCGGATTGTCCGACCTTGCGTGTTGCCAGGAAAGACCACGTGAGGCTCTTCGCAGACGATCTCGTGCTGATGGACATGACCAAGCGCCCAATAGTCATAGCGCTTGGCCTTGAGATCCTCGAGGCTGCACGGGGCATAGTCCGCATGCCCCTGTCTGCCGGCCAAGGCCGTGTGGAGCACGCCGATATTGAAATGATGGTCGGCCGCTTCCGGATAGGCCAGCACGAGATTGTCAGTCACCGCCGGTGTCGAAAAGCTCTGGCCGTGCACGGCTACCCGCAGGTCCCCAAGCAGGTAAGTCTCGGGTCGGCGGCTGCCGAACAGACGAACATTCGATGGCCATGGAATGTTGCGGGTGATGACGGAGGCGGCATCGTGGTTGCCTGCCAGCAGGAAAACCGGAATGTTCGCCCTGTCGAGCCGGCCCATGGCCCGCGCGAAATAGAGGCCGGTGCTCATATCCTTCCATTCGCCGTCGAACAGGTCGCCGGCGATGACAACGAAATCGACGGCTTCCTCGATTGCCCGCTGCACGAGATTGTCGAACGCCGCCCGCGTCGCGCCCCTGATGTCGTCTTCGGGCAGGCCCTCATACCTCGACAGACCGTGTAACGGGCTATCGAGATGGATGTCTGCAGCGTGCAGAAAACGAAAATCGCTCAATGATACTTCCCTGAAAAACGGCGGCATTGGGCGTTTGCGCGGCCGCATTTGCGCCATGATGCAGCATGAGCACGTTTCCGACAATATAACCGATGGGACTTAGGCTTGCCCGCCTTCCGGTTGGCTGTGGTCCAACAGCTGGGCGGTCGCAGAGCCGAGAAAGGGAAGGGGGATCGAAGGACTGATGCTGCCGATGGGGCAGCAAGTCCGGAGACCCCACCATGTCCGACCTCTTCGATATCGCCGTCACGGCTGGCCGACGCGCGGCCACGATACTTGTCGACTGCTTGCGTACCTGCGACCCGATCACCCGCGCGGACCTCAACATGGCAATGGTGGAAGGCTATGGCGGAACTGATGCCGATGGTCTCTGGACCCAGCGCGAGAGCTTCGAGATCCTCGAACACGCGCTTGCGCACCACCTTCAGTTCGGACCCTATCCGCTCCGCTCGCTGGACGATGTCGCGGGGGCGTGTGACCTGCTCGACCGGCTGCCGACTCAGACGGTACGCAGCGAGGACCAGATCGAATGGCAGCAATTCTCGACGCCAGTGGACCTCGCAGCCGTCGCGGTCCTGCTTGCGAATGTCCAGAACGATGACATCATTCTTGAGCCGAGCGCTGGCAACGGCCTCCTTGTAGCGCAATGCCGCGACTTCTCGGAGCTCCAGCTCAACGAATATACTCCTGACCGCCGTGCGCGGCTCGCGGACGTGTTCCCTGATGCCGTCGTCACCGGACATGACGGCGCCACGATCAACTCGACCCTGGCCGACGCGCCGCGCCCCAGCCTGATCCTCATGAATCCGCCCTTTTCGCGCTCGGTCGGTCTCGGCGCGGATGCGCATGCCGCAGTTCGCCATTTGCAGGCCGCGCTACGACGACTTCAGACCGGCGGACGGCTCGTGGCGATCATGCCCGACTGGTTCGGGCCCAATGCGCGGATGCGCGATCTCTTCGAGACGACGCTGCGCGACGTCAGCGTGCGCACCTCGGTGCGTCTCGAGAAGTGCTATCTCAAGCACGGCACGTCGATCGCGGTCCGGCTCTTCGTCATCGACAAGGTGGCGGGCACGGCCATTCCCGCGACGATCCAGCGCAGCTCCATCCGCGAGCTCATCGGTGCGCTCACGATCCACGAACGAGGATCTCTTGGCGCGCCTGCGGCGCCTGCGCCCAGGCGGTCGAGCAGCCCCTCGTTGTTCCGCGCGATGAAAAGTAGCCGCGCGCAGCCGCGTCCGTACCACGCTCCGGTACGCAACAACGTGCTACCGGTCGACTACACGCCCCTCGACACCCCGGCACCGCTGCTCGAACAGGTTGGTGTCTATCTCCCTTATCGTCCGAGCCGCATCGCCTTCGATGCCGCTGGCGACCACCCGACCGCACTTGTCGAATCCGTGGCGATGGGGTCCATCGCCGCGCCGGTCCCAGGCTACGTGCCGAACCTTCCCGAGCGGACGGTTTCCGACCGGCTCCTTTCGGCCTCCCAACTCGAGACCGTCGTCTATGCCGGCCATGCCTGGGACCAGTTCCTACCGGGACGCTTCAGGGCCGCCAAGGAAGGCGTCGGGCTCGAGGAGGCCGAGGACGGCCGCGCCTATCGCAAGGGCTATTTCCTCGGAGACGGGACCGGGGCGGGGAAGGGCCGCCAGGTCGCGGCCTGCATCCTCGACAGCTGGCTTGCCGGACGCCGGCGCAACATCTGGATATCAAAGAACGAAGCGCTGCTCGAAGATGCGCGCCGCGACTGGACCGCGCTCGGCGGTCTTGCGGCCGACATCCAACCCTTGGCCAACTGGAAGATCGATCAGGCGATCCCGCTTGAACAGGGTGTGCTCTTCATCACCTACCCGACGCTCCGTTCGGCTCGCGGTGACAATAGCCGCCTGCAGCAGGTCATAGACTGGGCGGGTGAGGACTTCGAAGGCGTGATCGGGTTCGACGAAGCCCATGAAATGGGCGGCGTTACCGGCGGCGAAGGCGCTCTCGGCAAGAAGGAGGGATCGCAGCAGGGCATTTGCGGCGTGCTGCTGCAGAACCACCTTCCAGATGCGCGTGTCCTCTACGCTTCGGCCACCGGCGCGTCCGACGTCAACAATCTCGCCTATGCTGTTCGGCTGGGCCTATGGGGTCCGGAAACGGCTTTCAGCAATCGCGAGCAATTCATCTCCGGCATCCGCAAGGGCGGTATTGCCGCGATGGAACTGGTCGCGCGCGATTTGAAGGCGCTCGGCCTCTACACGGCGCGCGCGCTCAGTTTCGCCGGGGTCGAATATGAGATTCTGCGCCACGAGCTTAACCCCGAGCAGATCGCGATCTATGACGCTTATGCTGATGCCTGGGGCATCATCCACCGTAACATGGAACAGGCCCTCGAACTGACGGCCGTGGTCGACGGGCTCGAGAACGCGACGCTCAACAGCGGCGCCAAGGCATCGGCACGCTCGCGCCTCGAATCCACCAAGCAGCGCTTCTTCGGGCAGCTCCTCCTCAGCATGAAGCTGCCGACCGTGATCGCGGCGGTGAAGGGGCACCTCGCGGCCGGCCAGTCGGTCGTGCTCCAGCTGGTGACGACCGCGGAATCGATCCTCGATCGGCGGCTTGGTGATCTCTCGCCCGACGAGCGCGCCAACCTCGAAATCGACCTCAGCCCCCGCGAATATATCATCGATTATCTCGAGCGCGCTTTCCCGACCCGGCAGATGCGCGTCTTCAAGGATGACACCGGAACGCCGCGATCGTTGCCGATGGTCGGTGACGATGGCCATCCGGTCTACAATCCCGAAGCGCAGGCGGCCCGGGATGCGCTGATCGAGAAGCTCTGCGCCATGCCGCCGATCATGTCGGCGCTCGACGCGCTGCTCGAGCATTTCGGGCACGACGACGTCGCCGAGGTCACCGGGCGCACCAAGCGGCTCATCACTGCGAGCGATGGCCGGCAGAAGCTGGAGAGCCGGTCGGCCCGCACGAGCCAGGCCGAGGCCGCGGCGTTCATGGCGGGCAAGAAGCGCATGCTCGTCTTCTCCGACGCCGGCGGCACCGGCCGCAGCTATCATGCCTCGCTCGACGTCGCGAACCAGGAGCAGCGCGTGCATCTGCTGCTCGAGCCGGGCTGGCGCGCCGATCGCGCGATCCAGGGGCTTGGCCGCACGCACCGCACGCATCAGGCGACCACGCCGCTGTTCCGGCCGGTGACCACCGACTGCAAAGGCGAGCTGCGCTTCACCAGTACGATCGCCCGGCGGCTCGACAGCCTTGGCGCGCTCACGCGCGGCCAGCGCCAGACGGGTGGGCAGGGCCTTTTCGATCCCGCCGACAATCTCGAAAGCGAATATGCCTGTGCCGCGCTTCTCTCCTGGTTCGATCTGCTGGCAGCTGGCAAGCTCTCGAGCACCACGCTCGACGATTTCCAGCATCGCACCGGACTCGAACTGGTCGACAAGGATGGCGTCCTCAAGGACGAGATGCCGCCGATCCAGCGTTGGCTCAATCGCATCCTCGCCTTGCCGATCGCGCTCCAGAACAGCATCTTTGACGAGTTCCTTGCGCTCATCGAAACCCGGGTCTCGGCCGCGCGCGAAGCAGGGCGTCTTGATGTCGGTGTCGAGACGATCCTTGTCGACAAGGCGGCGCTGATCGATGACGTGGTGCTGCGTACGGACGCGCGCACCGGCGCCACCTCGCACCTCCTCACCATCGAGATCGCGCGCCGCCGCAATCCCGTTTCGCTCGAGCGCATCCTGCGCATTGCCGATGGCGACGGGAGTGCAGCCTTCATGATCAACCGCAAGTCGGGCAAGGCCGCGCTACGGACGCGGGCACGCTCGCTCATGGAGGAGAAGGAGGGCACGCCGATTCCGCGCGTCGAGATGATGCGGCCCACACGCAACGAATATATGCGTGAGGACGATCTCTACGAATCCTCCTGGGAGGAGGTCGACCGCGATGCGTTCAGCGCCGAATGGTCGGCGGAAGTCGAGCTCGCACGGCAGACCGTCGATAGTGAAACGATCCGGCTGGCGACCGGCTTGCTCCTGCCGATCTGGTCGGCGCTGCCGAGCGATCACATGGCGGTCAACCGCATCGTCGACGGGGAAGGGCACTCCTGGCTTGGCCGCCTCGTGTTCGACGATCATGTTTCCCAGCTCTTCACCAAGCTCGGGATCGATCGCTCCGAAACACTTCCGCCTGATGCCGTCGCCAAGGCGGTTTCCGCGGGGCGCAGCGTCGACGTCTCGCAACCGTTCCCGCTCACCATCAAGCGCTCCGTCGTCAACGGTTCGTCACGGATCGAGCTTGTAGGCTACCCGCACGACCAACTGGCCTGGCTGAAATCGCTCGGATGCTTCACCGAAGTGATCCAGTATCGTACCCGCGTGTTCGTTCCGATGGCATCTTCGGAGGCGGTTCTTGGCCAGATCCTAGCGTAGCGCGTAAAATGGCTGAAATCGCCTGGCTCGATGCCGCCGACGGCATTCAACTCGCGTCAGAAATCCAAGATCGTCATCTCAGGGGGCCGTCATGTTTGCCGTGGAGGAGGTGTCTTCGGCTGTTTGGCCATGACCCAGCCAAAAAAGGAGCCTGCTCGGAATGATAGCCAAGCAGGATACCAAGGATGGAGGCCGATCAGGTCGAGCGACTCGATAGCCCCCCGGGTCGCACCGCGATCCTATCACAGGCGATCGAAAATCCTTGCAGGAAGGCGACATGGAAGAACAAAACAGTATGCACGCTCCACCACCACTCATAGCGGAAGATCGCTCCTGTACGGAGCCAAGTGCGAAACCCCTATCCAGGGCTGCGTAGCCTAGAGCTTTCGGCATTCGACGAGCAGACTGATGGCCGTGTCCAAGCGATCAGGCGTAGGTTCCGGCGGATTGCCCTGCCGCGTCGTGCCGGGAGTCAGGGTCCAGCCGCCTTCATCCATCACGATGCGCAGCCGCAGGATGGACTTTCCCCGGTTTCGCGCATCCGCGAGACCGCGTCCGACCGACCAATAGGCGTGCTGGGCCATGATCCAGATCTCGAACATCCTGGCAAGAAAGCCCGCTGGCGAAAGCTCTCGCCAACTCTCCGCCTCCTTCCTGGCCCTGCTGAGCGGCATGCGATCGGCATTCTCGAACGGATGCGGCTGGCTGGGCGCCTCGCGAAGACAAAGCGCCAGGGCAGCGACGATGGCGGCGGGAAGTTGGTCCTGGTCGCGCAGCGCGGCTTGCAGCGAGCGAAGGCGCTCGACCGGGTTGGCGGTGTCGGCTGATCCGAGGATCCAGCCGTCGACGGTCTCGGGCAGCTGGCTTTCGTTCAAGGCGGCGAGAAACGCCTCCGCCAACTGTGCCGTTGACAGCGGTCCCGGCAGGAGCCGGCCTATCGTCCAGTAGAACAGGCCCTCGAGTGCGAGCCGGAAAAGCTGGCGGATCTGCACCGCGCGCCATTCGCCCGCTGCAGCCGGCCTGTCGTCTGGCCTGTCCCATGCTTCGCTTCGGTCCGCCATCCGAACCCTGATATCTTCGTATGTAGCCTCTTCGTCGGCGAGGTCTGCAAAGGCCGCCTGGATCAACGCAACGCCCTTCTGGCGTGCGAGTGCAGCGCGCTCGCCGCCCAGGCGGCCGAACATGGCCTTGGCTTCGGCGGCCTGTGGTTTCTCCAGGTCCCAGAGTTTCCCCCAGCGTTCAGCGTCCGCGCGCTTGACCGTAACGCTGCCGAAGCGGTTGAATGCATCGTGGTCCAACTCGTTCTCGAAGCGCTTTTGGAAGGTATCGAGTACGCCATCGAGTGACGGATCAGGTTGAAAGATGCCGGCGGCTCCCTCGACGGGGATCAACCAGCCCATGGTGCGCAGGCTTGGCCCATAGTTCAGCGGTGATATCAAGCCGGTCGAATAGCGCCGCATATTGCGCCGCGTTTCCCATTCCGCTCCGCTAAAACGGTATTGGGGGGCATCGAGCAGGGCGCGCATCGCCTGGGCACCCGGGAGGCCGGCCCGCTGATCGATGAGGAACTGAGACCACGCATAGATCGCCTCGATCCGATCGACGAAATCCCGCATCTCTTCAGGCGACGCCGCCTTCCGCTTGCCGTCCTCAAGGACATGCCGCACCCGCCGCCAGGCCCAGGCCATGAGCGTGTAGGGCCGAATATGGTTGGCGACATTGTTGAGGTCGGGCAGCACCCGGTCCATCAGGCCGAAATTGATCTGCCTCAGGCCGAGGGGGTCCACTCCGCCAAAGCCGACCTTGCTCCTGTCGATCTGCCGGGGTTCGGCGGCATCGCGGGCAAGCGCGAGGAGTTCGTTCAAGTCCGCCATAGTCAGCAATCCCGATTGAGAAGGATCCGGCCGCAGCAGGTGGTGAGCCCCCGCAAGCGCAGGTCTTCTCCCGACGCGAGAGGCAGCCGCATGTTGCAGCGCGGGCAGGACGGCCGAAAGCTGTCGAGCAGGATCAGCTTGCCGAATGAAGGTGGATCGCCGAGCGCCCGTTCGAGCTGCGGCCAGAATTGCGATGCGGCGAGGCTGTCGAACCCCTTACGAGGGCCACGGCCTTCGCCCGCCGCGATATAGGTGCTAATCTGCTCGCCCATCGTGCGCGCCGCCAGCATCCTGGCAAGGAAATCATCAAGATCGATTTCGGGGCCCAGCAAGGCCATGAAGGCCGGAATGACAGCCGGCGCAGCGGACAGCGATGCAGGATCGATCCCGCGCCGCAGAAAGTAGCGGCGCGCCCTGATCGCATTTTCGTCGCGTCGATCGGCGGCATGATGCAGGAGAATGGACGCGACAGCGAGGTCGCTCTCGGGTCCGTCGAGCGTGCCGACCTGCGGCAGCACCTTGTCGAGCCAGAGCTGTACCTTCGCTGGCGCCGGCCGGATCCGGTCGGCGAGAAAATGCGATAGCGAGAGCGCCATGAGCGCGTTGCGGCCCTTGGCTTCGGGCGAGAGCATGGCGGCCAGAAGCTCGTCGAAGAGCTGCAGCGACCGCTGGTTTGCTGCCTCCTCGGAGCGCGCGCGCTTTTCGCGGTCCTTTTCGTCCTCATCATCGTCATCGTCGGTTTCACCCCCACCGCCCCATGGCCCGCGCGACTGCGTGAAGGCGGCGCGGATCAGGGCCATTGCGTGCCGCCAGACAGATGAGGCTTCGCCGCGCGCGGCGAAGCCTCCGGCATGGTCGCTCATGCTCGCCGCCTTGAGATCCGCAAGCGTTACCAGACCTCCGGCCGCTTCGGAGCGATCAGCCTCGCTGCCACCACCGATCGTCAGGGAGGCTGGCATCCGGCTCGGGTCTTCGCGAAACCACGCCAGGATGGCCGCGACATCGGTCGGCGTCTCCGTACCGGCGAGCATCGCCATCAGACGCGGCGCAATCGAACCCGTGCGACGAATGAGTTCGAGCGCGGCCGCTATGGAGACAAACCCCTCCCAGCGCTTGCCATCCTGCTCAAGCCCGAGGATCAGGCGGCCGTTCTCCCAACTTTCGAACTCGATGCCTGGTGCCGGGAGCAGGAAGGTTCCGTCAGCGGCGATCTGCACTCGGCCCAGCGCGTGGGACGCACGCGGTGTTCGCAGGAAGGCTTCCGCCTGGCCGGCAAGGCGCGGTGCTAGCGCCCGGCCCCTTATCGTCTCGCCTTCGAGCGAGGCGCTCAGGATGCCGACGGGCGGCAAAGAGGTGCCCGCCTCGTTGATTTCGTCGATCGCCAGACGAGCGGGGGGTGTGCCGTTGGTCGTGACCCAGTAGGATTTACTGCCGCGCTGAATGCGTAGAACGCCGGCTTCGACGTTTCGTCCGAACAGTCCGGCATGCGTGACATTGGCGCTGCCGCTCAGCACGAGCCTCCCCTTGCGGCAAACGAGCTCGATCGACTTGGCGTGGAGGAGCCGGTCATCATGTCCGAATGCGTCCGCCGCGTTGACCGCTTTCCACCTCGCCCCACCTTCGAACGGCCAGGCATTCGATCCGTTACCGCGAACCGTTCCTGCCGGATGAGCGTGTAGATCGGCCCGGTCGAGCGCCAGCAGCTTGGCCAAGGCTTCGAGCCCTTCAGCGCGCAGGTCATAATAAGGCGAGACGGCGGTCATTCGCGTCGCGCCGCCAAGTTCTTCGGCATAGAGCGCCAGTTGCTCTGCGATCGCTCCATCGAGGCTGTGCAGCAGATGGATGTTGCCCGGCCGGTCGTGTCCGTGTGCCGATCGCCGCAGGGACGCGGCGGTGGCCTCGCACGCTTGTCCCGCGGTCGTGATGGCCTGGCCCGAATGTGCCAGCTGGTCGAAGAAGCCAGCGGCATCGTCGAAGGCATCCGCTGCGAAGCTCGGATGCAGGTGTTCGACCAGTTCGAGGTTGCCGCCCCAGCCGGCAAAAGTCAGATTTCCGGAACCCACGAGCAGATGGGCATCATCCTCGGCAAACAATGCGCCCACCTTCGCGTGGAAGACGCCGTGGTTTCCGCAGGCGACTGGCTCGATCTCGTAGTCACGTCCGACCCTGCGCGCACCTTCTTCGCTCAGACCTGCACGAACGCCTTCGGGATCGGCCAGGATGAGGGCGTTGCGGCCGCCGCCTCGAAGCAGGGCGTCAAGCAACACGGCCTCGAAGAAGGACAGCGAGAGCGCATAGGTCGTAAACACCGCCCGCTTCCAGGGTGCGGCCGAGATCAAGTCGAGCGGATTCACATGGCCCCCTATCCCGCACGAGCTTAGCCAACCGCCAGTTCACCGAAAGTAAAAAAGACTGAAAATTCCGGATGATTCATCTCTTTCACGGATCCCATTGACTGCAATTCGAACTGACACGTTCGCCCCCATGGACTTGCGAACCTCCGGCTGCCTCAAGGGCGCGGTGTTCGGCACGAGACCCGAACTCAGGAAAGGGAAGGGGGAGCAGGGCTGGTGTCCGGGCTGGTCCGGACGCCAGATGGAGTTCTTCCAATGACCACTTCCGTCAAGCTTGCGAAACTCACGCTTTCGCCGATCAATGTCCGCAAGCGGCCCGATGACCTGCTTGAGATTCCGCAGATGGCCGCTGACCTTGAAGCGCGCGGCGTTCTCCAGAACCTTCTCGTCACGCCCGTCAAGAAACCGCGTGGAACCTTCGAGGTGTTCGACGGCGGCCGCCGCCTGCGCGGGCTCATGCTGCTCGCCGAACGCGGCGTGATCGACCCCGAGAGCTACGACGTTCCCGTGAAAGTCCTGGTCGGCGATGAGGCGACCCTCTCCGAGACCTCGACTGCGGCGAACTTTCATCAGCTCAAGATGACGCCGGCCGAAGAATGCCGCGCCTTCCAGTATTTCATCGGGCTCAATGGCGACATCGACGGTGTCGCCAAGCGCTTCGGCCTCACGCGCCGCTTCGTCGAGGGCCGCCTGCGACTCGCGACTCTGGCCGAGCCGATCTTCGAGGCGCTGAGTGAAGGGACGATCACGCTCGACGTCGCCAAGGCCTACGCTTCGACCGAAAATCACGAGAAACAGCTTCTCGTCTGGAACAACTACGGCGCGAGCTATTCGAATGCCGATACGATCCGCCGCGTCATCGCCAACGAGACGATGAAGTCGAACGATCCTGTCGCCATCCTGGTCGGCGAGGACCGCTATGCCGAAGCCGGCGGCAAGGTCGACCGCGACCTCTTCAGCGACAGCGGCGACAAGTGGGTCAATCCTGAGATCGCGCAGCGTCTCGCCGCCGATATCATGGAGGCGGAGGCCAAGCGGGTGGGCGAAGAGCTCGGTCTTGCGTGGATCCGCCCGATCGCATCCAACTACACCCACAGCGCCGCCGCGGGTCTCTACCGTGTCATCCTGCCGGCGCCCGACCTCACCGAGGAGCAGCAGGCCCGCCTCGAGACGATCACGCAGCGCCAGGAAGGCATCGCCGAGGAAATGGACGACGAGTCCATCAGCGAAGAAACCTACAAGGCGCTCGACCAGGAATATGACGCACTCTCCGAAGAAGAAAACGCGATCCACAACGTTGCGCCGGTGCTGCCCGACGAGCTGAAGCCCCAGGTCGGGGCCTTCCTCAAGCTCACGCCGAAGGGCGAGATGGTGCTCGACACCGAATATTACAGCGAAGAGCCGGTTCGCGTTGGCGGCACGGACGATGAAGCTGGTGACGGCGAGGACGATGCCGCAGCAGGCCGCCCGGGTGGAACCGGCCGGGACTATACCCCGCCGCCGCCGCTTCCCGAGGCGGTTGCTCCGGGTGGCAAGCCGCTCAGCGCTCGCCTCTACGACGAGCTTGCCATGCAGCGGCGCGATGTCCTGGCGGCGACGCTGCTCAGCCATCCTGCGCTTGCGCTCGATTATGCGCTGTTCGTCATGATTGACGACCGCATGAGCAGCTTCAGTGCCTATGGCTCGACCATCCGGGCGCGCTCTCCGCAGGATCCGGTGACGGGCGAACAGCCGGTGACGCGGGCCCGGGGATATCTCGCCGAGGCCCATGACGGCCTCGATGCGAGCTGGACCGAGCACAAGTCGGAGGTCGACCGGTTCGAAGCGTTCCGGGCGCTCGATGACGACGGCAAGGCGGCCTGGCTCGCCTATATCGTCGCGATGTCGCTCGAGGCGAAGCCCAGCTACCGCGCCGAGCAGTGCCCGTTGCACAACCGGCTCGCGACGATCATGGAGGTCGATGTCGCGGGCTGGTGGCGTCCGACTTCGGAGAATTTCTTCGACCGGATCAGCAAGGGCTCGATCCTGACGCTGCTCGCCGATGTCGGCGGGGCGGCGCTCACGGCGCGTCACGCGACGATGAAGAAGTCGGAGATCTCGGAATCCTGCGCCAAGCTGTTTGCCGGGGAAGCCATCGTCGAGCCCGAGGTTCGCGATGCAGCGCTTACCTGGGTGCCCGACGCGATGAAGTTCCTCGACCGGACCGACCCTGGCGATGCAGTGGCCGATGAAAGCGACTCCCAGGAACAACAGCCGGGTAACGCGGAAACTCTCGCGGACGGCGGCACCGGTGCCGGTGAGATGGCAGAGGGCATCGCCGCGAACGAGGCCGAGCCCGAACCGCAGGCCGGAGATCAGGACGCTTTGGCCGCCTGACGCTCAAGCCTCCTGGATGACTGGCCGCCGGCGCGCATCACGCATGCCGGCGGCTCCTTTTCCCTTTGCGCTCGGGAGCCCCCCGTCATGCCCGTTTCACGAAAGTCTAGCCGCGATGTCGCTGCGGAAATCACGGACCTCATCATCCGGAAGCTCGAGGAAGGCGTCCCGCCCTGGTCGCGGCCGTGGCGGTGCAGCGGCGCAGGCGGACGGCCGCTACGCCATTGCGGAACGCCGTACACGGGCATCAATACGCTCTATCTCTGGGCGCTCGGTGACGCGCAGGGCTACCGTTCGCGTTTCTGGATGACCTATCGCCAGGCCGAGGCGCTGGGCGGTAACGTCCGGCGCGGCGAAACCGGAGCGATCTCGGTCTATTATTCTTCGTTCAAGAAACGCGAGGAGCACCCGGAAACCGGAAAGGAAGTCGAGAAGAACATCCGCTTCCTTCGCCACTATATTGTCTTCAATGCCGACCAGATCGATGCGCTTCCGGCCTATTTCTACGCGCCGGAGGAGCCGGAAATACCGGTGGCGCCCTCCACGCGGCAGGCCGCAATGGATGCCTTCTTTACCGCGATCCCGGCCGATGTTCGGCACGGAGGCAACCAAGCCTATTTCACGCCGACCTTCGACCATATCCAGATGCCGAACCGAACCTCGTTTCGCAGCATGGATCATTACGCGTCGACCCGCTGCCACGAGACCGTCCACTGGTCGGGGCATCCCGCTCGGCTGGCGCGCACCTTCGGCAAACGGTTCGGCGACAAGGCCTACGCATTCGAGGAACTTGTGGCCGAAATCGGTGCCGGACTGTGCTGCGCCGATCTTGATCTCCCCAATGTCCTGCATGACAGCCACGCTAGCTATGTCGGGCATTGGCTCGAGATCCTGCGCGGCGACAAGACGGCGATCATCCACGCCGCGGCCAAGGCCGAACAGGCGTTCGTCTACCTGAAGAGCTTCGTCAGTGCGGACGCGAATGCGGCCAGCTGTGACGAAGCCGAGCCTGCACTGGCACACGCAGCCTGACGCTCTCGTTTCCATCGGACTCTCCGATGGCGCAATTCCACAATCAGAAAGGACCGCCACCATGGGATGGCTCTTCATGCCCTTTACGTCGATGGGGGGGCACGCCTCCGCCAAATCCTATCTCGACGCGCAGCTCACCTATGAAAACACGATCGAGGACGATACCAAGCGCGGCCTCAGGGTTCTTGCCTCGTCCTGCCCGGGTAACCGGACCTACTATGCCGCGGTCCAGGAGATGGCGGACGGCGTTCCGGGCAGCGTCTTCGCCGTGGTGTGCCTTGTGCGCTGGAACCCGCGCTCACGCGACGGCCACCAGTTCGGCTACAAGGACATGACGGAAAATGCAGGTCCGTGCGAAGCTGATTGTCCCGCCATGATCCTCGATCTGCTGACCCCGACCGACCACCAGTACGCGCGCGACTGGCGTGCGCGGTGCCGGGCAAACCTTGCGCGCCGCGCACGCAAACTGTCGGATGGCGATCGCATCCGGCTTCCCGAGCCAATGACCTTCACGGACGGAAACGTCGCTCAGGAATTTATCGTCTGCCGACGCGGACGGAGCCTGGTGCTTCGCGATCCCGAGAATGGCGGCTTCTACCGGATCAACCGCCTCATGGAGCGAGCCTGGTCGATCGTGCCGGTCACCAGAGTCCACAAGACGGTCTTCGCCTGATCGCCAGACCCTTTCGCCGCGATGAAGTGGACCACGTGATGACAATCGCCACCGACAGGGAGCGCCTGTCTCCCAAACGCCAACTGCTCTGCAGCCGCGAGAACGCGCTGCGGGTCGCCCGCCGGATCTTCGATCATTCTCCGGGCAGGGTGAGCATCCTGCACACGGCCGATCCGCTGCAACCTTTCCGTGTTTCGACGGACCCGGCATCGCCCGGCCTGATCGTCCTCGAAATGGTCGCTTGATGCCGCATTCCGGCCATCCGGGATCGGTGTGAACCTGATCTCCGGCAAGCAATAGAGACGGGTGGGCGAGCCTTGATCCCTCGAACTGGAAGGAAGCAACCATGGCCACCGGCTATTACATCACTGCGCGCGTTTCGAAATTTCCGCTCGACTATGCGGTAAGCAGTGAAGAAGCACAGGCATTGCTGAAGCACCACCAAGCTGTCCATCCCGATGCTACCATCGAGCCGATGGATAGCTATTTCGAACGGTCGCGGGCCGAGACGCTGACGCTATTCCCCCTCAGCCGGATCACGCGGCGCTTTTATGAGGCGATGCTGGGCGTTCTCCCACCGCAATATATGAGCGGAGTTGCGGGCTTCTTTCTCTCCGAAGCGGTGACCGAGAGGATCCACGCCCAGTTCATAGAGTATAATGGCCGCACCTACGGAGGTTATGCGGACCTTGCGCGCGAAACGCGCAGGATCTGGACCATCGCTGACATCGTCGCGCTCGAAAGTCAGGCCGGCGATTACACGCCGACCCTCGACTGGTTTCCCGCCGACTGATCCTTGCTTGCCCACCCGATGGCAATGAGCGGCGTCCTTTGTCATAGGTATGGCATGTACCGCGCCCCGTTCCTCATTCTGCTTCTCTGCGCATGCGACGTCCAGGGCGCTGCCGCCAGCGATCCGACTTTCACGGCGACTGCACGGGCGCTCGATGGCGACACGATCGCAGCCGATTTCCGGCTGCTTGGCGCCGATGCCTTCGAGCGCCGTCAGCTCTGCGAACGTGCGGGCTCCTGCTGGGAATGCGGCAAGGCCGCTCAGGATCTTGCCGCGCGAACCCTGCGCGCCGGCGACGCGCAAATCCATCTGTCGCCAAAGGCGAGCTATGGTCGGCCGGTGGCGAGCGTGACGGTCAATGGCCGCGATCTTGGCGAGATTATGATCGCGGCGGGCCTGGCCATTCCGCAGCCTCAATTCCTGAAAGCCGAACCGCAGCGCGCGGACCGCTATGCACGGGCGTTATCTGGTGCGCAAAGCAGGCGGGCAGGCGCTTTCGCGGGAAACTGGATCGACCCAGGCAGATGGCGGCGCGGTGAACGGCTGGCATGCGAACGTTGAACGAACATATCTTGAGCCATTGCCCTCGGAGTTCGATCGCATAGTCTGGCCAAACGTCAGCTGAAGCATCCATCCCGCTATCCGCCGCCGAACAACGGCGACTTGTGAAGGAGTGAACATGAAACTGGAATCCATCGCCTTGCATCACGGGTACTCGGCCGAACCCACCACGCACGCCGCTGCGGTTCCGATCTATCAGACCACGTCCTACACCTTCGACGACACCCAGCACGGAGCCGATCTCTTCGACCTCAAGGTTCCCGGCAACATCTACACGCGCATCATGAATCCCACGACAGCGGTCCTCGAAGCGCGGCTGGCCGAAATGGAAGGTGGCATCGGAGCGCTCGGCCTTGCATCCGGCATGGCGGCGATCACCTACGCGATCCAGACCATCGCGGGCGCCGGGGACAATATCGTCTCGATCTCGCAGCTCTACGGCGGCACCTACAACCTGTTCGTGCATGCTTTCCCGCGCCAGGGCATCGAAGCCCGGCTCGTCGCCTTCGACGACTATGCCGCGCTGGAAGCCTCGATCGATGCCCGGACCAAGGCCGTGTTCCTGGAATCCATTGGCAATCCCGCCGGCAACATCGTCGACATCGAGAAGATCGCACAGATCGCCCATCGACACGGCGTGCCGGTGATTGTCGATAACACCGTTGCCACGCCTTATCTTTGCCGGCCATTCGAATTCGGGGCGGATATCGTCGTCCATTCGCTCACCAAGTACATCGGTGGACACGGCACGACGATCGGAGGCGTGATCGTCGACAGCGGTCGTTTCGACTGGTCTGCGAACAAGGAGCGCTTCGCGATCCTCAATGAGCCCGATCCTTCGTATCACGGCGTCGTTTATACAGAGGCGCTTGGCGCCGCCGCCTATATCGGCCGCGCCCGCGTCGCTCCTCTGCGCAACACGGGCGCTGCCCTCGCGCCCCACAGCGCGTTCCTCATTCTCCAGGGCCTTGAGACGCTGGGCCTTCGCATGGACCGCCACTGCGAGAACGCACTGAAGGTGGCAGATCATCTGCAGCGCCATCCCAAGGTGAGCTGGGTGAGCTATGCAGGCCTTCCCGACAGCAAATATCATGCACTTGCCAAGAAAATCACCCGGGGCATGGCTTCCGGCATTCTCAGCTTTGGCATCACGGGCGGCAAGGAGGCAGGAGAGCGATTCATCGACGCACTCCAGATGATCCTGCGCCTCGTCAACATCGGCGACGCGAAGTCGCTCGCCTGTCATCCGGCGTCGACCACCCACCGCCAGCTCAGCGCTGACGAACTGGCCACTGCCGGTGTCTCCGAGGATCTCGTGCGCATATCGGTCGGTATCGAGCATATCGACGACATCGTTGCAGATATCGATCAAGCATTGGCGAAAGCCTGATGATGTCTGAGGCCGACTTGGTTGCCGATCCAGCGAAAGCTGCTCCGCAGCAGCTGTTTCGAGGGCTGTCTGAGCTCGCGTGATTTCGAGCCGAAACATCTGGCACCCTGGAAAACACGGTAAATATAAGAATAACCTGGAGTCGTTCCGTTTCAATCAGAACCGAAACGATTCCAGGTTATCGCCAGCCAGCCAGTCGATCTCCCAACGGTCGCGCACCGCGAGCGAGCGAGGAGGCAAACTGCTCGACCCGGGCCTATACTCCCAATTCGGGATCAATCCACCAGGAACGGCCTTGCTGGAAATCTGCCGTCGTCGACACGACCGGGCCATCAGGTTCATCCGCCACATAAGGCGAGACGAGTGGCCGTGCCTTGATGCGCTGCCGATGCATGTCCCCGGAGATCCGGCCACGCGCTTCGAGTAGCTCCTCAAGCCACATGAGATCGTCGATCATCTCGACGACCCCGCGACCCGCGAGGCAGAAATAGATGCAGCGCTGGAAGTCGTCCCCTGCCGGATTGCCGAGGATCGAGGTCAGCTTGCGCTTGCCGCCGGGTTCGCCCTCATGAATCCAGCTCACCGCCTCGCGTAGCTCGCGGACGGAATAGAAGGCATCCTCGACATGCATGCCGATGGCCGCGTTCGCGATCATCCGGCGCGTCGGGCGATGCTGCTCATCGATCGCCGCATCGCGCAGCGTCACGTCGAGATCGAAACAGTCAAGATAACGGGCGGCGGAAGCGGTCATCGCGAATCTCCTTGATGAGGAACATTATATGAACGATCCGCATCCCAAGAAAAGATCGATCACCGTCATGATCGGTTTGCCGCACCTCGCCGACGGCAAGCTTCTTGAGCGCGCGCGGTGTCTCCGGCAGCCGGTTCTCGTCTCGGCGAATGCGTTCTCGCGCTGGTCGAAGAAACGCGGCTGGCGCGAATGGACGGGTTGGAGGACGAACGCGCTCGGCAATGCCGCGGGGCTCCAGAGCCTCAGCCTCGATAGCGCCGGCTTCAGCGCGATGGTGACCTATGGCGGCTATCCGTGGACCGTCGACGACTACATCGGTCTTGCCGCGGCCTATCCGTTCCAATGGTGGGCAAGCCTCGACTATTGTGTCGAGCATCAGGTCGCTGGTGACCGCGACGAGGTGCTCGATCGGATCTCGCGCACTATCCGCGCCAATATCGAGTGTCGGCTACGAGCCGAAGACCATGGCATTCTTGGCAGTTTCATGCCGGTGATACAGGGGCGGCTGCCGATCGACTATGAGCGCTGCGCCGACGCGCTCTCCGGCACGATCGAACGGGCCGGGCTGGTCGGGGTCGGGTCAATGTGCCGGCGCCCGATCCATGGCCCCGAAGGCTTGATGGCCGTCGTCGATCATCTCGACCGGGTACTGTCGCCGCGCGTCCGGCTCCACCTCTTCGGCGTGAAGGGCGATGCGCTCCCTTATCTCACCGTCTTTGCACACCGCATCGCTTCGATCGACAGCCAGGCCTATGGCGTGGCGGCAAGGGCCGAGGCCCGCCGCGGTGGGCGCCCGAAAAGCGATGTCGTCGTCGCGGACCATATGGAACGTTGGGTCCGCGCGCAGCATGCCCGCCTGCACCAGCCCCGCCGCCAGCTTCCGGTCCTGGCTCCCGCGGTAGTGCCGGTGCAGACCCAGGACCCCTGGGAAGCGGCGGTTGCCGAAGCCCGGCGGCAAATCCGTGAACTGATCGAGTCCGGTGACCTCGACCATGACGAGACGACCGCGCCCTGGATCGAGCAATGGGCCGCCGACATCTATCACGACCGGATGAAGGCCTGAGGCCTCAACGAGGAGGGCGCCATCGAGAAGAGAAGGAAAGGGGGCGCTCATGACAGGAACCCAAACGCCCCCTGGCCCGAGAACCTGCCATTACAGAAGTGCCGGGATCCCGGGGACGGAGAGAGGGAAGGGGGACCGGGAATGTGGGCGGGACTTCCGCTCGAGTTTCCCGGAGGACCTCATGAGCTATGACGTGGCTTTTCGTTATGGCCAGGCGCTCGACCCCAGCGCGCTGATCACCATTGGCACTACGCTCCACGCCGTGCACGCGGCGATCACCGACTGCCGCAACGCGGGCATCGAGGTCGAATCCGACCCCGCTGTCATCCTGCTGGTACGCCACCTTTCGCATGTCTGTGCCGACCGACCTGACGATGCGGAGCTGCGCCGTGCTTGCATGGCACGGATCACTGACCTCAGAAACCGCCCGGTTCTGAAGACACTCGCGCTGCGCGGTGTTGCCTATGACGAACCGGCCAAGCGGCTCTTCCATAGCGAAGGCCGGGCCGCGCTCCGGCGGCTCGCGGAAGCGCTCGGACTCGAAGAGGACACTTTCGGCATCCGCTGCAACAAGGCGGGGCCTGCCGTTTCCGGCGAGATCACGCTCCACGGCGAGACGCTCTGGGTGCAGTTCTCACTGGGACCGTTCGGCCCGGACCGAGAGGTCCGCTTTCGCAAGGTGCGGGATCGGCAGGATCATATCGGCGAGCGCAACCATTGGGGATCGGTTCGCGAACTGGTCGAGCCCGAGCGTTTTGCGGCGCGCATTCGCCGCGAGCTCAAGCTTGCCGCACCGGAGCCCGTCGCACCGCGGCTTGTCGCCTGACCGGGAGGAATGATCCATGCGCATCCTCCTCACCCGCGCCAGGATCAGCGGGGAAGCGTCGAGCTATTCCTACCGCGTCTTTATCCCCTTCGCCGAGATCTCGCTCGAGCGACAGGCATTGATCGCGATGCGCTCGGACTATGGCCACGGGGCTGGTCTCCTCGCCAGGCTCTCGGACATAATCGCGCCGATGACGCATCTCGACGCCCCCTCCAGTCTCGACAAGCACAATTTCGCAAAGGCCATCGATGGCATTGCCGACCGCGTCGCCGCCGTCCTGCTCGGGACGGCCTTTCCCGAGATGACTGAGCGGGTGCTGCCGTTCCGCCTCGATGTGCCGTCCGCGCCGACCAACGCCCGGTTGTTCGGGAGAAGCGAAAGCCTCTCGGGACGCTACGAAATGCTCGTCCAGGCCCAAGATAGTCTCACTGCTGTGAGTCTCGGTTTTCAGATGGAGACCAACCGATGATCTCGGAGCCGTTCGATCCTGCTGACGCCGGTGCCTGGATCGCCCGGGGGCGTCCGCCCGAATATGCCGCCGTCATCGCCGAAGCCTGGCGGTGCTTTCCGGATCTGCCGGCGGCGGCCGCGCCAGAGGATCGCTTTGCGCGCATGCGTCAGCGCGCGATGGCGCTGCGACCCGTGATGGAATCCATGTCACGCGCCGCCGAGAAAGAGCGCCAGACGAGGAACTTCACTTTCACCGAAGGCCGCATCGCGAAAGGAGAGGATGATAATCGCGATCGCGCGATCCTGTCCGCGCGCAGCCTCTACGCCTACGACTGGGACCGGGCGGTCCGCTACGCCTCGGGGTGGTATGCGGCCAATGCAGGCTGGGAACCCGAAGTGCGCAGGCCCGGACGTGCTACGCCCTCGACGCTCGCCTATGATCAGGGTTTTGCCGATGGCGGCGGGAATCGCGACGATCTCTTCGATACCGCGCGGCGGGCCTTTGAAGTAACCGCCCCTCAGGTCGAACCGCCCGTCTTCGCCGCCGGGCGGCCGCTCCCAAGCACATGGCAAAAGCCGACCGACGAACCCTTGCCTGCCCGCTGGAGCCGCCGGCTGCTCATCCTTGGCGCGCCCGAGGCGGGCATGCTCCCGCCTGGGGTTGATGAGAAGCCCGATGTCGCCGTGCTCCTCCCTGCGTTGCAGGCCTGTCCGGGCTATGGCGAACTCTTCGTCATCGTTATCTCGAGCGCAGGTTTCCACGCGCTTGATAATCACACGCCGGATGCAGGCCCTCTGGAGCCCACCCTTCGCGATAAATGTGGACTCGATCCGCGGCCTTACCGTCAGCTCCGGGACCTCCTTGCCGGCCGCGATTTTGACGACGTTCTGGTCGCGGCGCAGGGCGTCAATCTCGCGCTTCTCGACGCCCACGTAGGTGCGCTGCCGCTTTGCCGAACCATGGAGCGCACCCGTAACACGGTGCTCCAGCAGCGCACACATTTCCGGATCTGGCTCGATCGCGGTCTGGCGGTTGGCGAAAGTCTCGGTGCCGGTCACATTCGATGGGGCAAGGCGGCCAAGGGCCTTACCGGCAAGCTCGGCGAGTTCACCGCGCGCTACGCCGGCAAGCTGCCCGCTGGGGGCCACCGCATCATCATCGAGATGCAGGATGGCGTGCCCGCCCAAGGTTATGTGACGGCTCGGGGCGAACCGCTGTCGCCCGAAACCGTGATCGGCAACCGCTCGCACCTGCGCAAGGAAATGGCCGCGCGCCTGCGCGCCTTCGGTGGGGCGACCCGTCTGTCCGCCGCTCGATTGCCTGACCCACTCGATACGCTTGCCGCCTGAGCCGGTCCCGGGAGCGAGGAACAGGGGGGCGCGAAGGCGTGATCGTGAAGATGCATTTCGCGGGCTTTTACGTGAAGCTCGACATGAGCCCCCGCGAACGCAGTCAGAAGACCGAACTCGTCGAAACCGATCATCTCGATGTCCTGACGCCGCCCGCAGCCCCCTGACTTCCACCAATTAAACCCGAGGCCACCATGGAATCCGATCCTGATATCTACGTCGCTATTGAGCGCAACATCTCCCGCAGCGGCCAACACCTCTTCCTGATCTTCGCCGACGGGGAGGCGCCGGCGTTCGTCTACACTATCGGCAACGCGCTGCGGGGACTGCCGGAACTGCTCCTCATCGGCAATTTCCCGCCCCGCGTCGCCGGCGGCATCGTGAACGACCTCGGCCAGCGCATGCGCGAGGCGGGTAGGCCGCTCGAAGGCGACATCGACGTGGGTGGCCACTTTCCCGTTCGTGTGCGGAGCGCCTCCGCAAAAGCGCGTCAGGCCTATACGCTCCAGGCAGGACGTTACTTTCGTCACGAGGAATACGACGTGCTGCAAATCCTGCTGTGCGATCCGAAGGGGGTCTATCCGGGCGAACCGGGCTGCGAGCCCGGATACGACATCCCGCTGGCCTGACGACGGTCTTCACGCTTTCCCAAAATCCACAGGAGACAGATGATGTCCGAGCCGACCCACTTCGTCCACGTCTATGCCACCGTCAGGGTCAAGATGGCCGTATCTGCCAAGGACCATCACGAAGCGATGCTGGCGGCGGACAGTGCGTTGTTCGCGAAAGGTTTCGGCGTGCGGTTGATCCCCAGCGCCGAAGGCGCGCTCGAAGCAGGCTATGCGGAGGAAGTGACCGGCTATCTTGTCGACGAAGCTGGTGACCCGGAATTCCTGCGGAGCGCGAACTACGGTCCGGATTACGAGCCCGACTGGGGTCTGCGGGGTCGCGATCATGGTGGTGGTCAAGCATCGCCTGCCTAAAAGACCTACGTCGCTACGAGGTATGACGGGGTTTGGTACGACTTCAAAGTGTGCAACGTTGACGAACTGCTGGAATTCTACGTACTAATTAATTGTGCACGAAGGAAATTTCGATGCCACGCGCGATGGTTGGCGGCAACAAACGGATGAGGCTGCGGATTCGACCCGAGCAGAGCCTCTCGAGGTGATAGATGCAGTTGAGCCAGCGCCCAAGTGTGACGAAGTTCGTGTCGCAATGATGGATCCTAGCGGCAGGCGCGGCACGTCTCACCGGGTCAGGTAGGTATGTCTGTAAAAGACTGATGGACGAGGGAGGGAGTTCAAATTGGACATCGAGGAAAAGCCTCGCGGCGGACCGGGTGGTCGAATCGCGCTCCTGATCGACGCCGATAATGTTTCCCACACGAAAATCGCCGGGATGCTCGCCGAACTTTCCAAATATGGCACGGCAAATATTCGCCGGGCTTATGGCGACTGGGCGAAACCTGCCCTCAAAGGCTGGACAGACAAGCTTCACGACTTCGCTATCCGTCCGATTCAGCAATTCAGCTATTCGGCGGGCAAGAATGCGACGGACATCGCCCTGGTCATCGATGCGATGGAGTTGCTCTATACCCAAAGGCCGGATGCATTCTGTCTCGCGTCGAGCGATGGGGATTTCACACCCCTGGTCATGCAGCTGAAGGCCAATGGTCATGAGGTCTATGGCTTCGGCGAGCGCAAGACGCCGACGCCCTTCGTCAACGCCTGTACGACGTTCCTGTATCTGGACAGCCTGGAGGACCCGAGCCAACAGGCGGCCGCGATTGAGGCGCCTGAAGCATCTTCCGCAGCCAAGGTGAAGGCACAACCAAAGGCCGCTGCCGAAAAACCTGCAGATAAATCCCTGGCGCAGAATACCAAGCTCGTGACAATCCTGCGCGGCGCTGTCGAAGCATCGGTCCGCGAGGATGGCTGGGCGCTCATGTCGGCGGCTGGAAGCGCTGCCAAACGACAGGCACCCATCGATCCGCGAAACTACGGCGTGAAGAATTTCACGGCTCTGTTTACGGGAACCGGATTGTTCGAGATCGCGAAAGGCAAAAACGGCCAGAGCTACGTTGCCGACAAACGTAACAAGGATCGGGCCCAGCGACCAGGAGGCTGATTGCTCTCGCGGCGCTATAATTGAGCATCCTGCGGATACGGAGAACGAGAGAAGGGGGATCGGAAAGGGCGATGGCCAGACAGGCCAAGCCCAGGAGATCCCACCATGGCAACAGTCGTATCGATTGATCCTTCCGCCGACCCATGGTCGGTGCCGATCGGCAAGCACAGCCGCGGCACGCTTATGCTCAACCTCGAGCGCCTGCTCGCCGGCCGGCTGCTCATTCAGGGCAGCAGCGGCGCTGGCAAGAGCCGCACGCTACGCAAGATCATCGAGGAGGCGTTCGATTTCACGACGATCGTGCTCGTCGATCCCGAAGGCGAGTTCGGCAATCTCGCCGCTCATATCGGTGCGACCTCACTCAAGGGCTGCGAGCTCACCTCGGACGGCCTGACGGCCGCCGCCGCTCGCGCCCGGCAGCATCGCCTGTCGCTCCATGTCGACCTCACCGATCTCGATCCGGACCAGCGCATCATCAAGGCTGCCGCGCTGTTCGCGGGCCTGATCGGCGCGCCGCGCGAACACTGGGCGCACACCGTCCTCGTCTGCATCGACGAGGGCCATCTGCTCGCGCCCCATCATGCCGGCTCTGCCCGCGATGCCGAGACCCGGCGCCTCGGTGTCGCCACGCTAACCGATCTTTGCGCGCGCGGCCGCAAGCGCGGGATCGCGCCGGTTATCGCCACGCAGCGCCTCGCCAAGCTCTCCTCTTCCGTGATCTCGGAACTGCAGAACTTCCTCGTCGGCCTCAACGTCTTCGACCGCGACATTGCGCGCGCCGCAGACCTGCTGGGCTTCTCTGCAAAGGATGCCGACCAGCTCCGCAAGCTTGCGCCCGGCGAGTTCTTCGCGATGGGACCGGCGATGTCGCCACTGCCCGTCCTCGCGCGCATGGAGGAGACGATCACCCAACATCTTGGCGCCACGCCGAAGTTGACCGCGGCGGCGGCGATCGACGGCGTCGAAGCGGAAAAGCTGCTCGATCTTTCCGCGCTGCGGGAGGTGTCGAACGGTTCGCGCGACACGGCACTGACCCTGAAAGGCACCCGTGCGCTCGACGCGTTCCTCCTCGATCCCTCCGCGCCAGAAGCTGCGTCGATCATCGGTGCCCTCAAACGCATCGCACCCAATGCGACGACTGCCAACGACCTCGCCAGCCATATCGGCGCTCCGCGCGAAGCCGTCGACAATGCGCTCGACATGCTCGCCGCGATCGCTGCCGTGGACACCATGCCGCGCGGGGAGGACCGCATCGCCAGGCTGCATGCGCGGCTGCGTGCGAAGATCAGCGACATCCCCGTGGTGGGGCTCGCATGACCGTCCTCGACCTTGATGCCGACATCGTCGAGCTGGCGCCTGCCCCGATCGCTGCTGTTCCGGCTACGCCGCTCCGCGAGATGGCCTATCGGGTGGACGCCTGGACGCCGCAGGAAAGCGAACGGCTCCGCTCACTCTTCCTCGACGACGTCGCCATCGCGGACATCGGACAGGAGCTGCGGCGGAGCCGTGCGGCCGTCGCAGAGCGGATCGCACTGCTGGGTCTGCGGCGTAACTCGACACGGACCTGGACCGAGCTAGACGATGCGGAACTGACGCGCCGATATGCCGGTGAGCCGACCGCCCGCATTGCTTCGGATCTCGGCCGCTCCTGCTCGGCCGTATATGCCAGGGCGCGCCTTCTTGATCTCACCGGTGGCAACCCTCCTGAATGGACACCCTGGGAAGATGCGCAGCTTGTCGAGGGTTACCGCCGCGGCGTGCCGCTAGCCCAGATCGCTACGTTGATCGGGCGTCCGTTCGGCGGACTATCGAGCCGGGCCGGCCACCTCGCCATCGTGCACGCGAACCATCCACCCGACTGGTCGGCCCAGGAAACGGCGCGCGCACTCGAACTCGCCGAAGCGGGCCATCGCTATACGGCGATCGTTGCGCTGCTTGGCCAGGAGGGTTTCCCACAGCGCACTATCAGAGGCTTCGGCCTTGCGATCCGCAAGCTCGGTTATGGTCGGGGCTGGGGGCGCGCCTGGACGCCTGAGGAAGACGCGCTTCTGCGCCGGGCCTATGAGGAGGGGGCGAGCCTCACGCCGCTGCGCCGGCAACTCGGCCGCACTGGTGGCTCCCTACGCCACCGTGCCGAATATCTGCAGCTGCGAGGGTCTCACGCGAACCGCAATGGCTGGCGCATCGGGCCCGACTGGACCGATGCCGACGAGGCGCGGCTTCGCGCGGACTATGGCCGCATGTCCACAAAAGACCTGGCCACGAGCATGGGGCGCACGAAAGCAGCGATCACTTCGCGGGCGAACGCCCTTGGTCTCGTCCATGGCTACATTCGCCCTTTCAGCGACAACGAGGCGCGCGCGCTTGCCATCGCTTTCCGTACCGGTGTTTCGATCGCCGACCTGGCCGCAGCCCTGAACCGCAAGGCCATGTCGCTCAGCAAATATGCGACCAATCACGGCTACCCGTTCGGACGCCGACCCAGGCGCGCCGTCACACTTGAAGACCTGCTCGCCCTGGAGTGTCCGGCTGATCGGCTCGCCGGCGCGCGATCGGGAAACCCTCATGCCGCCGCAGGATCGACACATCCGGGACGGGTTGAAGCTCTTTGATGCGCAGATCCGTCCACACACGACCCTGCGCGTGGCCGCAATTGCCATGTTGCGCGTCACGGCGGAGAAGAGTTCGTCATGCTTTTCCGCGGCACGGCGCTCAAGGCCGCGGATGAAGCGCTCTACGCTGCCAAGCAGGGCGGTCGAAACCGGATCTGCCTGGCCGAAAAGCCCAAACAGGCCGCCTGACCATTTCTCTTCCTATTCTTTGACGGGTTGTCTCTCAGCCGACTTCGGTCGCCCACGGCGGGCAGGCACGGACTTCGTTGCCTTGGCCGGTGCGCTGGCGGCGGCTTTGGGTTTGCGGCCAAGGCCGATGCTCTTGGCGAGCGCTCGGCGCTGCTCGGCGTAGTTGGGCGAAACCATCGGATAGTCTGCCGGCAGGTTCCACTTCGCGCGATAATCGGCCGGGGTCATCTGATAATGCGTCATCAGGTGCCGCTTGAGCATCTTCAGCTTTTTGCCGTCTTCCAGGCAGACGATATAGTCAGGCTTCACCGAAGCCCGAACTGATACAGCCGGTTCCAGTTTCATCTCGGTTGCGACATTGGCTTTGCCGAGATTGCTCAAAGCCCCATGAACATTTTGAATCAGCGAGGGCAGATCGGCAACCGCCACGCTATTGTTCGTCACATGGGCGGAGACGATGTCGGCCGTCAGGGTAATCAGCGTGCTATCACGTTCCGTCATGTCGCTCATGATGAATTGCGTCCTTCGATCCTAGGAGAGCCCGGAAACATTATTGGCTACCGGGAACCGATCAGCTTGTGAAGCTTGCAGCAGATAGCAGCGTGCATTGCTCGCCCACATCCCCCGATAGACGATACCGGTGTCTGGTCGAGCCCAAAATTTCCCGGGACCCGTCCCGGCATTGGACCCAGACCGGAGAGAAACGGAGAACTGCCGGAGGGTAAGTCGGGGTTTGAGGTCGATCCGGTCTCCCGCCGAGTGGCAAGCAACAAGATCGGCGGTCTTCCCGCGCGAGGAGCAGACTGATGCGCGCTTCCCCGTCTGTGCCGCCTTGGACAGCGAGCCTAGGTGGTTTCGAAACAGCTAATTCCATAAGAAGATTGGAGTCGGCATCGAATTAAATGGTGGGAGGAGGCGCTCGACCCGTTTTCAAGGCAATTCTGTCTAAACGGCTTCATGTCCGCTACGTAGCGAGGCGACAGCCTACATCCACAAGAAGAGAAAAATGAAGCTAAGAGTATTCGCGGCGGGACTGTCAGGAGTTTTGTGCGCGGGGCCGGTTGTCGTCATCAGATGACGAACCTGTCGCCGAAGATCACGGCGAACTGGGTTTTTGCCTCGGTCCATTCGCGCGGCGGCCGTTTCCACTCCTGCGCCGCGTGATTGAGCACGAGATATAACATCTTCATCGCAGCATCGTCACCAGGGAAGTGGCCGCGCGTGCGGACAGCGCGCCTGAGCTTTGAGTTCAAGGCCTCGATAGCATTCGTCGTGTAGATAATGCGGCGGATCGCCTCGCTGAACGCAAAAAATGGGATCACCTGATCCCAGTGGCGGCGCCAGCTCAGCGCGATCGCGGGATATTTTCGGCCCCAATGCCCTTCCTCGAAGGCTTCCAGGGCGGCCAGGCCGGCTGTCGCGTTTTCGGCGCGATAGACGCTGCGGAGCGATTGGGCGATCAGCTTGCGGTCCTTCCACGACGCGAAGCTCATCGAGTTTCTGATCAGATGAACCACGCAAGTTTGCACGACCGTTTCCGGGAACACCGCGTTGATTGCCTCGGGGAACCCCTTCAGGCCGTCGACAACGGCGATCAAGATGTCGGCGACGCCGCGGTTCTTGAGTTCGTTCATGACGCGCATCCAGAACTTCGCGCCTTCGGTCTGCTCGATCCAGATGCCCAGGATCTCCTTCGTACCGTCGGGCAATATGCCCAGCGCAATGTACACCGCCTTGTTGCGGACGAACCCTTCGTCGCGGATTTTGACGCGAATCGCGTCAAAGAAGACAAGCGGATAGCAGGCGTCGAGTGGGCGTCCCTGCCATTCGGCGACAGCCTCAAGTACGGCGTCGGTGATCGTCGAGATCAGATCCGGCGACACGTCAATGCCGTACAGTTCCTCGAGGTGTCCCCGGATCTCGCGCACCGTCATCCCGCGCGCGTACATCGAGATGATCTTGTCGTCGAACTCCGGGAAGCGACGCTGGTATTTGGCGATCAGCTTCGGATCGAAGGTGCCCGCCCGATCGCGCGGAACGTCGAGCGTCACCTTTGACGTGCCCGTCAGCATCGTCTTCCTCGACGAGCCGTTGCGTCGATTTATAGCGCCTTCGGCGCTTTCGCCATCCAGATGATCGTCGAGCTCTGCCGATAGCATCCGCTCCGACAGCGCCTTCTTCAACTCAGCGAGTAGCCCGTCTTTGGCAAATAATTCCTCGGGATCCCGTCCTGCCAGCAACTGATCCAAAACTTCCTTGTCGATCGCCATATCGATGGTCCTTCCTGTTCCATCTTATGGCCCCGCGCACAAAACTCCTGACAGTCCCTTCGCGGCAGTTTTGGCTTGCGGTGCATTCGCTGCCGCCTCCTCGGCAGCACCATCCAAGCCTGCCCCTCAGATGCCCTCGGACTGGTCAAGCCCTGTCAAGCCGTTTCGGATTGCAAAGAATATCTATTACGTTGGCACTCGCGGGTTGGCTGCCTATCTGATCACATCGGGACGGCAGGCCATTCTCCTGGATACCAGCATGGGCTCGAACGCGGTACTTCTGGAAGCCAATATCAGGAGCCTCGGGTTTTCGCTGCGCGATGTGAAGGCCATCATCATCAGCCACGCGCACTGGGATCACGTCGGCGCACTGGCGCAGCTCAAGCACGATACCGGTGCCTCGTTGGCCGTGATGGAGCAGGATGTAGCAGCAATCGAAAGCGGTCATCCAGAGGGCGACAATATCTATCCTGCAACATCCTTCGCACCCGTCCAGGTTGATCGTCACCTACACGACGGCGACGAGGTAGCCATCGGCGAGGCCAAACTCCGTGCAGTTCTGACGCCAGGCCACACCAAAGGTTGTACGACATGGCTGATGCGTACTCATGAGACTGGGCGAACAGTGAACGTCATATTTCCGTGCAGCATGTCGGTCGCGGGAAATACCCTTGTCGGGAACAGTACATATCCAGCAATCGTACGCGATTATCAGGCCAGCTTCCAGCGGCTTCGGGGTATTGCTGCAGATATCGTGTTAACCAGTCATCCTGAAGTGGCCGGTGTGATCGAGAGGCGAGAAGCACAATTAGGCGGAAAACGGCACGCATTTATCGACCCGAATTTACTCGCCGATGTGGTTGCCAAGGCGCAGCTATCCTTTGATACCGAACTCGCCAAGGAACTGGCTCTATCAAATCTGGGACAATCTGACCAAAAAAGCGTCGCCATAGGTGTCATGCCGACCTTGGAGTATATCGGACTGCCTTTCCGCCACGGAACTCTGGACCGGTTGGTTCCGCATCGGACCGGCCGCTCTCCTGGATCTTGATGCCGAACATCAGTCCGGTACGATGTCGGAACATCGTTGCCGCACCGACGATGTCTGCAACGCGGTGGACGCAAGCGCCGTCAGTGGCTGTATGGGCGGGCTCCTACTCTTTCGATAAACTCCTGGTCACCGCCGCGAAGCCCGCGCAAAGGGGGACAAGGACGAGCCGCCCGGCGAGCACCCAGGAGGCGTTCGGTAATCCTATTGCCTGCACCAAGAAGCCGACCCCGGCGGGACCCGCGAGAATTCCAGCGTATCCCATCGTCGTCACCGATGCGATTGCGAGGCCGGCATGGCAGTCTGCGCGCCGGCCTGGCGGAACAGGACAGGGACCGTGTTGGCAACGCCGAGACCGATCGACAGCAATCCCGTGAAGGCGACAATCGCGATCGAGGCTGTCAGCAGGACGACATAGCCAGAGATGGTGAGCAGGCCGCCCCACAGCATCGTGCGGCGGTCACCAAGGCGTACGGCCACGGCATCGCCGGTAAGACGGCCGAACGTCATCGCGGCAGCGAACACACTGTACCCAAGGCCGGCCTGGGCCGTGGAAACCAACCCCTGACCGCTCAGCAGGAGCGCACCCCAGTCGAGAATTGCCCTTCGGTCAGGAAAGTGAGCGCGGCCAGGAAGGCGAGCAGGATGACGATCCCACGCGGCACAACGAACAGCGGGGTATTCATCTCCAACGCCTCGAAATGATCTCCGAGACGCGCATCAGCATCCGGATCGCGACCGATGGACTAGCCCCTCTCTGGGCCTTCTCCATCGCACTTATCCGACAGTCTATCGATCCCGCAGACCGGGTGGCTGTCCCTCGTTCAGCACAGGAGTAATGCAATGTATGTCGTGTTCGAAATCCATGGCAGCCTTGAGGTGCCTCGAGGGACCCGGCTGGTCGACGGATCGTCCAATCTGTTCCGCCTCCCTACGGGCCAGATTGTTTCGGTCCATCCGGTGATCGAGATGGCCAGCGCCGCCGACAGCGACGACCACCGCGACCTCACGACGTCCGAGGCGACAGCGGTCGGAGTTCGGCTCGACCTATATGAGCGCGAATCCAGCCTGCTGGGCGATAGCTGACCCGGCCGCCCGAACATCGGCACGTCCGGGTGAAAGAGGAGGGGGAGGGGCCTCGTGCGCAGAAGGGCTGCGCGAGACTGGAGCAGAACCCGTGACGGCGATCAAACGTCCGGCGCTCGCCGCGCCGCCGCGCGACATCGACTATATTCGTATTGCCGAGCCGGCTCCTGTCGTGCTCGCCTATGGCATTGGCGTCGACAGCACGGCACTCCTCGTCGAGCTCGAAAGCCGCGGCACACCGCCCGACCTCGTGATTACCGGCGACCCGGGCGTCGAGAAGCCTGAAACCTATGCCTATCAGGAGATGATCGCCTCCTGGATGGCGGCGCGCGGTATCCGCTACGAGACCGTGCGCTATACGCCGCGGCGCTTCAAGCACTGGCCGCCCTATTATGACCTGCTGGCCAACGTCCTCACCAACGCGACGCTGCCGAGTATCTCGCTCGGGCGTCACTCGTGTTCGCTCAAATGGAAAGTGGCTCCGCAGGACGCTTTCCTCAAGGACTGGGCTCCGGCCAAGGCCGCCTGGCTGCGGGGCCAAAAGGTGATACGTCTCATCGGCTACGATGCCTCGCCGGCCGATACGCGGCGTTATACCCATGCGTCCACGATCGCGAACGATCTCTTCGAATGCCGCTACCCCCTGCGAGAATGGGGATGGGATCGCACCGCGTGTATTGCCCGTATCGAGGCTGCAGGTCTGCCGGTGCCACCCAAATCGAGCTGTTTCATCTGCGGAGCAATGAAACCCGGCGAAGTCCGCGCGCTCCCGGCCTGGTGCCTGAGGCTTATCGTCCTCGTGGAAGCGCGTGCGGCCCCGCGTCTGCATACCGTCGAGGGGTTGTGGCGCCGATCGACTTCGACCCGTCCAGGCCGGATGACGGACTTCATCCGCGCCGAAGAGCTTCTCCCTGCTGCCGACATCGACGCAATCATCCGCGATGCGCCTGCCGCACTCATCCGCTTCCAGGACGTCGCGGCGCACGTCCCGCTCCCCGAGCGACCGGCTATGGCGGAGTGGCTCGAGACCTTCAATGCCGGCTTCCTGAAGGTAGCATGACAGTTCCAGTCACCGAACGCATAGCCAGGCTCAACGATCGCTGCCGGCAAGGCCTCGATCCGACTGCGCGCATCATGGTTACGCGCAACTGCCTCGCCCGGCTTTCCGGCGACGGCGAGGGCATCGCCGAGGTCCTTGCCCAGGCTGAACTGCTCGCTTCAGTGCGGCGCTACGCGTTCCAGCCCGGAGATGGGCCCGAGCGTGATTTCGGGGTCTTTGACCTGCGGGGTCTGCGGATTCTCTTCAAGATCGATTATTATGACATGGCACTGGAATTCGGTTCCGAAGACCCGGCCGATGCCTCGGCCACTTGCCGCGTGCTCACCGTCATGCTTGCCGAGGACTATTGATCGCAGGCCCGATTGCGTCTGACCGAACATGGCACTGAGGATTCCCTTCAAAAAGGATGTCCTTGCATTCGCAAGTCTTTGCTTCGATCATCTAAACGACATTCGGCGTTACGGGCTGCAGCTAAGGGCAATTCTGAACAGAGGGGGTTTGGAGTATGCAAAGCTACCAAACGACATTCAGCATCAAGAGGCTGTGGATCATCCTGTCAGCCGGCATGGTCGTCATGTTCGGTATCCTGCTGTTGCTCGGCCAACAAATCTACCAGCAGGCTCCGCCCATTCCCGAAGCGGTGAAGGCGGCGAGCGGCGAAACCCTGTTCACCCACGCCGACATCGATTCGGGCCAGAGCATCTGGCAATCGATCGGCGGCATGGAGCAGGGCTCGATCTGGGGCCATGGCAGTTATCTCGCGCCGGACTGGAGCGCCGACTGGCTGCATCGGGAAGCAACAGCGCTCCTTGCCATGTCGGCTGCGCCGCCACCTGCTGGCCTATCCGCAACGCAGGTCGATGCGATGCGCAAGGCCGCGCTGCGGGAAGAGATGCGCGCGAACACCTATGACCCCGCGTCGGGGATCATCATGGTCAGCGACACTCGCGCCCGAGCGATCCGGCAGGTGCAGCAACATTTCGTCCGCTTGTATGCCGGCAGCGATCCGGCATCGCTCAAGCTGCGCCGCGACTATGCCTTTCCCGTCTACGGCCGCCTGTCGGTCGCCGAAGCCCGGCAGCTTAGCGCCTTCTATTTCTGGACGGCCTGGGGCGCGACCACGAACCGGCCGGGCCAGACCATCACCTATACCAGCAACTGGCCGCATGAGCCGCTGGTGGGCAACAGCCCGACCACCGGCACTTTGCTATGGAGCCTCGCGTCGGTTATTCTGCTGCTTGCCGCAGCCGGTGCCTTGGTCGCTTACTACGTCAAGCAATTCGACGTCTGGCGCAGCGATATCTTGCCGGAAGGCGGCATGGCGCAGTCCGATCTGCTGGGGCAGGCCGTCATCACGCCGTCGATGCGCGCCACGGCAAAATATTTCTGGGTCGTTTGCGCGCTGTTCATCGCGCAGGTTCTGCTCGGTATCCTCACCGCCCATTATGCGGTGGAGGGGCAAGGGCTCTACGGCCTGCCTTTCGCCGAATATCTTCCCTACACGATCACCCGCACATGGCACACGCAACTGGCGGTGTTGTGGATCGCCACGGCATGGCTGGCGACAGGATTGTATGTCGCGCCGCTGCTGGCCGGTCGCGATCCGAAATTCCAGCGGTTCGGCGTCAACTTCCTGTTTGTCAGCCTGCTCATCATCGTCATCGGCTCCTTTGCCGGGCAATGGGCGGCCGTTCACCGTTTCTTCGATAACCTGACCGCCAACTTCTGGTTCGGGCATCAGGGCTATGAATATGTCGATCTCGGCCGCTTCTGGCAGATCTATCTCCTGATCGGTTTGCTCCTGTGGGTTGGACTGGTCGTTCGTGCGCTGAAACCCGTCCTGCAGCAGGAAGGGAGCAAATCTCTCATTTACCTTGTGCTCGTGTCGGCGCTCGCCATCGGCCTGCTCTACGGCGCGGGGTTGATGTGGGGCCAGCACACGAACATCGCCGTGATGGAATATTGGCGCTGGTGGGTTGTGCACCTGTGGGTCGAAGGTATTTTCGAGGTATTCGCCACCGCCATCATCTCGCTCCTGTTCGTGCGGATGGGCATCCTGCGAACCGCCACGGCGACCGTCATGGTGCTGTTCGCCACGATCGTCTTCCTGTTCGGCGGGGTGCTCGGCACCTTCCACCATCTGTATTTCAGTGGAACGCCGACATCGGTGATTGCCATCGGCGCGATGATCTCGGCGCTGGAAGTGGTCCCACTACTGGTGGTCGGCTTTGAGGCCTATACCCGGTACAAGGTCGAGCATGAGGCCGAGTGGGAGCGGATCTATCACTGGCCGTTCATGTTCTTCGCGGCCGTCCTGTTCTGGAATCTGGTGGGTGCTGGTCTGTTCGGCTTCCTCATCAATCCCCCGATCGCGCTCTATTACATGCAGGGACTGAACACGACGGCCAACCACGGCCATGCCGCGCTGTTCGGTGTCTACGGGATGCTGGGGCTAGGGCTGACGCTCTATTGCATGAGGGGTTTGACCGACATCAGGGTGTGGAACCAGAAATGGATCAGAATCTCCTTCTGGTCGCTCAATATCGGCCTTGCGATGATGACCTTCCTGTCGCTGCTGCCACAGGGCGTTCTGCAAACCTATGCCAGCGTCGAGCATGGCTATGCTTATGCCCGCTCGGCCGAGTTCATCCATAGCCCGATCATGCAGGCGTTGGTCTGGGCAAGGGTTCCAGGCGATGTCGTCTTCGCCGTCGGCGTCTTTGCATTCGCATGGTTCATGTTCCGGGCCTTTCTGCCGGGCAAGAACGCGGTTTCGGACCGTTGAGAGGGACCGATTGGTCGGGCAGACAGGATACGCTTTGGTCCAAGCGATCTTCCGCCCCGTGATCGTGCGATGGGTCTGCCGCGGCGAAACCCAGAGGAGGAAGCCGAGCCGATCGCTCCGTCAAGGACAGGCATATCCACCGGATGGATACATGCCGGGCTGACGTCGGTCAGCCCGGCCCAGAACTATCGATCGACGAAATCCTTCGCGGTCCGGGCGAAAAGGAGAGGAGGACAGGGGTAGGTGAGCAGGTCCGCTCTTTCCCGGGAGTTCTTGATGCCCCTTCCAACCGCCATCCGCAGCCAGGTCGATCCCGCCGCTATCACCAAGGTTACGCGCCTCTTCAACAACACGCTCGGCGACGTGCTCACGGAACTGATCCAGAACGCCCGGCGGGCGGGCGCGAGCCTCGTCGATCTCGATGTCACGGATACCGAGACCGCTCGTTGGCTTCTCGTTCGCGACGACGGCGCGGGTATCGCGGACCCTGCCATCGTTCTGGCACTCGGAAAATCAGGCTGGGATGACGCGGTCGTGCGGCGCGAGGATCCCGCCGGCATGGGCGTGTTCAGCCTGGCCGGTCGCCATGTCGACATTCGCTCCTGCCCACGCTCGACAGGCGAAGGCTGGCAGATCGCGCTTGCGTCGGACGACTGGCAATCCGGCGCACCTATTTCGGTTGTCCCATGCGATCATCCGTTCGGAACGACCATTCGCGTGCGGCTCGAGGGCGACTGGGCCAACAATCTCGAGGCCGTGGTAAATGGCGCGGCGCGCTATTGCCCGATACCGATCCGGTTCAAGGGTAGCATACTGCCGCAGCAGGACTGGCTGGCGGGCGCCGCAACGATCGTGGAGGAGAACGGCATCCGGATCGGCCTGTTCAACGACACGGGATCCTCGCGCCATATGCCGCGGATCAACTTCCACGGCCTCACCGTTCCCTGCGCGCTCCCTTCGATCGACGAGAAGGATCGTAACTGGTGGGCGCGCGTGGATATCCTTGACGCCCCTGAACTCCAGCTCGTCCTTCCCGCGCGCAAGGAGATGGTCGAGAACGATGCGCTCGCCGCGCTTCGCGAAACCGTACGCCGCGCCATCTACCGCCATATCGGTTCGCTTGGCAGCCATCGCCTGACCTTCGCTCAGTGGACCGAGGCCGAGGAGCTGGGGATCGTCCTGCCTGAGGCGCAGCCTTTGCTGCGGGGATGGACCCCTGCCACCGCGGACATGAACAGCGAGTCTGGCGGACCCGGGCTCGTTTCAGCCGGCGATCTCGTGCTTTTCGAGCACTTCGGCGCGCCGCTCGAGCAATGCGCGGCGTTCGCGCTCGCCCGCGATGGTCGCCTCGAGGGGCGCCTGGCCGATCCCGACGAAGCGATGGCGGGATATGACTGGTACGATGCGCTTCCCCGGATCACGGCCTTGCGGTTCGAGATCGAGCGGGGTGGGGACACCCATGTATTCGACTGCACGCAGCTTCCCGGTCTCGAGAGCGGGCTGGTGGACCGGCTCAACCTGGTACTCGAACTCAGCAGGCCCCAGCCCGAAATGCTGATCGTCCCCGCACCCGTCGTCATCGAATATGACGACGGCCATTTCTGGAGCTTTGAGGAGGCGAACATCTTGCTCGCATCGCCCGGCGCCGTCTCGCCCGAGGAGCTGGTGGCCCTGCTCGAAGCCTCCTGCTTTTGCGCCAGCGACGATCGCGAGGCCGACAGCTGGGAGACCCAGAATAATCGCTTCCTGCTCGATGCCAGGGAAATGGCCACGCGGCTGCTGCTCGGCGACGATGCTGCACTCATTGAGCGTCTGCGCGCCATCATCGCCTACCGCGCCCAATGGTTCGTCCCCGAAGGCCGCCAATTCTCCGCGGTGATCGGCCGCGAGGCGATCGACATCCGCATCGAACCGATCAGCACGCTGGCGGCGGCGTGACCGGCAATTGACATGTGGTCAGATCAGTAAATATCCCGGCGATACTTGCCTTGCTCGGCCATCTGCTCCAACTTCATATCTCCGATAATATCGCGCAACACTCGATCGACAGCGGGCGCCATGCCCCGCACACTGCCGCAAACATAGATTGCCGCGCCTGCCTCGACCTGTTGCCGGACCATAGTGGCGGAAGCCGTCACCTTGTCCTGAATATAGCTTTGCCGGCCCGACAAACGCGACCAGGCATATTCAAGCACCTCAAGCGTGCCATTCGCGCGCAGGTCGCGTAATTCTTCGCCGTGAAGATCATCATGGTCCGGGTGCCGTTCGCCCCAGAACAGCCATGTCGGGCCGCCGCCGCTGACGGCCCTGTGTCGCAGATGCACCAGTAGACCGGCAAGGCCGGTGCCGTTGCCGATCAGGATCAGAGGTGTGGATGGGTCGGCAGGAGGATGGAAGGCTGGGTTGGACCTGATGCGTGCTCTGATGATTCCGCCCAGCGGGGCGATTTCGGTCAGCCAACCCGATCCCAAACCGAGAAAACCGTCTTCCGCCGTGCATTGGCGGACCAGTAATTCCACGCGCCTCGATTCCATAATGGAAGCGATTGAATATTCGCGATGGGCAAGCGGCCTGAACCGCGCGGGATCGAACGGCCCGTCCACGCAGTCTGGCAAGACGCTCGCCTCCAGAACCACACGCGGCGCAATCGCGACATCCTCCGGCGTGGCGGCCAGGAAGGCATCGATCCGGCGGGGATCATGCCGGGGTTCTACCTCCAATATGTCACCCGGCGACCATCGAACGAATCCCGGTGACAAAGGTTCAAGCGCGATATGGAAGGCTGGCCCGCCGCCGCTGCAGGGATTGAGCAGCCGCCGCTCGACCAGGCGCCAATCCTCCATTGGCGCGCTAGCCCAATCCGGCTGATCCGCCCGCGCACCAAGCCCGGCAAGCTGCTGCTTCCAACGACGCTGCGCGTCGGGATCGTCCCCGTCCAATTCAACAAGGTCGAACAATCGCTCCGCGCCGCTTTCGTGCAGCCACCGATCAAGCCGATGGCCGAAGGCGCAGAAGTCGTCATATTCGCGGTCACCCAGAGCAAGCACTGCATAGCGGATGCTGGATAGGTCGCGGTGCGATGCCATCATTTTCCGGGCGAAAGACCGTGCCACGTCCGGCGGCTCGCCATCGCCATAGGTGCTGGCGACGACCAACAGCCGCTCGGCATGACCAAGCGTCGCCTCGTCAAGTCGCACGAGCGGGAGCACGGCCGCTCCGGGTAAGGCCTCGGCGGTCAGGCGGGCGATCCGCTCGGCGGTCCCGGTCTGGCTGGCGAAGGCGACCAGCGTGGTGGCCTCTGAAACGGGCGGCGCCTCGGTCGTCGCATTGTCCGTGACAAGGGCAAGCGCGCGTTTGCGGCGGCGTCGCGCGAGATAGAGAAGGAGGCCGGTTACAGTGAAAAGCGGCATCGTCAGGCTGGCGAGTGTGATGCCGATGCGGCCCACCAAGCCGAAATAGGCGCCTCGATGAATCTCGAAGATACTGGTCACGATGTCCTGGCCCAGTGTCCGTTTCGCATAGGGGAGCACCGACAAGGCCTCGCCGGTCACGCCGTCGATCGTCAACTCGTCGGACACCCGGTCATGCCGCGCACCGGGCAGCTTGGCGCGAAACTGCACCTCGCCATTGTCGCGTATCGTTGCGGTGACGGACTCGTAGTTTCGGCCGGCAGTTGTGCGCTCGAACCCGTCCCACGCTATCGCGAAGTCAGCGGGCGCTTTGCGGTCTCCGTCCCGGCGCTTTGGTCCCATGTCCACGGCTTCGGCCGCCAGCAGATGATTTACGCCGTCGCGATACCAGCCATAGGACCACCACAGGCCGGTCGACGCGCTGACCAGATAAAAGATGAGGACCCAGCCCCCAACGGTCGCGTGCAGGGCGCGATGGAGGTTGCGGCCGGTCTTGCGCAGATCGAGCGTTAGCCAGACGCGCCAGTCGAACGGCCGTTTCGGCCAACGCAGATAAAGACCCGATAGCGCGAAATAGACGAGGGCGATCGCCGAGACGCCGGTGATCTGCCTGCCGATCCCGTTGCCGCTACCGGGCAAGGCTAGCCAGCGGTGCAAGCGGGTGACCGCGTCGAAGAAGCCATGTCGCCGCCCTTCGCCGAGCAGCTTGCCGGTCCCGGGATCTACATAGCTTGTGCCGCGCTTGTTGGAGGCTTTATCGACATAGCTTACCCAGGCTGCCTTCGCCGGGTCGCGGTCGAAGATAAGGCGCGTCATCCGCGTGGCGGGCTCTTGCGCCTCGATCCGCCGCGCCAACTCCGTTGGCGCGAGTAGAGGTGTGTCGACGGGGTCGACTGTGGCCACACCCGGATTGAGCGCCGCAAGTATCTCGTCCTCGAAGCTGATAAGTGCCCCGCTCACTCCCATGACCGCTAGCACGAAGCCGGCTGTGATGCCGAGAATCCAGTGCAGTTGAAACAGCAGGGTTCGAAACATCATGCCTTCCAAGGCGGGCGGCGCGGGTGGCGGTTACGGAATGTGTAAAAGCCGCCCCCGGCCGGCAGCAACGCTCCCGTCAAAAGCTCATTCCAAGGGACACCCGAACGGTCCTGGGAGCGCCGCGTGTGAGGAAACCGCGCGAGGCCGACTGCCAGTAGGAATTTCCCGTGGCATTCTCGACATTGGCGCGCGCGGTGTAGCGATTCCCGCCAACTTCGAAAGCGTAGCGTACACCTAGGTCGATCCGATCCCAACTATCGATCGGCCTCAGATTTCCGGCATCATAGAATTGCCTGCCCGTGTACGCGTAGTTTGCATTGATTGCGAAACCGGGCAACGCTCGAGGGGCATATTCGCCGAACAGATTGAACTGCCATTTCGGCATACCGATCGGACGCTTGCCATCGGTCAGCCCGCCTGAGGTTCCTTTTTGCTTCGCATCCGAGAACAGGATGCCACCAAGCAGTGTCAACTCCTCGGTAGGCTTGCCTGATACGTTGAACTCGATGCCCTTGTTGATGCTATCGCCATCAAGGACGTACAGGTTCGTCGTAGGCTGGACATAGCCGAAAGGCTGGTTGATCCGGAACAGGGCGAGGCTCGCGGTTAGCGGCCCCAATATGAGCTTGGATCCAAGCTCATATTGAGTGCTGACGAACGGTGCGAAGACCGTTCCGTTGTTCGCTGATCCTGCTGGCGCGAAGAGACCGGGCGTCAGGCCTTGCGAAAAGCTACCGTAGATCGACCAATTCTCCTTCGGCTTGACGACGAGGCCGGCGGCATAGGTTGTCTTCGATTCGTCATAATCGTTCAGTTGATTGCCGGTCACCCGGTCGAAGTTCGTCATCCTGACGTTCTGACGCCGAACGCCGAGCGTGAGCAGCACGCGATCGTTGAAGGCCGAGATCGTGTCGGCAACCGCGATGCCGCGCAGCTTGCGATCATTCGCATGACGCATGTCGTGGAATTGTGCGGCCACGGCGTCGGTAAACATCGCGGCCGGGCGTGGCACATAGACCGGATCGTAGAGATTGTTTGTGAATGTTGGAATCGCCGCGAAGGGAAGCGGTCCCAAGCCCTTGATGTAGAGGGTTGTCGCGGCAGCAACGAAATTATGGCGGATCGGCCCGGTTCGAAAAACCGAACGAAGCGCAATCTCGCCCGTGTTGTTTTCGCTTGCGCTGCCAAAAAGGCTGTACCTCGACGTGAAGTCGCCGGCCGCAGAGATAATTTGCCCCTGCATGTACCGATACTCCTCGACGAATTCGAGATATCCGTATCTTGCCGAAATCGTCGTCTGGGGGAGGATTTCATAGCTGGCGCCGAGGACGAAGCTCTTGCTCTCCGTATTCGTGCGCGTCCAGGGCTGACCATAGTTCACCTTCGAATCGGGCGCATCGGGAATTTGGAAGCCCCCGGCCGCGGTTAGATGATGGTCCTGGCCCTTGATGGTTTCGGACGAGTAAAGGAAATCGGCCGTCAATTTCAAACCGCCCGCCTCGTAGTCCAATGCTAGGCTGGCCACGTCGGCGCGCCGATTGGCATAATCCAGAGCGAGGTCGCCGGCATAATGGGCGGCATTCAAGCGTGCCCCCATCTGTCGGTCGGCACCGAACCGGCCGCCAAGATCGATGTTTCCACCGAACTGGCCATCAGATAGATAGGCAATCGTCGCATCGAGCGTGCGCCGTGCTTCAGCACGCTTGGGGACCAAGTTGATCATACCGCCGATGTTGCCGAAAGGCGCAACGCCGTTGATGAGGGCATTTGGTCCCTTGAATATTTCCACCTTGCTAAAGGGCTCGATCGGAATGCGTCGAAGCGGCAGCATCCCATAGAGGCCTTCGAGGGCGACTTCCGATGCAAACAAGGGGAATCCTCTGAGCACGAATTGCTCGCTCTCGCTGCTTGCCGATAGGTTGCTGCGCACCGATGGGTCGCTGGCTGTCACATCAGTGATGGTGCGCGCTTGCCGGGTCTCGAACCATTCCTGAGTATAGGGGGTTATCGAAAAAGGCGTGTCTATGACTTCCTGTTTGCCAAAGAGGCCCGCTTGGGCATCGCGGGAGATAAAGCCGGTAACGACGATATCCTCCTTCTCGGGCGCATCCGTTTCGGCTTCTGTGGGCGGCTTTGCCAAGGGCCTTGCGGCGCGGGGAACCGGGATTCGCGTTTGTGAAATGGGAGAACGTGCGATTGTGAATCCACCACGTCCATCGGGCCGCGCGGTAAAGCCGCTCCCGGCAAGCAGCCTGTCGAGCGCCTGGGCCGGGGTGTAGGTGCCGCGCAGGCCGGCGGAGCGGCGACCACGCACCAGGGCCGGGTCGAACACGATCATCACGCCGGTCTTGCGGCCAAGTTGGGCGATGGCATTGCCGAGCGAGCCTGCGGGAATGTCGATGTCCCGCGCAGCCTGTACCGTCTGCGCCTGCGCAGGCGCAGGAAAAGCGCCAATTCCCGCTGCCAGGATCGCAACAGCCGCCGCCCCATACATTTTCTTGAACTTCATCACCCGCAATACCCCTATTCAAACGCCGCTTCACAAAGGGGGACGGGCGAGTTTAAAAATCGGGAACCCAAAGGCGCAAAATTATTTCGCGCGGCTCACCACGGGAAAACCGTCCTGAGCGCGGGACAGGCGCAGGCCGGTCAAGCGTACAATGCCATCAAGCGCGCGGTCGGAATCGGCCAGTGGGAAGCTGCCCGACACTCTGACGCCAGCCAACTCGTCGGCATCGAAGCGAACCGGCTGCCGGCGATAGCGGTTGAGTTCGAGCAGCACGCCCGCGACGGGCTGGTCGTCGACCGCGAGCCAGCCTTCTGCCCAGATCGCCGCCGTCCCGGGATCGATCCGGCCGAGACGGGAGAGCCTCCCCTGTTCCAGGCGCACCTGATCGCCCGGTGAGAGATCGGAGCACGTTTCGGGACTGGCTTTTGCCGGACACACCCGCACGTTGGACTCGATCACGGTGACGGTGGTCGCATCCTCGTCCCGGCGCACAATGAAGGCTGTCCCGAGCGCGGTCGCGGTGCCGTCGCGGGTTTCTACGACGAATGGCCGCGCTTCATCCTTCGCCACCCGCGCCAGGATTTGCCCCCGGAACAGCGTGACGGTCCGGTTTGCGTCATCGCGGCGGAAATCCAGCGCCCCATCGGTGTCGATGGTGAGGCCGCTGCCATCGGCGAGCGTCACCGTGCGCTGCTCGCCGCGCGCTGTCTTGTAATCGGGGAACCAGGCCCGGACGGTCAACGACTGTGCCGCGAGCCAACCGCCGCCGACGAGTAGGACCAGTCCGAGCGTGAAGCCGCCGAACCATCGACCCTTACGGGACCGCCGTTCAAGCACAGTCTCGATCGTCTCGCGACCGATGTCGTCGGTGCTGTCGAACTGTGCGTCGAGACCGCGCATCCGGTCCATTGCGAGACGATGCAGGGGATGTTCGCGGCACCATGCCTCGCAAGCGTCGCGATCGTTCTGGGTCGCTTGATCGGTCGCGAACTGGGCAGCCCAATAGGCTGCCTGCTCGATCATTTCGGGAGTCGGGCGCTGCGTTGTCACTCAGTCAGGATAGGCGAACGCGTAGCAATGTGCATAGACCTGCACGACGTAGCGTTTGACCATGCGTTCCGACACGCCGAGCGCCTTGGCCGCATCGGCATAGCGCAGGCCGTCGAAACGGATCATCATGAAGGCTCGCCGCGCTTTGTCGGGCAGGGTTTCGAGTAAGCGCAAGATCGCATCGAGGAGCTGCGCAGCTTCGGCGACGCGCGCGGGCGTCAGGTGGTCGGCATCGCCCATTCGCTCGGCATGAACCGCAAGATAGGCCCGTTCGACCTCGCGGTGGCGTATGTCGTCGATCAGGATGCGTCGCGCCACGGTGGAGAGATAGTTGCGCGGGTCGCGAACAGGCGCGCCCTCGTTCGTCTCAAGGACGCGGCAGAAGGTGTCCTGGGCGAGATCGGCGGCACGGTGGGAGCAGCGGGTATGCCGGCGCAGCCACTCCCGTAGCCAATCGCCGTGTGACGCATAAAGCATCCCGACATCGATGGTTGTTGCGGCGGCCGACACTTACGACAACTCCCTGATGAGCAACTCGGCAATCATCAGGCGGTGTCACCGAGATGGGATGCAAACAGTCCATAGTTGTAATGCAATCAATTCGCAATAGCATATCGCTCATATTGTTGTTGCACTCACATGTGGAGCAACGCCTGATCTCTACTGTGCAGCGCACAGGCTTTTTCGCTTTCGCGGCTGTATCCCGGCACCGGGCATAGCATGATGCCTCCATGGGTCCCATCAAAGCCGTCGAGCCGACCGAACGGGTGCAGTGCGAGCGGCGATTGACCACCTGCGCTGCGCGCGTAATCTTCTTGCCAAGAGCGGCGCCCCGCGCGCCGCCGCTGCCGTCCGCAAGGCGTTGAGGAGCGCCGAAGCGCAGCCCGTCATGTCGATCATCGCATTCGCAGGAGCCCATCATAAGCCGCTATGAACTCAAACCCAGGAATGGGAGTGGCATCATCAAGGTGGCCGTCGGCTGGGATCGTCCCCTCCAGACATTCTTCGCACAGGTGTTCTCGCCCACCGATGCGGAGCCCGAGGAAGGTGAGGCAACGATCTGGGTCGGCACCGAGCCGGGCGAACTGCCGACCCCCGAGGCCGCGATCCGGGTGGTCGAAGCGTATGCCGACATTCCCGAGACGCTCGCGACGCGTCTCTTAGCGGACATGACCGCTACCGTGGGTGTCAAAGATGGCGCCCACCAGGTCGAGGCCAAGCAGCGCCTGTTCGGATCGCTTCACTGAACTCTGGTCGATTCCGAGGCCGCGGTAGCGGGCCTCGGATATGGCGCTTCTCGCGCCTGCTCGGCCGAACGGCCGAGGAGAGGAGTGGGAGAGGGGAAGGTGTCTCGAGCACTTGAGTTCGAGGCCATACTCACGGAGACTTTCCCATGAACATCGGTACGATCAAGCAGAATGAAGCCGGCATTTTCGTTGGCAAGATCGCGACGCTGACGATTGCGATGACGCTGGCGCTGCGCGAGGTGCACTCGTCCAATCCGAAGGCGCCCAAGTTCGAGGTGCTGGCGCTGTCGGCCTCACGGGCGTGGGTGCAGGTGGGGGCGCTGTTCGAGCTGTTCTCGAACGGCACGGGCGAGGCGTTCCTGAACGGCAAGATCGAGGACCCGAGCCTGGCCGCGCCGCTCTACGTCTCGGCGTTCCGGCAGGAGGACGGCAGCTACAACGTCGTCTGGTCGCGTCCGACGCGCCGGCGCGACCTTGCCTCGGAGATGGCGCCCAAGGCCGACGACGGCCTGCCGCCGCTGCCTGGTGCCGACGAGCCCGCTCCGTCCGGTCAGCCCGCCGAGGCCGGCCTCGGT
>NZ_CAVK010000071.1 GCF_000382885.1 Sphingobium indicum BiD32
TCCCCTTGCAGGGGAGGAATTTTTGGGGCGTCCTTCATCACTTTACCGTCGCACGGGGCGGCGGGGTTTGAGGCCGGGGGTCCAGCCGAGATCGGCGCTGACCCTGTTGGCGGTGGCGCGGACATCGTCGCTGAGCATGGTCATGCGATCATCGTCCATATATTGGGCGGCGCTCGACAGGCTGATGGCGGCGACGATCGCGCCGGAGGCGTCGCGGATGGGCGCGGCGACACAGCGTATCTGGTCCTCATTTTCCTCCAGATCATAGGCGCGCCCTGCGGTGGCATAGGCGCGCATCCGGTCCAGCCAAAGCCTGTAGTCGGCGGCGTGGACGCCCGCTTCGCGTTCGGCGTCGAAGGCGCGCTGCCAGCGCGATTCGGCTTCATCGAGCAGCAGCGCCTTGCCAAGGCCGGTCGAGGTCAGGGGATGGCGATCGCCGATGCGGCTGGAGATTTCGACGCGGCGGCGACCGGGAATCTTGTCGAGATAGAGCGCCTGATCGCCATCGAGGCGGCCCAAATGGACGACATCCTCGCTGGCGGCGGCAAGCGCTTCGATATGGGGGCGGGCAATCTGGACGATGTCGGCCTGAGACTGGGCGAGGAAGCCGAGTTGGAGCAGTTTTGGCCCCAACTGATAGCCTTCGCGCGGCAGGAAGGTCAGGAAACCGCGTTCCACCATCGCATTGGCGAGGCGGTGGGTGGTCGATCGGGTGAGGCCCATGCGGATCGACAGGTCAGCCAGCTTGATCGGCCCGTCAATCACCTGGTCGAGCAGGTCCAGCCCGCGATGCAGGGTCTGCGAGCCAGCCGCCTTCGATTTTTCCTCAACCTCAACGATTTTCGTTTCGCCCGATTCTGGATTTGACGTGTTTTGTCTCATCTACTAATACTCTATCCCACAAAATGAGAAAAACAAGGGTGAAGGCGAGGATGGGCATGATTCTTCGATCGACCCACCTCCCCCGATGTCCGGCCGGTATCGGCGTTTTGGTCATATTGTGAAAGTTTTTGCCGTTGGTTCCCACATATTGGGCGGCGGCTGCGTTCAGGGAGTGGGTGTGTGCCGATCGTGACCCCGATTAAAACATTGCCGAAAATCAAGCATGTCCGGGCCTTTACCGTGCGCGGAGGCGGCGCCGACTATCATGATCAGGGCGAAGGCCACTGGATCGACGATCATATTGCCACGCCCATGTCGCGTTACCCCGAATATCGCCAGTCGCGGCAGAGTTTCGGCATCAATGTGCTGGGCACGCTGGTGGTGGAGATCGAGGCGGAGGACGGCACGATCGGCTTTGCGGTGACGACCGGCGGCGAACCCGCGGCGTTCATCGTCGAGAAGCATCTGGCGCGGTTCCTGGAAGGGCGCTCCCCCACCGATTATGAGAAAATCTGGGACCAGATGTATTTTTCGACCCAATATTATGGGCGCAAGGGTCTGGTCGTGAATGCGATTTCCGGGGTCGACCTGGCGTTGTGGGATTTGCTGGGCAAGTTGCGGCAGGAGCCGGTCTATCACATGCTGGGCGGCGCGGTGCGCGACGAACTGCAATTCTACGCGACAGGCGCGCGGCCTGACGTCGCCAAGGAACTGGGCTTTATCGGTGGCAAGATGCCGCTGCATCATGGCCCGGCCGAGGGCGTGGAAGGCCTCCAGAAGAACATCGCCGAATTGGCCGACATGCGCGCGAAATGCGGTCCCGATTTCTGGCTGATGTGGGATTGCTGGATGGCGCTGGACGTGGACTATGCCACGCGGCTGGCGATTGCCGCCCATGAGCTTGGCCTCAAATGGATCGAGGAAGCGATCAGCCCGGACGATTATTGGGGCTACCAGCAGCTAAAGCGCAACGTCCCCAAGGGGATGCTGGTGACCACCGGCGAGCATGAGGCGACCCGCTGGGGCTTTCGCATGTTGCTGGAAATGGACTGTTGCGACATTATCCAGCCCGATGTCGGCTGGTGCGGCGGCGTCACCGAATTGCTCAAGATCAGCGCGCTGGCCGATGCCCATGGCAAGATGGTCGTGCCGCATGGATCATCGGTCTATAGCTATCATTTCGTCATCACCCGCCACAATTCGCCCTTCGCCGAATTCCTGATGATGCATCCGGGACCGACCGAGGTGGTGCCGATGTTCCATCCGCAGCTGATCGGCGAGCCGGTGCCCGAAAATGGACGGCTGAAAGCCAGCGCGCTCGATGCGCCCGGCTTCGGCGTCGAGCTGAACCGCGATATCGCGATGCATCGCCCCTATAGTCATTGATTGCCAGAGAGAGACTGATCCCATGAAATTCTGCCGTTTTGGCCCGCGTGGCCAGGAAAAGCCCGGTATCGTTGATGCCGAGGGTAATATCCGCGACCTGTCGGGCGTGATCGCCGAACTGACGATCGAGACGCTGGCCGCTGCCAAGGCTGCCGATGTGGCGTTACTGCCGATCGTCGAGGGGACGCCGCGCTATGGCGTACCGTTGAAGGGCGTGGGCAAGATTGTTGCCATTGGCCTGAATTATGAGGACCATGCGATCGAATCCAACCTGCCGATCCCGTCCGAGCCGATGATGTTCATGAAGGCGCTGTCGTCGCTCAATGGTCCCGATGACGAGGTGATGCTGCCCAAGGGCGCGACCCATGGTGACTGGGAAGTCGAACTGGGGGTCATCATCGGCGAAACCTGCCGCTTTGTATCGGAAGAGGAGGCGCTGTCGAAGGTTGCGGGCTATACCCTGGTCAACGACGTGTCCGAACGCTTCAACCAGAAGCAGCGCGGCACCCAGTGGAGCAAGGGCAAGGGGCATGACACATTCTGCCCGACCGGCCCCTGGCTGGTGACGCCGGACGAAGTGGGCGATCCCCAGGATCTGGACATGTATCTGGACGTCAATGGCGCGCGGATGCAGACCGGCAACACGCGCACGATGATCTTCAATGTCGCGCAGCTGATTTCCTATGTCAGCGAATATATCACCCTCTATCCGGGCGACCTGATGATCACCGGCACCCCGCCGGGCGTGGGCGAGGGCAAGAAGCCGACGGCGATTTACCTGAAAGCTGGCGACGTGATGGAACTGGGTATCGCCAAGCTGGGCACCCAGACGCAGAATGTCGTGGCGTGGCGCGATCTGGGTGACGAGGTGCTGGGATGAGTGTCTGGTCTGGACGCTATGCGGGGCGCTGCGCGGTCATTACTGGCGGCGCATCGGGGCTTGGCAAGCAGGTCGCCGCGCGCATTGTCGCGGAAGGCGGCAAGGTGGTGCTGTGGGACGTGAACCCCGACGCATTGGCCGCTGCCAAGGATGAGATTGGTGCCACGGCCGTGGTCGCGCTGGACGTGTCCGATCAGGCGGCGGTGGAAGCGGCGGCCAAGGCCAGTGCCGATGCGCTGGGCAAGATCGACGTGCTGGTTTGCTCGGCCGGGATCACCGGCGCGACCGCGACAGTGTGGGATTATCCGCTCGACAGCTGGCAGCGGGTCATCGACATCAACCTGAACGGCCTGTTCTACTGCAACCGGGCGGTGGTGCCGTTCATGCTGGACAATGGCTATGGGCGGATTGTCAATCTTGCCTCGGTCGCGGGCAAGGAGGGCAATCCCAATGCGTCGGCTTACTCCGCGAGCAAGGCAGGGGTGATCGGCCTCACCAAATCGCTGGGCAAGGAATTGGCGGGCAAGGGCGTGATCGCCAATGCGCTGACGCCCGCGACCTTTGAAAGCCCGATCCTGGCGCAACTGCCGCAGAGCCAGGTCGATTATATGCGTTCCAAAATCCCGATGGGCCGTCTGGGCGAAGTCAGCGAATCCGCCGCGATGGTGTGTTTCATGGCGAGCGAGGAGTGCAGCTTCACCACGGCGTCGACATTCGACACGTCGGGCGGGCGGACCACCTTCTAGGCAAAGTTGCGCGGCGCGACTGGACGGCAAGAGCCAGCGCGCCCCCTTTTTTCTGCGGGAGAGGACGGGCATGATTCCCTTTGTCGATGCGCATATCCATCTGTGGGATCTGGCGCATATCCGTTATGACTGGCTCAGCCCGCCCTTTTCCGACGAGGGGCCGAATGGCAGTGTCGAGGGAATCGCGCGCAATTATGGCGTGGCGGATTATCGCGCGGATCTGGCCCGCTGGAATGTCGTGGGCGCGGTGCATGTCGATGCGGGGGCGGCGGCGGACAGCGCGTTGCGCGAGACGCAATGGCTCGATGGGCTGGCCGCGACACAAGGGTTGCCGACCGGGATCGTCGCCTTTGCGGCGCTCAATGATCCCGATGTCGATGCCCTGCTGGCCGCGCAGGCGGCGCAGCCGCGCGTCAAGGGTATCCGCCATATCGTCAACTGGCACCCCAGCCCCGAGCGGACTTATGGTCCGGTCGACCTGACGCGCGACCCGGCGTGGCAGGCGGGCTATGGGTTGCTGGCCAAGCACAATCTGTCCTTCGACCTGCAATGCTATCCGGGGCAGATGCCGGGATTGGTGCCGCTGATCGAGCGGCATCCCGACATCCCGGTCATCATCAACCATATGGGGATGCCGGTGCTGACCGATCCGCAAGGGATTGGCGACTGGCGGCGCGGCATGGCGGCGCTGGCGGCGCTGCCGCATGTTGCGGTCAAGCTGTCGGGCATGGGCTTCATCCGCCGCGACTGGAGCCAGGAGAATATCGCCTCCTTCATTTGCGAGACGATCGACCTGTTCGGGGTGGAGCGCTGCATGTTCGCCAGCGACACGCCGACCGACAAGCTGTTCGGCAGCATCGACCGCTACATGGAATCCTATCACGCCATCGTTGCCGATCTGCCGCAGGCGGACCGGCACGCCTTGTTCGGCGGCAACGCCAATCGCCTTTATCGTCTGGGACTGAAGCTATGACCCCCAATCCGTTGCTCGGCGTATTGTTTCACTGGCTGGGCGGTCTCGCCTCGGCCAGCTTCTATGTTCCCTATCGCGGGGTGAAGCGGTGGAACTGGGAGATTTTCTGGCTGACCGGGGGGATATTTTCCTGGGTCATCGCGCCCTGGTTCTTCGCGTCGGTCCAGACCAATGATCTGATGGGGGTGATAGCCCAGGTGCCCGGCAGCGTTATGGGCTGGTGCATGTTTTTCGGCTTTCTGTGGGGCTTTGGCGGGCTGACCTATGGGTTGACGATGCGCTATCTGGGGCTGTCGCTGGGGATGGCGGTCGTGCTGGGGCTGTGTACCGTGTTCGGCACGCTGATCCCGCCGATCGTGCAAGGCACATTCATGCGCGAAATTGCCGGCACCTTGTCCGGGCAGATCGTGCTGCTGGGGCTGGCGGTCACTGTGCTGGGCATCATCGTCGTCGCCATGGCGGGGGCGCGCAAGGATGCCGCGCTGTCGCCGGCGCAGAAGGCGGCGGTGGTCGCCGAGTTTGATTTCAGGAAGGGCATCGCGGTCGCCATCTTTTCCGGCATCATGTCCTCCTGCTTCGCCTTTGGCCTAGCGGCGGGAGAGCCGGTCAAGGCGCTGAGCGCGGCGGCGGGGACGGGGCCGCTGTGGACCGGATTGCCGACCCTGTGCCTCGTCATGTTCGGCGGGCTGATCACCAACGCATTGTGGTGCGGCTGGCTGATCGTCAAGAATGGATCGGCGGGGCAATGGGTCGGCGCTGTGGACGCAAGCGGCACGCGCCCGGCGCTGCTGCCCAATTTCCTGCTGTGCGCGCTGGCAGGGACGGCCTGGTATTTCCAGTTCTTCTTCTACACGATGGGTGAAAGCCAGATGGGCCGTTTCGGCTTTTCCAGCTGGACGCTGCACATGGCCTCGATCATCATCTTTGGCACCTGCTGGGGCTTTGCCTTTCGCGAGTGGAAGGATGCCGCGCCCGCCGTGCGCCGGATGGTGTGGAGCGGCGTGGGCCTGCTGGTCCTGGCGACGGTCATCATCGGCTATGGCAACCGGCTGGCGGTCTGACAGATCATAATCCTTGCAGCTGGCGATCAGGACGGCATCGGTACGCCGTCGGACTGGCGGCGGATCAGTTGATAGTCGAGCTTCACGCGGGCTGATGGGGGGCGGTCGGTGCCTTCGTCCTGCGCGAGAAACTGGTTCGCCAGCAGGCCGATCGCTTCGCGGATCATTTCGCGGATCGGCTGGCGGATGGTGGTCAGCGCCGGCCAGATCGCGCTGGCGAGCGGGGTGTCGTCAAAGCCGCAGATGCTGATCCGGGCGGGAACGCTGATGCCGCGCTGGTGGGCGACGACGATCGCGGCGGCGGCCATGTCGTCATTGCAGGCGAAGATCGCGGTGGGATGATCGTCCAGACTGAGCAGCGCTTGCGCCGCGTCCAGCCCGGACCGGTAGGAAAAATCGCCCGGCACGATCCAGCGATTGTCGATGCCGATGCCATGACCGGCAAGGGCGTCGCGAAAACCCTGGAGCCGCCGCGCGCTGGCGCGGTGGCGGGGGTTGCCCTGAATGAAGCCAATGCGGCGATGGCCCAGGTCGATGAGGTGGCGGGTCATGTCACGCGCGGCGAGGCGGTCGTCTATGCCCACCGTCAGCATATCGCCGCCATCGGCGTCGGGCGCGATGGCGACGACCGGGATGGTGCGCTGGCGCAACTGGTCGGCCAGCTCTGTCCAGTCGCACAGGGGCGGGGGCAGGATGACGCCCGCGACACGGGCATGATCGATCTGATCGGCCACGGCCCGCGCCGACGCACCGGGTGCGCATTGTTCGACCACCAGATGCAGATGGCGCAGCGACGCTTCGCCCAGCGCGCCGAGCAGCAATTCGCCGAGATAGGCCGCTGTCGTGCTGTTGCTATGGAGCAGGGCGATGCGCCGGTCGGCCCCGCCTACCAGCGCACGGGCCGAGGCGTTGGGCACAAAGCCCAGTTCCGCCACCGCCTGCTCGACCGCGCGTTGCGCCTTGGCGCTGACCAGCGCCTTGCCGTTGATCGCGCGCGATGCGGTCATCACCGACACGCCTGCGCGGGCAGCGACATCGCGAATGGTAGGGGGTTTTTTCCGGTCGATCGTCTGCATCGCCATCCGTCCTAGACGCATTTGACCGCGCGCGACAATCTGTGGTGAGCGACCGGCTTGTTTCCTTTGCCGTCAAAATGAAAAGGCCCGCCGGTCGGGGACGGGCGGGCCTTTCGATCATGTCTGGCAATCGATCAATATTGGATCGTCACCGTCACCGCACGGCGATTCTGCGCCCAGGAGGCTTCGTCCGATCCCAGCGCTGCCGGGCGTTCCTTGCCATAGCTGACGGTGGTGATGCGGCCGGAGTCTATGCCGAGCGAGGCGAGATAGTTTTTCGCGGCATTGGCGCGGCGCTCGCCCAGCGCGATATTATAGTCGCGGGTGCCGCGTTCGTCGGCATGACCCTCGATCGTGACGCGCACGGCCGGATTCTGTTGCAGCCAGGCGGCCTGGCTTTGCAGCGTCGCCTGATCCTCCGCGTCGATATCATATTGATCGAGGTCGAAGAAAACCCGGTCGGAGGAGACCGAAGCGACGAAATCTTCCTGGCTGCCCTTGACCGGGCCGCTGGGTCCGGTCGATCCGACCGGTTCGGTCGCGGCGGGGCCGGGCGCGGGGGGCAGTTCGGCCGGCGGCTTTTTCGAGCAGGCGGCCAGGGCGATGATGGCGGTGGCCATGACCAGCGTTCGGGACAGTTTCATCGGGGTCTCCTTTGATTGATCCGGGCACCGCCCACAGGGACGGCATCAGGGTCCGTGAAGTTCGTTACGCTGTCAAGACGATTGGGTTCCGTCCTGACGCCAAGAAATCTGCGCTATTCAGGGCAGCAGCGGTCCCCAGGCGGGGTCCGAACCGCTCAGGGGGGTGGGGATGCGGCGTTCATTCACGCCGGTCAGGTCGACCTGCCACACCTGGCTCGACCCCTGCTTGCCCGGTGATGTGCGGAAAAATTGCAGCACCCGGCCATTGGGGGACCAGGTCGGCTGTTCATCCTGCCAGCCATTGGTCAATATGCGCTCATTGTCGCCACCCGGCGTCATCACCGCGATCTTGAAATCGCCCGACATTTTGGTGAAGGCGATGAGATCGCCACGCGGCGACCATTCGGGCGTGGCATAGCGGCCGCCGCCATGGCTGATGCGGCGCTGGTTGGAGCCGTCGGCGTTCATGATATAAAGCTGCTGGCCACCCGACCGGTCGCTTTCAAACACGATCTGGCTGCCGTCGGGCGAATAGCTGCCGCCTACGTCAATGCCCGGCGATGTGGTGAGGCGCACCGGGGTGCCGCCACCGGCTGGGACGCGATAAATGTCGGTATTGCCCGCGATCGCCATCGAAAAGAGGATGTTGCGTCCATCGGGCGACCAGCGCGGGGCGAAGGTCGGGTTGTTGCTTTCGGTCACCAGCCGCTGCTGGCCCGCGCCGATATCATAGATATAGAGGCGCACTCGGCTGCCCAGATAGCTGACATAGAGGATGGATTTATAGTCGGGCGAGAAGCGCGGGGTGAGCGCCATCGACTGGCCATTGGTGATGAAGCGATGGTTCGCGCCGTCGCTGTCCATGATGGCGAGGCGCTTGACCCGTGCGCCCTTGGGACCGCTTTCGGCGATATAGGCGATGCGGCTGTCGAAGAAGGGGCTTTCGCCCGACAGGCGCGCATAGATGGCGTCGGCGCATTTATGCGCGGCCCGCCGCCAGTCGCGCGGGGCGACGACATAGCCCTGGCGGGTGAGTTCCTGCTTCAGCGCCACGTCATAGAGATAGCAACCGACGGTGATGTCGGCCTCTCCCCCGGTGGTGCGGACGAAGCCCTGCACCAGTGCCTGATAGGCACCCCATTTGTCGAATTGCGGAAAGGTGACTTCGGCGAAGGGGATTTGCGGCAGGCCAGCGGGACCGGACGGGTCGAACAGGCCGGAGCCTTTGAGGTCGGTGGCGATGACTTCGGCGATCTTGCGCCCCAGTTCGGTGGCGGACCCCGCCGGGGTGGCGACGTCCTGCTGTGCGGGCATGGGGGGGACGGCGACCTTGACATTGCTGTCAATCTCGCCGGTCACATCGACCGACAACTGGGCCAGCGCAGGCAGGGCGGTAAAGGCAAGCAGCGCGGCGGTCGCCATGCTCAAGCGGCGCAAAAGAGAGGGTTTCATCGGTTCAGCCTCGCGTCAAAGCGGAGTGGCCGGAGCCATTTCCATTGGTCGTAAAATTCGGGCGGCATGTTGCGGAAGGGGGAGGCAAGCTTGACCGCCTGGATCGCCCGTTCGGCATGGAGTTTGGCCTGTGGACGGTTGCTGGCGGTGACGCCCAACTGGTCGATCACCTCCGGCGTGCCGATCACCGCGCCGCTCTTGTCGAGCCGTACTTCGAGCAGGGTGACGAGCCGGTCCGCATCCGCGCCCGAAGGCGGACGCCAATGGGGCTTCAACTGGCGGCGCAGTTCGGCGTCGAGCGCCGATTTCTGCGCCGGACCCATGGCGGCGGCGGGCGCTGGCGCAGGCGGCTTGCGCGGGGCGTCAGCGCTGGTGTCGATTCCTTTCAGGAAGTCATTGCCGAGCAGCGAGCCTTTGGGCTTGTCCGCCTTGCCCTGACCCGATGCGCGGGCGGGCGCCTTGGTCGCGGGCTTGGCCGATGCCTTGGCCGCCGGTTTGGACGGCGTGGCAGCGGCCTTGGGCTTGTCGGGCGCAGGCTTGGCCTTGGGCGCGGGTTTTTCCGGGGCGGGCTTGGGCTTTGGCGCGACCTTGGCCACTTCCTTTTTTGGCGGCGCAGGCTTGGGCTTTGCCGGCGCGGGCTTTGCGACCGGCTTGGGCGGCGTCGGCTTGGGCTGCGGCTTGGGCGGGACCGGCACCGGTTCGGGCGCGGGTTCCGGCTTCGGCGCGGGGGCAGCGTCCTGCGTCGGTCCCTGTTCGGGCGCGACGCTGGGCGGGGGTGGTTCTGCCGAGAGTTTCGGTGCTGTCGATTGCAGCGCGACCTCATCCACCATGGACACTTCCATCGGTGGGGTCTTGAGCTTCAACGGGTTGGGGGTAGCCAAAAAGCCAGCCGACAGCAGCCCGAACAGCAGGACATGCCCCGCTGTCGCGACGCCAAGGCCGATTTTCTCCGCGCGCTCCATAGTCTGCCTATTCCGCCGTATCGTCGGGCGAGGAGACCAGCGAGACCTTGTTCAGGCCCGCGCGGTTGAGTTCGGCCATCACCCGCATCACCCGGCCATAGTCCAGCCCCTTGTCGGCGCGCAGGAAGATTTGCGGGGCATCGGCCTTGCCCGCATTGGCGGCAACGATCTCCGCCAGGCGACCGGGCAGGTCGGCGTCGGCCACCGCATCTTCATCGACATAGGTGGCGCCGTCGCGGTCGATCGATACCACGGTCGGCTTGGCGTCCTGATCCAGCCCCTTGGCGCGGGTTTCGGGCAGGTTGACGGGCACGCCGGTCACCAGCAGGGGCGCTGTGACCATGAAGATGATCAGCAGCACCAGCATGACGTCGACCAAAGGCGTGACGTTGATGTCGGCCATCGGCGCACGGCCACGGCCACGACGGCTGGAAGGAGGACCGGACATGGCCATTAGCGGGCGCTCCCCTGCGTTGGGGGGGAGCGCATCATCGCTGCGCCTCCAGTTCCCGGCTGAGGGTCGCGTAAAAGCCGTCGGCAAAGCGGGTCAGGCGCGATTCCATGCGGTTGATGCCGTGGCTGAAGCGGTTATAGGCGATGACCGCCGGAATGGCGGCAAACAGGCCGATCGCGGTCGCGAACAGCGCTTCGGCAATGCCGGGCGCGACGACGGCGAGCGAGCTATTCTGTTCCGCCGCGATCGCGGTGAAGGCGCGCATGATGCCCCAGACCGTGCCGAACAGGCCGACGAAGGGCGCGACCGACCCGACCGTGGCCAATATGTTGAGCCGGTCGGACAGACGGTCGATTTCCGCCGCGATCGTGCTGGACATGGACGTGGCCAGCCGGTCGCGCGTGCCGTCGCGGTCGATCACCTTCTGGGCGGTGGATCGGCGCCATTCGGTGACGCCAGCGGCCATCACCTTGGCAGCAGGCTGATCCGCCTTGCCGCGCGCTTCGTAGAAACGGTCGATATCCTCGGCCTTCCAGAAATCCTGCTCGAAGCTTTTGCTGTGCTTGCTGGCGCGGCGCAGGGTGACGGAAAAGCCGATGATGATCGCCCAGGTCCAGATGCTGGCGAGCAGCAGCCCGATCATCACGCCCTTCACGACGATGTCGGCCTGAAGAAACAGGGCAAGCGGGGAAATGGTCGCGGCGTCGGCCACCGCGGCGACGTCTGGCAGGTTGAGGGTCATGGGTGGAAATCTTCCCCTTGGCAAAGGCGGCTGAAAATGTCGGTCCAGGCTTTGGGTTGCCGTTGCGGGCGACCCTGCGGCGTCAGCCAGGCGACCGATATGGTAGCGTCGGTCAACTGTTCGTCGGCGCGCATGACTGATTGATGAATGGCGCAGCTTGCCGCGCCGACATGCACCACGCGGCTGACGACCATCAGGTCATCGTCCAGGCGGGCGGGGCGGCGGTAGCGGATCTGGAGGTCAGTGACGGCATAGACGCCGGCGCCGCTGTCATGCGCGGCGCGCTGGTCGATGCCCGCAGCACGCAGCATGTCGGACCGGGCGCGCTCCATATAGCGCAGATAATTGGCGTGATAGACCAGCCCCGACAGGTCGGTATCCTCAAAATAGATGCGCAGCGGGAAATGATGCACGGCAGCGACAAAGCGTCCGGTCGCCGGCATGGGCATCTGGTCTGAAACGGACATGAGCGGCTTTTAACCATGGCGCACCGTTCAGGCAAAGGCGGAAACGTCGGTTTCTCGCGCAGGAGGCGCATTTTGTCGCCTGTGCTTTTTCGCATGACGCCCCTCTGGTCGCCGGACGGCGTGATCGCTAGGAAGCGGGAAACGAGTCAGCATGTGGGAGAAGGCCAGGATGACGGATATTCAGACAGTGGGCGTGATCGGCGCGGGGCAGATGGGCGCGGGCATTGCCCAGGTCGCCGCGCAGGCGGGCTATGACGTCATCCTGTCGGACGTCGATCTGCCGCGCGCGCAAAAGGGCCGCGACGGCATCATCCGGCTGCTGGCGCGGGGCGTGGAGAAGGGCAAGATCGCCCAGATCGACGCCGACGAGGCGATTGCGCGGATCACGCCGGTCGGTGAGATCGCGCCGCTGGCGGGTGCGCAGCTGGTGATAGAGGCGGCGACCGAGCGGGAGGAGGTCAAGCGCGCGATCTTCGCCAATGTCGGCTCGCTGCTGGCGCCCGACGCGATTCTGGCCACCAACACATCGTCCATTCCCATTACCCGTCTGGCGCAGGCAGCGCCCGATGCGGGCCGCTTTGTCGGCGTCCATTTCTTCAACCCCGTGCCGGTAATGGTGCTGGTCGAGGTTATTCGCGGCCTGGCCACCACGCCTGAGACGGTCGCTGCGGTCGAGGGCTTTGCGGGTCGGATCGGCAAGACGGTGGTGCAGGCGTTCGATGCGCCCGGCTTTGTCGTCAACCGCATCCTGATGCCGATGCTGAACGAGGCGGTGTTCGTGCTGGGCGAGGGCGTAGGCAGCGTGGTCGATATCGACATGGGCTGCAAGCTGGGCCTCAATCACCCGATGGGTCCGCTGACGCTGCTGGATTTCGTGGGGCTGGATACGGCGCTGGAAATCCTCAACGTGTTTCTCAGCACTACGGGCGACCCGAAGTACCGCCCCGCGCCGCTGCTGGTCAAATATGTCGAAGCGGGCTGGTACGGCCGCAAGACCGGGCGGGGCTTCTACGACTATTCGGGCGCGGAGCCTGTGCCGACGCGGTGAGGGAGCCTGCGCAAGGCGGCGCTACAGGCGCGCTGCCTTGCGCAGGGCTTCATTGATCCGAGCCTGCCATCCCGGCCCGCCCGCCTTGAAGCTGGCGATCACGTCCGGGTCCAGCCGCAGCGATACATGCTGTTTGGTCTGCTCCAGCCTGGGCCGTCCCCGACGCACCAGCGTCTTGCCGACATAGGCATCTGCGCCATCGGCCCAGGCTTGATCCAGCTTGGGCGCATCATCGGGATCGATCCAGCTCTCGCCAGTAGATTTCGCGTTCTTCGTCATCTGCTATCCTCATGGAGATAACGCGGATGGCGTCATCTCTTTGGGTCCAGACACATATAACAGGCTTGTCATTCAACAGGCCGAGCATGATGTGACGGACCTCGCCATAATCCTTCCGATCGTCGGTTCGGATCAGGTGAAACTGATCGAACACCGCGACAATCGATTCAAAATCCAGTCCTCGTTCCTCAAATGTGCGCTGACGCTTGGCCGGATCGTACTCGATTTTCATGTTTGGAACCCCCACCGTAAGCCGGATCATGTGTGCGCTTGATCATCATCTTTCCCTTTCCCTCAAGGACCAAGTTTGCGTGCTGGTCAGGCAGAATTTATTGTAGCACAAAAAATTAAGGACGCAAGAATTAGTGTAGCACGAAATTTCGCGTTCATTATGCGCACTACCCCGCGCTCAGCCCATGTTTCTTCATGCAATGGCGTAGCTGGTCATAGGTGAGGCCCAGCCCCTTGGCGGTGGCGCGCTGGTTGTAGCGGTGGCGATCGAGCGCGGCGCGGATGATGGCGGATTCGTGGGCATCCACGGCGGCCTTGAGGTCGCTGATCGTTTCGATGGCTGGCGTGGGCGTGGGCGCCGGGGTGGGCGGGCCATCGCATGGCGCGGCGGCGGCCGGCATCATCGGCCTGGGTTTCCAGGGCGACGCGAAGGGGTCGAAGGTCAGGCGGTCGATCGGCTTGCCCGGCTCGTCCCAGCGATAGACGGCGCGCTCCACCACATTGCGCAATTCGCGGACATTGCCGGGCCAGCCATGCGCTTCCAGCTGCGCGGCGCAGACGGCGGAAAAACCGGGCCATTGCGGCCAGTTGAGTTCGGCCGCCATGCGCCGCCCGAAATGGTCCGCCAGCACCGAAACATCGCCCTCCCGCGCGCGCAGCGGGGGCAGGGTGATCACCTCGAAACTCAGGCGATCGAGCAAATCGGGGCGGAAGCGCCCAGCTTCGGCGGCGGCGGGCAGGTCGTCATTGGTCGCCGCGACGATCCGCACGTCCACCTTGAGCGGCTTCGACGCGCCGATCCGGGTGACTTCGCCATATTCGACTACGCGCAGCAGCCGCTCCTGCGCTGCCATCGACAGCGTGCCCAATTCGTCCAGGAATAGGGTGCCGCCGTCGGCCTCCTCGAAACGGCCGGGCCGGGCGCGGTTGGCGCCGGTGAAGGCGCCCTGTTCATGGCCGAACAGTTCCGCCTCTATGAGGGTTTCGGGCAGGGCCGCGCAGTTCATGATGATCAGCGGTTCCCCCCAGCGCGGGGAGAGGTGATGGAGCCGCGCGGCGATCAGTTCCTTGCCGGTCCCGCGCTCCCCGATCACCAGCACCGGGCGGTTGAGTTCGGCCGCGCGTCCGGCCAGCTCAACCGCGTCGAGAAAGGCGAAGGATTGCCCGACAAATTGGGTATTTTTGTCCATGCCCCAACTTATGGTGAAATTTCCCACCTTTCGGCAAGAGTTATTCTGGCATGGGCTTGGAAAGATCCAGAAAAATGGCGCAAATCTGCGCTTTTTCAAAATTGGCACGGCCCCTGCAAAGCTACAGGCAATCCGCACATAAACAGCGGAACGTCACGAAGGCCAAGGTTCAGGGAGTTACGTTATGGAAAAGAACAACAACAGCGTTCGCGAAATCGGCCAACTGATGTCGGTCGCCATTGCTGCCCTGCTGTTCGGATCGACCCTGATCCTGTCAGCGGTCGGCCCGGCCCGCGCCAGCGAAGCCCCGATGCTCGCCAGTCAGACGACCCCCATGGCCCTGCGCTATCTGGCATAAGGTCGCCGCCCCCCAAGAATATAATCAGGAGTGAAGTTCAGATGGGTATTTTCTCCCGCACCCGCGACATCATCGCCGCCAATGTCACCGACTTGCTCGACAAGGCGGAAGACCCGGCGAAGATGATCCGCATGATCATCCTCGAAATGGAGGAAACTTTGGTCGAGGTGCGCGCGTCCGCCGCCCGCACCATCGCCGACCAGAAGGAAATGCGCCGCCACATCGCCAAGCTGACCGCCCTGCAGGACAGCTGGACCGAGAAGGCGCAGCTGGCTTTGTCCAAGGACCGCGAGGATCTGGCCAAGGCGGCGCTGGTCGAGCGCCAGAAGGCGACCGACATGGCCGAGCATCTGAGCCACGAGATCGAGACGCTCGACGAGGCGCTGAAAGCCGCCGAAGAGGATATCTCCAAGCTGCAGGGCAAGCTGCGCGAGGCCCGTGCCCGCCAGAACAGCCTGGTCACCCGGATGCAGAGCGCGGAAAACCGCCTGCGGGTGCGCGAAGCCTATGCCGGTGAGAAGGTGAACGAGGCGTTTGCGCGCTTCGACATGCTCGAAAGCCGGGTCGATATGGCCGAAGGTCGCGCTGACGCCATGGCGCTGGGCGGCACGCCCAAGACGCTGGAGGAAGAGATTGCCGAGCTGAAGTCCGCCGACAAGGTGGATGCGGATCTGGCGGCGCTCAAGGCCAGCATGAATAAGGGAGCCTGATATCATGGAGGACATATTTCTGCCCATCATGATCTGCGGCATGTTGTTCATCGGCATGCCCTGGCTGATCTTCCACTATGTCACCAAATGGAAGCAGGCGCCCAAGATCACCGACGAGGATGAGAAGCTGCTGGATGAACTCCATCTTCTCGCCCGTCGTCTGGAAGAAAGGCTGGTGACGGTCGAACGGATCGTCGCCGCCGACAACCCCGATTTCCGTCCGCGCCGCCCGGCACCCGATGCCGACCTGAGCGATGACGATTACAGCTTTGACCGGAGGAACTGAGATGACTGCCCGCCGCACCAAATTCTACCTCAACAAGGCCAATGGCAAATGGTCGGGCGTGTGCGCAGGCATCGCCGACTATAGCGGGATCGACGTCGTCTGGGTCCGCGTCGGCGCGGTGCTGATCACGCTGATGGGGGCATTCCCCTGGACGCTGATCGCCTATTTCGCTGCCGTCTATTTTGCCGATGACAAGCCCAAGGGGCTCTATTCGGACCGGGACGACGAGAAATTCTGGCAGGGTGTGCGGACCAACCCGACCCGCTCCACCCGCGACGTCCGGTCCAAATTCCGCGACATCGACCGCCGCCTGGCTGACATCGAAATCTATTATACCAGCCGCAACACGCGCCTGGCAGACGAAATCGACAGCCTGCGCTGAGCAGGTCCGGGGCAGAATAACAGGGAGTTAAATCCATGAATTTCGGTGGACCTACTTTCGTCCTGGCGATCATCGCCATGTCGACTTTGGGCTGGATGTTCACCACCTGGGTCCGTGCCCGTCACGGTTATCCGGTGGAAAATGAATGGACCGGCACCGTTGATCGAACGGATGGCGACGCTGGTCGAAAAATCGACCTGCTGTCGGGTGAAAACGAAAAGCTGGTGGGCCGCATCAGCCGCCTGGAAGAACGCATCGCCGTGCTGGAGAGGATCGCTACCGATCCTGCCACCCGCACTGCGCGTGAAATCGAGGCGCTGCGCTAAGGCGCAACGGGCAAGGGAGAAGAGACATGTTTCCATTCGCAGATTTCGCGCCGGTCATCTTTGCCGTCGGGTCGCTGGCGATCATCGGCTGGGTGTTCACGACCTGGCTGCGGGTCAAGAATGGCTATCCGCTGGACGGCGCATGGGGCCAGGCGGTCTATCCGCAGAAGAATGAGGAAATGGTCGAGCGGATCAAGCTGCTGAGCCAGGAAAATGCCCAGCTGCGGGCCGAGGTCGGGTCGATGAAGGATCGCCTCGCCGTGGTCGAGCGGATCGTCACCGACGAAAGCCACCAGCTCAATCGCGAAATCGAACGGCTGCGCGGCCCGGCCAACTGAGCGCGCAGCAAAGGGAGGAATATCATGGGACCGTTTGAAATGGTTGTCGCCATCGTCGCGATCACCGCCATCGCCAGCATCGTCCGCGCCAAATATGGCGTCGTGCGCCGCGACAAGGGCGAAGAATTTGTCGCCCGCGGTCCAGACCCGGAAGCCGATCGGCTGCGCGCCGAATTGAAGGCGCTGAAAGACCGCGTCGCCGTGCTGGAGCGCCTCGCCACAGATGGCAGCAGCGCGCTGGAGCGCGAATTCGAGAAATTGCGGGACCGCGATTGAGCGCGGCCCATTGGGCAGGGAGACTATCATGCAGGACCCCACTCTCTATCTGACCATCGCGCTGGCCGGTCTGGCTGGCCTCTCCATCGTGACGGTCGCAGCGTTGCGCGGCTGGACCGGCTGGCTGGAGCTGAAGCGCGCGGAACTGGGCCGTCGCAGCGAAGAGAGCGCGCCGCCATCGGCCGCCGCGCGGATCGAGGTTGCGGACCTCAAAGAACGTATCCGCAAGCTGGAAGCGATCGCCGCAGGCGTGGATCTGTAAAACTATACTTTTCCCGTTCGGTGCTGGACTTGATCCGGGATTGTCGAAGCCCAGCCCTACTTCAGCAGAAGGACGGCCCTTCGACAGGCTCAGGGCGAACGGATTGAGGGGTTCCGAAGCGATCAAATCCCCCTATATGGGCGGCCATGACCGATCAGCGCGCCCTTGCCGACATTCACGAAGAATATGAATTTCTCGACGCGGACGATCGCTATCGCCTGCTGATCGACCTGGGCCGGGCATTGGAACCCATGCCCGATGCGCTCAAGAGCGATGCGACGCTGGTGCGTGGCTGTTCGGCGGCGGTGTGGGTTTATCCGACGGTGCTGGAGGACGGACGGCTGCACTTTCTGGCCGACAGCAATGCCGCGATCACCAAGGGGATCATCGCGCTGGTGCTGCTCACCGTGCAGGACAAAAGCCCGGCCGCGATCGGATCGGCGGACATAGAGGGGGCGCTGGCCCCGTTCGACCTCAAGAATCAGCTGAGTTCCAACCGCACCCAGGGCATCCCAAACATGATCGCCCTGATCCGCGATACGGCGGCACGTTACGGGGCATAGGGAAACCCGGATCAGGTTGCGGCGTTGAGTTTCCTGACAAGGAGATTCAATCATGCGCCATCTCATCGCCATCGCCGCAGTCGGGCTGCTCGCGGCCTGCTCGTCCGGCGACAAGGGGCCGACCCAGCGGGACACGATCGGCCAGACGTGGAAATATGAGGCCGGGTCGGGCGGCAAGCCCAAACTCGCCTATATCGGCAGCGCCAATGCCGTGCCGACGATGACGGCGGCCGATACGTTTGCGGTCCTGCTGGTCCAGCCAATGGACAATGGCGAGAAAAGTGTGACCGTGAAGCTGGTCGGCGCGCCGTTCCAGTGCGACTTGTCCGATTGCGCGGTGACCGCGATTGCCGATGGCGGCCGGCCGCTGCGCTGGAAGGGGCGGATGACGGACGCGAAGGACGGGATCGAGATCATGCCGTCGCAAAATGCCTATGAGGCGATTGCCAAGGCGCAGACGGTATCGGTCAATCTGGTCACCGGGCCGAAGGAACAGACCGCGCCGTTCGCGTTCAATGTCGCGGGGCTGGATTTGAAACCATCCTCATCCTGACGAACGTGGATGCCGGATCAAGTCCGGCATGACGGGTTTCATTCCTGAAACGATACGCCGGGGCTGCGCGGGTCGGCGGCACCGATCCAGTGACCGTCGGCGGCGCGTTCGGCGGCATTGGCCTTGAGGCCGAGACGCGAGACGGTGACGCGGTGGCCCAGCTTTTCGAGCGGTGCCTGCATCGCCTCCAGCCCGGTGCCCTGTTCCAGCACCAGCCCGTCGCCGTTGAAGAAGATGAGGCCCATCGCGATCGAATCCTGCGCCGACAGGCCCCAGTCGAAATGGGCGATCAGCGCCTTGGCCACCTGCATGATGATGGTCTTGCCGCCCGCCGCGCCGACGGTGAAGATCGGCATCCCCTTGGCATCATAGACGATGGTGGGCGACATGGAGGAGAGGGGCCGCTTGCCCGGTCCCACCGCATTGGCGACCGGCGCGCCGTTCTTTTCGGGGGTGAAGCTGAAATCGGTCAGTTCATTGTTGAGGATCACGCCGTTGGCGATCAACTGGCTGCCGAAGAAGCTTTCGATCGTCGATGTCCAGGCGGCAATGTCGCCGTCGCGGTCGATCGCGACGAAATGGCTGGTGCCGCTTTCGGGCTGGGGCAGCGACGCGGTGCGGGGCTTCGCGCCGGGCGGGGTGCCGGGCTGATAGTCGTTCAGCGCCTTGTTGAGGCGGATGCTGGCGGAGCGCTGCTTGAGATAGGCGGGGTCGATCAGGCCGCTCACCGGCACGGCGACGAAATCGGGATCGCCGATCCAGGTGGCTCGGTCGGCATAGGCCAGTTGCATCGCTTCGCCGATGACATGCCAGGATCGCGGGTCATCCTTGCCCCATGCGCCGAGCGGGAAGCGTTCGACCATGCCCAATATCTGGAGCACGGTGACGCCGCCCGCCGATGCCGGACCCATGCCGCACACGGTATAGACGCGATATTTTCCGCAGACCGGCTTGCGCGGTTTGGTCTGATAGGCGGCAATGTCCGCCTCCGTCATCGGCACCGGATTTTTAGGCGCATTGGTGACCGCCTGCGCCATCAGCCGGGCATTTTCCCCGGTATAGAAGGCGTCCGGGCCTTCTGCCGCGATCCGCTTGAACAGGGCGGCGAGTGGCGGGTTTTTCAGCATCGTGCCCATGGGGGCGGGCTTGCCGTCGATCCAGAAATATTTTTGAATTTCGGGGAAGTCGGCCCAGACGCCTGCCACCGCCTTCATCGCCGTATCGAGCCGCTGGCGCACCTCAAACCCCTCTTCTGCCGCGCGGATGGCGGGCTGGAACAGGTCGGCCCAGGGCAGCTTGCCCCATTTTTTATGCGCGTCCCACGCCAGGCGCAGATTGCCCGGCACACCGACCGAATAGCCACCCGGCCAGGCGTTGCGGAACGATAGCGGCTGGCCATCTGGCCCCATGAAGCGATCGGGCCGGGCGGCGGCGGGCGCAGCTTCGCGGCCGTCGATCGATTCCAGCACCCCGCTCTGCCCGTCATGGTGCATCAGGAAGCCGCCGCCGCCAATGCCGCTATTATGCGGTTCGACCACGTTCAGCGTCAGCATCATCGCGATCGCCGCGTCCGTGGCGCTGCCGCCCTTGCGCAATATCTCTTGCCCCGCGGCGGCCGCGCGCGGATCGGCGGCGGAGACGGTGGCGTTGGTCGATACCGGTTCGCGCGCATGGCCGGGCAGCGGCAGGGTGATGATGAGGGCGAGGGGGGCCAGTCGGCCGAACAGGCGGAAGATCATGCACGCCACCCTACGCATTGCGTTGCCCGCTGCAACCCTTTGCGGGAGGCCAATGCGCTGTGAGCGGACTGGGTTTCATAAATCCTCCCCTGTAAGGGGAGGTGGATGGCCGCAGGCCAGACG
>NZ_CAVK010000070.1 GCF_000382885.1 Sphingobium indicum BiD32
GCTCGAAACGAACGGATCAAAGAGAAGGCAGCGATTCTAAGGCGCAGTGTGAGCCTACCGCCCCAGCACCCGCGCGACCGCGACAAATTCTTCGACGCTGACCGTCTCGGCGCGCCTTTGCGGATCAATGCCGATCTCCGCCAGTGCATCAAGCGCGCCGGGCAGTCCCTTCAAACTCTGGCGCAGCATCTTGCGGCGCTGGCCGAAGGCGGCGGCGGTCAGGCGTTCGAGATGTTTGAGCTGCACGCCGTCGGGCGCGGGCCTGGGCGTCAGGTGGACGACGGCGGACATGACCTTGGGCGGCGGGGTGAAGGCGCTGCGGTGGACCTTCATCGCGATGCGGGCGTCGCTGCGCCATTGGGACAGGATCGCCAGGCGGCCATAATGGTCGGTGCCGGGTTGGGCGACGATGCGTTCGGCGACCTCCATCTGGAACATCAGCGTCAGGGTGGACCACCAGGGCAGCGGCTCCCATGGGGCCGACAGCCAGCCGATCAGCAGCGCCGTGCCGACATTATAGGGCAGGTTGGCGATGATGTGCGCGCCGTCGCCCGCTTCGGCGCGGGCGTCGATTTCCATCGCGTCGCCCGACAGGATGCGCAATTGACCCGGAAAGGCGGCGTCCAGTTCAGCAAGAGCCGGTAGGCAACGCCGGTCGCGTTCGACAGCGACGAGCTTTGCTCCGGCCCGCAGAATAGCGCGGGTCAGGCCGCCGGGACCGGGACCAACCTCGAACGCGGGCTGGCCGTCGATCGTGCCGGGAACAGCGGCGATCCGGTCGAGCAATTGTTCGTCGAGCAGGAAATTCTGCCCCAGCGCCTTGCTGGCCTGCAGCCCGTGCGTGGCGATCACCTCCCGCAGCGGCGGGAGCTTCACCTTGCCCTCAACCGACATAGGCGGCACGCGCGCGGGCGGCGTCGGCGGCCATGCGCAGCGCGGCGATCATCGCGCCGGGATTGGCGCTGTCGGTGCCAGCGATGCCAAAGGCGGTGCCATGATCGGGGGAGGTGCGAATGATCGGCAGGCCCAGCGTGATATTGACGCCATCGTCGAAATTCAGCGTCTTGATCGGGATCAGCGCCTGATCATGATACATGCACAAAGCTGCATCATAGGCTTCGCGGGCGCGGGCGTGGAACATGCCGTCCGCGGCCAGCGGCCCTACAATGTCATAGCCCTCTTCCCGCAGGGATTCGACCGCCGGGCGGATGATGTCGATTTCCTCGCGACCCAGTGCGCCACCTTCCCCCGCATGGGGGTTCAGCCCTGCAACGGCGAGGCGGGGGCGGGGAATGCCGAAATTCCTTTGCAATCCCTTGACCGTGGTGATCGCGCGGGCGCGGATCAGGTCGATGGTCAGCGCCATAGGCACTTCGCTCAGCGGAATGTGGATCGTGACCGGCACGACCTTGAGCGATGGTCCGGCCAGCATCATCACTGCATTGTGCGGCGATACGCCACAGCGTTCGGCGACGAATTCGGTCTGGCCCGGATGGGTGAAGCCCACGCCGTAAAGCTGTTCCTTGCCCACCGGGGCGGTGACGATGCCCGCCGCCGACCCGGACCGGGCAAGGCCGACCGAGGCTTCGAGCGATTCAAACGCGGTGCGCGCACCTTCGACGCTGGGTGCGCCGGGAACGATCTCGCCCGCCTGTCCGACCTGAAGGCAGGGCAATGCCGATCCGAAGGCGGCAGCGGCTTCCTCCGGCGCGCTGATCATCGCGATCGGTCCCAGCCAGACCGCGCGCAATGCCGCGACGTCGCCGACCGCAAAGAAGGGCGGCAGGCCGCGCGCGTCGCGCATCACCCAGCTTTTGGCGACGATTTCCGGCCCGATCCCGGCCGGATCGCCGAGCGAAACCGCAAATGGCGCGAGAGGCGAGGGCTCAGTTATATTCGATGATCGCATCACGACGCAGATCGCGCAGATAGATGCGCGCACGCTTGTTGACCCGTTCTTCTTCCAACTGCGCCATAATCTGTTCGGGATTGGGCGCATTGGCCGATGCAGGATCATCCCGGCCACAGACGATCAGCACACGGACGCCGTCGGTGATCGAACCGAAGGGCGGCGTGGCTTCGCCGACCTGAAGGTTGAGCAGGATTTCCTGCAACTGGGGCGGTAAATCGCGCAGCTTCACATTGTCATTATCGACCACGTCCGCGCCGATCCTTGCACCAACTTCGTTGGCCTGACCGCAGCCCTTGATCTCCTTGATCGCGGCAGCGAAGCTGGCGGCCTTGGCGCTCGCCTGTTCCTTGGTCGTGCCTTGCGGGAAAAGGACCGACAGCTGTTTCAGGCTGAGCAGCGAATCGCGCGGATCGGCGGTCAGCACCTTACGCTTGTCCATGACGTAGATCAGCGAAACACCGCCTGCGACCTCGATCGGCCCGGCAATCTGGCCGACCTGCATGTCGGTGGCGGCGTTGGCCAGTTCTGAAGGCAGTTGGGCCGGGCGGACCCAGCCCAGATCACCCCCGACCGCTGCCGTCGATGCTTCGGAAAACTGCCGGGCATAGGCGGCAAAGCTGCCACCCTGCTGGATCTGCTGAATGATGTTGCGTGCATTGGCGATTATCTGTTCGCGATTTTCCGGAGTCGCCGACAGATAGATTTCGCCGATGCGGAATTCGTCGCTGCCCTTGGCCGCGTTCAGCCGGTCGACCACCGACTTCACCTCATCCTCGGACACGTTGACGAACGGCTGGATATTGCGCCGTTGCAGGCGGCTCCAGGCCAGCTCGCCCTCGATCTGGCGCTTGATGCTGGCCGCCGAACTGCCCTGGCTGCGCAGATAGGCGTCGAATTGCTCCGGCGACTGGCGGAAATTGGCCGCGACCCGTTCATAGCTTTGCTGGATTTCGGCCGGGTCGACCTTGATGTCGTTGGCGGCGGCTTCCTGGATCTGGAGCGTTTCGTCGATCAGGTTGCGCAGCACCTGCACCCGCAGACGCTCCTTTTCCTCCGCTTCCACCTTGCCGCCATTGGCAGTGATGATCAGTGCGAGGCGCTGGTCGATGTCGGTGCCGGTGATGATACGGCCGTTGACGATCGCGGTTGCCTTGCGGACATTGGGGTCGCTCTTGCCAAAAACGGTGACGTCCTGGGGCAGGTTGAGCTGCTGGCTGGCAACATTGCCGCCATCGTCAACCGTTTGCGCGGTAACGCCCTGCACCCCGACGCCGATCAGCGCGGAGGACAGGAACAGGGTACGCAGGGCCGAACGAACGGCCGGAAACATGCGGGTGGGCGTGGAAACGACAGGCAGCATCGTCGGCAAATATCTCCAATACGGTCCGGCACGAATGCGCCAGTCCGCCTGAACCAGCCCTGACAGGGTAGCGGGAACGGTGATCCTTATATGCCAATATTGCGGAAAGCTAGCCGAAGCTGGAAAGCATTGCCCTTTCGCGCGTCGCCATTGGCCTGATAATCGCGCCGCCAGGTCAGCCCAAGCGTCAGGCAATCATCCTCATAGGCGATGCCCAGACGATGGCGGACCGGTTCGTAACCGTCGGCAATGCTGAGCGGATCTTCCTTGCCATCGGTCAGATCAAGTACGGTGGAGCCGAACACAGACCAGAAGCGGGCGAACTGGATGCGCCCGCCCAGCCGCAATTCCTCCCGGTCCTGCAAATCCTCCAGCGCCGCCAGTGCATCGCGATTGAGCCGCAGATAGCCGACCATGGCATAAGTATTCTTGCTGCCCACGGTCGCGTCCAACTCATTGCGGCGGACAGAGAGATTGTCCTTGTCCAGCCGGAAACGGTGGGTGAAGCTGATGAAATCCTTGTAACGCACAGTGGTGCGACCGACGATGTCGGACGTGCGATCCGACAGGCCGGTGCCGTCGGGCAATATGCTGGTGCGGCTGTCGAGGCGATAGCTTTGTCCCACAATGCTCTGGAGCGAGAAGTCGGGCAGGGACAGGCTATATTCCAGCCCATAGGTGATCCGCGTCGAATCCTCGAACCGGTCATAGCCTGCGAAACGGTTGAGAGCGAAGAGGTTGCTGTCCTCCAGATCGACGGCGCGGGCATCCTCATTGGGCAGCGACAGGTTAGAGAGCTTTGGCGCCGCGACGATCTGGATGCGCGGGGCGATCCGCTGCACGCCGCCGAAGGCTTCGCCGATGAAGGGCCAGAGCATGTCCACCGCGGCGGCGGCGATGCCGCGCGCCTGCCAGCCCGGATCGCCGGCATAGCTGGCGGTCGTTGTCAGTCCGTTGTCACTGCTGTGATAGACGTCGCCGCGCAGGTAGCCGGTGAAGGTGACTTCCTGTCCCATGCCGGTCAGGGTGCGCAGATTCCATTCGGCAGCCGTAAAGGCGCGTTGCGTGTCCTGGCCATGCGTGCGGGTGATCGCCAGCGTATTGGCCTGCAATTGCAGCACACCGCCCAGCAGCGGGTCTTTCAGTCGCAGCCGATAGTCGATGACCGGCAGCGCGATCGGCGTCTGACCCTGAGAATCGCCTGCGCGCAACGTCTGCACCGCCCAGCCGCGCAGCGAGAAATAGCTGTTCTGGCCGATTCGCTGCGCGCCCAGCGTGGACCGCAGCCGGTCATCGCGGCTGATGTCGTAGCGGCGCAGGAAGGTGCGGTCGCTGGCGAAGCGAATCGATCCATCGACGCTCCATTCCGGGGTCAGCTGCAATCCGCCGCTGGCGTCCAGATAGAAACGCATATCCTTTTCGGATGCGGCAGGCGTCGTCCCGGCGCTGCTGTCGCCGGTGGCGACGCGGCTGCCATAGGTGGCATAGCCGGTGATCTGATAGGCACCGCGATCATAAAGATGGCGAAAGCCAGCCTCCAGCATGGGCAGGCTGTTGCTATAGACGTGCGGCGTGACCGTCAGGTCGCGATTGGGTGCCAGCTTGAAATAATAGGGCAGCGCCACTTCAAAACCGTTGTTTCGGTCATAGCGCAAATTGGGCACCAACAGGCCGCTGCCGCCGCCTTCACCGACCGGATGGGACAGGCCGGGCAGCGGGATCAGCGGCAGGCCGAACAGTTCGATATTGGCGTTGGTATAGGTGACCCGTTCGCGCGTCGGGTCATAGACGACCTTGACCGCATTGATCTGCCAGGTCGGCTCCTTGGGGCAGCCATCGCTATCCTCGACCGCGCAGCCGGTATAGGCGGCCCGGTTGAGCGTATAGATGCCATTGGTGCGCGTGCCGGTGGCCGCTGCCAGACGGCCGCCAGACTGAAGCACCAGCAGCATATTGTCGACCACGCCGTCTTTCAGCGTATCGGTGACATCGAACCGGTCGCCATAGGCGATATTGCCGTCGGGATCGGTGACCGAGACATTGCCGATCGCCTCCACCTTGCCGCTGGTGCGGTTCCACACGACCTTGTCCGCGCGCAGGCGATTGCCATCGCGCAGCAACTGAACCGAGCCGCTGGCCGTGACGATTTCGGCGTTGCCGTCATATTGCAGCGCATCGGCGGCAAAGCCGATCTGGTCGTCGCTGGCCGGAACGGGAGCGTCGGGCGCGCTGATCGGCACCTGCGGTTCGTTGAGCTGCTGCGCCATGGCCGGCGTGATGACCGCCAGGCACGACAGGGCGCAGCCGATCAGCAGGGCGGGACGCAAGGACTGGGAAATAGGAGAAAGGGGAGCGGGGGGGATAGCCAAAAGGTCAGGCCTCATGAAGGGGCGGTATCTGCGCCTGCCTATCGCACCGCTTGGCGCGCGCCGCAATCGCTCCGCTGCGCTCTTTTCCGGCAAAATCGGTCGAACGCCTTTGCCAGACGGGACAAGCCGCACTATTTGGCGAAGATTACGTCCCCGACACCGACTTGAAGAAAAGGTCCCTTGATGGATATCGCGATCAGCCCGACCCGTCCCGATGCCGACACTCTGGTTCTGGCGCTGCCCAAGGGGGCGCCTGACAGCCTGCCGGTCGCTGCATCCGCGACGCTGGTGGCGGGCGCTGCCGCTGCCCGCTTTACCGGGGAAGCGGGCGCGACGTTCGAGAGCTTCGTGGATGAATGCGGCAAGGTGCTGCGCATCGTCCTGCTGGGAACCGGCACGGGCAGCGACGCGGACCTGGAGCGGGCCGGTGGCGCATTGACCGCACGGCTGCTGACCAGCGGCGCGACCCATGCAGCGGTGGAGTTTGTCGGCGGCGTGAGTGGCGAGGGCGCGGCGCGGCTGGCGCTGGGGGCGTTGCTGCGCGGCTGGCGGATCGACACCTACCGTACCCGCCAGCCGGAAAAGGCCAAGCCGACGCTGACGACGGTCACGATCGTATCGACCGATGCCGGTGCCGCGTGGGACCGGCACGCGGCGGTGGCGGCGGGCGTCGCCCTGACCCGCGAACTGGTATCGGAACCGGCCAACGTCATTTACCCCGAAAGCTTCGTGGCGCGCTGCCAGCATCTCGCAGAGCTAGGCGTCAAGATCAGCGTGCTGGATCGCCCGGCGATGGAAAAGCTCGGCATGGGCGCGCTGCTCGGCGTGGCGCAGGGGTCGGTGCGCGACGCGCGAATGCTGGCGCTGGAATGGGATGGCACCGATGGCGCGGTTGAAAAGCCGCTCGTGATCGTCGGCAAGGGCGTGACCTTCGATACGGGCGGCATCTCGATCAAGCCCGCCGCTGGCATGGAGGATATGAAGTGGGACATGGGCGGCGCGGGCGCTGTCGCAGGCGCGATCAAGGCGCTGGCCGGGCGCAAGGCCAAGGCGCATGTCGTGGGCATTTGCGGCCTGGTTGAAAATATGCCCGACGGCAATGCCCAGCGCCCAGGCGACATTGTGACGTCCATGTCCGGCCAGACGATCGAGGTGATCAACACCGACGCCGAAGGGCGACTGGTGCTGTGCGATGCGCTGACCTGGGCGCAGAAAACCTATGCGCCCGATACGGTGGTGGATCTGGCGACGCTGACCGGCGCGATCCTGGTATCGCTGGGCGATCAATATGCCGGGCTTTTCTCCAACGATGACGGCCTGTCGGACGATCTGACCGCAGCGGGCAAGGCCAGCGGCGAGCCTTTGTGGCGCTTCCCGCTGTCCGATGCTTACAACAAGCTGATCGACAGCCCGATCGCCGACATGAAGAATATCGGCGGGCGTTACGCGGGGTCGATCACTGCCGCGCAGTTTATCAAGCGCTTCATCGACGATGGCGTCAAATGGGCGCATCTCGACATTGCCGGGATGGTCTGGGCCGACAAGCCCGGCGCGACCTTCGACAAGGGCGCAACCGGTTATGGCGTGCGCCTGCTCGACCAGTTTGTTGCGGACAAGTTCGAGCAGTAAGATGCACCCACGCCCGTTCGGGCTGAGCCTGTCGAAGCCTTGTCCTTCTGCGCAAAGAAGAACAGCCCTTCGACAGGCTCAGGGCGAACGGGGTTAGGATTTTAGGACCATGCAGGTCGATTTCTATCAGCTGAGCCGCGATCCCGTCGATCAGGTGCTGCCCGCCATCGCGGCGCGCATCCTGTCGCTGGGCGCGCGCCTGCTGGTGGTGGCGGACGAACCGGACCGGCTGGAGCGGATTTCCGCCGGGCTGTGGAATGGCCCGCCCGACAGCTTCCTGGCCCATGGCCGCGCGGGCGAGATGGGGGAGGGGCATCAGCCCATCCTGTTGGCCACAAGCTGCGCCGCCGCCAATGGCGCGCGCCATGTCGCGCTGGCCGACGGGCTGTGGCGCGACGAAGCGCTGGATTTCGATCGCGCCTTCTATTTTTTTGACGCTGACACGATCGACGGCGCGCGTGCCAGCTGGCGCACCCTGTCCAAGCGGGAGGAGGTTACCCCGCGCTTCTGGCGGCAGGACGGGCGCAAATGGGTGCAGGGGCCATAACAGGCGGCGGTTAATGCTCTTGCGGCCTGCCCCTGCCCCGTCTAAAGGCGCGCCCAGCATTTCCAACCATTCGGAGTATCGAGGGCCATGGCCGTCACGCGCACTTTTTCGATCATCAAGCCCGACGCGACCCGTCGCAACCTGACCGGCGCCGTCACCAAGATGCTGGAGGAAGCCGGTCTGCGCGTTGTCGCGTCCAAGCGCATCCGCATGAGCCGCGAACAGGCCGAAGGCTTTTACGGCGTCCACAAGGAACGCCCCTTCTTCGCCGACCTCGTCGCTTTCATGATTTCCGGCCCGGTCGTCGTCCAGGTGCTGGAAGGCGAAAATGCCGTTCAGCGCAACCGCGACATCATGGGCGCCACCAACCCCGCGAACGCTGATGCTGGCACGATCCGCAAGGAACTGGCCGAATCGATCGAAGCCAATTCGGTCCATGGTTCGGACAGCGAAGAAAATGCCGCGACCGAAATCGCCTTCTTCTTCAAGCCGGAAGAAATCGTCGGCTGATCTGAATGGCTGGCGTCGACAAAGCGAAACAAAGCTGGATTCGCAATGTCGACGCCATTCTTCGCGGTGACGCGAAGCATATACGGTTCGTCAAGCTATCCCCAACGCCGGCCTTGCTGAGATCGGCGGGACTTCAACCCGCTGATCTGGTCATGTCCGCCGGCAAAATAGCCAAAGCGCGACGTGATCACCCCGAAGTGTCCCTGGCTGACTGGTATAATTTACCTGATCTTCTAAAAGATCCCTTGGCGATCTTTCCGTCAACGCGAGATGACGGGACAGTCGTAATCGCACTGGTCGTTTGTGATTGTGACGGTAATCCCGTCATCGTTCCGATTGTCGCGGATCAAAGTCCGGCGCAGAATGTTGTGCTGTCCGTCTATGGGAAAGAACCGCATGGTGAAAGAAGCGGGTTCGATTGGATCAAGAAGCAAATCGATGACGCAAAAAAGCGTGGCAATTTTGTATATGAAAAAGCGGACTTCGCTGACTCTGAGCCGAAGCCGGAGTCTGCTGTCGCTATCCCCTCGTCATCTGATCTGATTTCAGTAGACGGGCCAGCGAAGCCAAAAAGAAAGATATTGACGGTTCGGTCAATAGTCAAGGATTCGTTGAATCCAGACGCAAAATCATGTGAATAATGTTCACACTGCCTGCGGTGGCACCTCGAACCGGTCGATCACCCAATCTTCGGCCTGCGCACCGCCGATCCATTCCTGCATCCAGGGATGGGCGATGATGGCCTGCATATAGGATTGCGCAAAACGGGCCACGGGAAGCTGGTAGGTAATCAGCCGCGTGACGACCGGCGCGAACATCACGTCGGCCGCGCCGAACGGGCCGAAAAGGAAATCACCGTCGCCACCATGGCGGGCGCGGGCCTGTGCCCAAAGCTGCATCAGCCGCGCCAGATCCTGCTTGACCGCTTCGGATGGTGGCACAGCATCGTAAATCTGGCGGATATTCATGCTATGCTCACGGCGCAGCGCGGCGAAGCTGGAGTGCATTTCCGCCGCCATCGACCGGGCCATGGCGCGCGCGGCGGGATCGGCGGGCCAGAATTTCTCGTTCCCGGTCTTTTCGTTGAGATATTCGACGATGGCCAGGCTGTCCCACACGACAATGTCGTCGCCATCCCACAGGATCGGCACCTTGCCGGAAGAGGGCGCAAACTCGTCGCCCTCGCGCCGCTTTTCCCACGCCTCGTCATAGAGGGGGACGACCGCCTCTTCAAAGGGCAGGCCGGACAGCTTGCAGGCCAGCCAGCCGCGCAGCGACCAGCTCGAATAGGCTTTATTCCCGATAAACAGCTTCATCATGCCGCTGCTTTAGCCGCAGCGGCGCGCATAAGTCGAGAGCGGGAAACCAGCGACGGAACAGAGATTTTGGCTGAGTCGGGATCGAGTTCTTATTCTATACGATTGATATTAAACAATAATTCAAGGCCTCTCCAATTCGCGTCCATTCAATGCAGGAATCAAAATGGGTTCGATTCTCAAACGTGAATCTTCCGGCCTCAACACACGCGATTCGCAGTCGGGATTCTCACTTGCCTGCTACCAAATCTAAATCTCCACAGACCCTATATCGCTCAGCAAAAGAGGGCTGGCCGATTTCTCGTCCGGCCCTCTTTCCTTACCTACTCGGCTTCAGGCCCGCATGAGCGGGTCGCTGATGCCGTGGCGCCCGGTCTCGACCCGTCCGGCAAGGCGGATGTCCATGCCCGCCATGGCGACGGTCAGATCATACCAGTCTTCGCTCTTCGCCACCGGCCAGCGTTCGTTCGTGCTGCTGCCACCCACCACCGTGATAGCCCGATCGGTCTGGACACCATAGGCATCCTTGCCCAGAGTGACGCTGACAGGTGTCGATCCAGCCGATGCAAGGCGCAGGCGCATGGCCTTGCCCGCCGCATCATAGCGGGCGGTGAGCACGGGCGCTGCGGCGGCCTGCACCAGATCGCCGGTGAAGCCTCGCACGAAGCCGTTGGGGCCAAGCGCGACGAGGTCGAAGCGGCCGCCGGCGTCAGCGGCCCATCGATCGTTCAGCGATTTACCCGCTTCCACGGTGTAACGGCGCGGGATCTGATCCAGCCTGTGCTTGTCATAGACGTGGAAAACCGCACCCGCCCTGCCTTCATTGGCAAATGTCAGAACCAGCGCATCCTTCGTTGCCACAGCATCGACGTGGAGGATGTAAGGCAGAGCGCGCGAGCGGCGGATGCCCGCTTCCTGATACATGTCCTGCGGCGCGCGTGGAGGCAGCGCCTTGGGACGGGTCAGATGGTCGGCCAGGATCGCGCTGGCGGCGCTGACATCGGGCAGCGTGGGGAAACTGCGATCGCCGTTCTGGCTGAAATCGAAGCAACTGGTAAGGTCACCACAGACGGCGCGATGCCATGGGCTGATACCGGGGATCGTGATACCGAAACGCTTCTCCAGGAACTGGCCGACGGATGTGTGATCGAATATCTCGCTATTGACCCAGCCACCCCGGCTCCATGGCGAAACGACATACATGGGCACGCGCGGACCAAGGCCCCAGGGGCGCGTCGTGCCGCTCACATCGTCATCGCGCGACGTATATTTATCCTCATGGTCGTCGAAATAGGCACCCGCCAGATCGAGCGTCGCCTTGCCCGCCATTGTGCCGTCGCGATTATAGGAAGGCGGCGCGGGCGGCGGCACATGGTCGAACAGCCCGTCATTTTCGTCGAACGTCTGAAAGAATACGGTCTGGCTCCACAGGTCCGGGTTGGCGGTGAGCGCATCAAGAACTTCCGCCGTGAAGGCTGCGCCTTCGATCGGGGTCGAAGCGCTGGGATGCTCCGATCGCTCCTTGGGCGGCAATATCCAGGACACGGCGGGCAGGGTGCCGTCCTTCACATCCCTGGCGAATTGTTCGAGCGAAAATTCGCTCATGCCGCGCTGGTAGAGGGCGGATTGCGGCTTGGCATCGCGGAACCCCTTGAAGGCCAGACCGCCGTGCATCGCCCCGGTCCAATTGTCATTGGGATCCTGATAGATGCGCCAGTCGACCCCGGCTGCCTCCAGCACTTCGGGGATGGTCGCCCATTCGAGCGCATTGCCGGCATAGGTATAGCCAGGCTCCGGCAGCGCACCCTTGATCCAGCAGCGCAGATTGTTGGGCTCCGAATGCGTGTCCCGGCAATTCACGCCCTGCGCGGCAACCTTGGGGTCGAAGCTGGAGCCGGACCAGAATATGATGCGATTGGGGTCGGTGCCGCTGGTGACCGAACAATGATAGGCGTCGCAAATGGTAAAGGCTTCAGCGAGCGCGAACTGGAACGGGATGTCGTCGCGCTTGTAATAGCCCATCGAATAATCGGTCTTATATTTGGGCCACAGGCCGAATTTGCCCTGGTTCCAGGCGGCTTGCGCGTCGGAGAAGCTGTGCGGCGTCCCAGGCACCTTGAGCGCGTTGGTCCGCTCCGTATCCAGATGGAAAGGCGGCAGATCGCGCACGCCGTTGGATTGCCACCAGACCGGGCGATTGTCGGGCAGTGGGATTGGGTGACGATCGCCAAAGCCGCGCACCCCCTTCATCGTACCGAAATAATGATCGAACGACCGGTTTTCCTGCATCAGGATGACGATATGCTTCACGTCCTTGATCGTGCCCGTCACGCGCTTGGGCGCGATGGCCAGCGCCCGGCCGATGCTGCCCGGTATGGCCGCCATGGTCCCCGCCACGCTGGCGGTCTTGAGGAAATCGCGTCTGTTCTTCAGGGACATGGCCGCTCCGATCGATAGGATGGGGGTTTACAACAGGGATTTGCGCAGCCGCCCGGCGCTGCGATCCAGCAGCAGGACGACGATGAAGATGGCGATCAGGATGGTGCCGACATGGCCATATTCATACATGTCGTAGCGGCCCTTGAGTTCCTGACCGATGCCGCCCGCGCCCACCAGCCCGATGACGGTCGCCATGCGGACATTCCGGTCCAGAATGTAGAGCGTGTAGGCGATATATTGGGGCAGTATCTGGGGCAGGATGGCATAGCGCCACATCAGCATCTTGCCCGCGCCGATGGCGGTCAGGGCTTCCTGCGGCCGGGGGTCGGCATTTTCGGCATCGTCGGCATAGAATTTGCCAAGGAAACCGGCACCATAGAGGCCAAGCGCCAATATGCCCGCGATCGGCCCGAAACCATAGGCAATGACGAGAAACAGGGCGCTGACCAGTTCTGGAACGGCCCGGCAAAAGCCGATGATGCCGCGCGCCACCATGCGGATGGCCGCGAACCGCATCATGTTGCGTGCGCTCAGCAACGCCAGGGGAAAGCCGATGAGGATGGCGACGATCGTACCCCAGAGCGCGATTTCCAGCGTCTCCAGCATCTTGGCCGCGACCAGCCAGACATAGCCGAGCGGTTGCACCAGATAGGTCGTACGGACCGGGCGACTTTCCATCCGCATGGTTTGCGGATTGATCGTTTCCGCGCGGCGTTCGACAAGCTCGATATGAGAGAGGAATGGCAGATCGGCAGGATCGAAATCCTCGATCCGGCTGATCTCCTGCCGCTCGGACAGCTGGATGGGGACGAGTTGGCCGATGGCGTTGCCAAGGCCGTCGGCGACCTGCGATTGGTCGGCCAGGCCGAATTGCACGGCAACGGCCTGCGTCGTCATCATGACCATCCGACCGATTTCGACGCGCTGGCCCGTGTACCAGAGCAGCAGGGCCGCGCCGATCAGCGCCAGGATCGTGCCGCTGCCATAGGGGCGCGGGTAGGACCAGCGGGTGTGCGCCTGCGCGGTCATGCCAGCACCGCCTGGACCGGCGCGGCCGCATCCTGCTTTGCGTAGATGCGCCTGGCGTCATAGTCGTCGAACATGGCGGGCGGCCCGTCGAACACGACCCGGCCACCCTGCAAGGCTATGATGCGGTCGGCATAATCGCGCGCCAGATCCACCTGATGCAGGCTGCACAGCACGGTCGCGCCGCGTTCGCGCGCCTGTGTCCGCAACAGATCCAGCACCTCGCGGCTCAAACGGGGGTCGAGGCTGGCGACCGGCTCGTCGGCCAGGATGATGGCGGGGTCCAGCATGAAGGCACGCGCGATGCCGACGCGCTGCTGCTGGCCGCCCGACAGGCGATCGGCACGGCGGGCAAGATGCGCTTCTTCCAGGCCGACAGCGGCGATGAGGGCGCAGGCCTTGTCCTGCCAGGCCGGGGTATAAAAGCCCGATAGCGCCCGCCAAAAGGGCATGGCAGGCACCGCGCCCGCCATGACATTGGTTGCGACGCTGGCCCTGGCGGTCAGTCCATAATGCTGGTGAACCATGCCGATCCGACGACGCAAAAGGGGCAGGGTCTTGCGATCGACCGGCTTGCCGCCCACGACCACGCGACCACCCGTTATCGCGGACAAGCCATTGACGGTGCGCAGCAGGGTGGACTTTCCGGCACCCGAATGGCCCAGCACGACGCAAAATTGCCCCGCCGGGACCGTGAAGGACACACCGTCCAGCGCGCATGTGCCGTCGGGATAGTGAACCATGCTGTTATCGAAGCGGATATCCATCATCGCTGCGCCGATTTCTTGAGGATTTCCGCCTTCAGCGCGTCGCTGACCATCGCCATCTTCTGCGCGGCGGGGTTGAATTTGGCGGCGGGGAAATGGGCGTCATAACCATCGACCTGGCCCCCGCCATAGCCCCGGATCATCTCTGGCGTGATGCCCGGTTCATGGGCGATATTCTGGAACGCGGATTGCAACCGATCGCGGGTAGCGGCCGGCAGTTTGCTGTTCACGACCAAGGGCGGGTAGGGAATGGGATCGCTGCGCGCGATGATCTTCACGTCGCGAACACCCGGCACATTCTCCCGCACCGCCTTTTCATAGCTTTCAAAGGAGAGGGCGGCGACGTCGACCTGCCCCTGCAACAAGGCGGCAAGGCTGCTGGCATGGCTGCCGGTCAGGCGGACCTCCTTCAAATCCCTGGCCGGGTCGATCCCCGCATCCATCAGCATGGTCATCGGAAAAACGAAGGAGGAGGTCGAGTTGACGTCGCCAAAGGCCACGCGCTTGCCACGCACGTCGGCCGCGGTGGCGATGGCGGCGTCCTTGCCCGCGAACAACCCGGCATAATAGACCGAGGCGCCGGATTTGACGGCGACCGCCAGCAATTCGGCGCAACCGCGATCCTTCGCCTGCAAATAGGTGACGGGGCCGACAAAGGCGATGTCGGCCGCCCCGTTGCACATCCCCTCGACCACCGCGCCATAGGATTGCGCGACCTTGAGGTCGAAGGTCAGTCCGGTGTTACGCGACACGGCATTGAAGATTGGCTGGTAATCCGCCAGCGTGCCGCTTTCCGTGCCGCCATCGGCGGGAATGAGCAGAACGTGCAACGGCTCTGTCTTTTGATTTGGTCGGGTCGCCCAGAACAGGCCAGCCCCGCCCGCCATCAGCACCAAGATCGCCGCGATCATCCACCGTTTCATATGCACATCCTTCCTATCCCGCTCCGCCGGAGCGGCGGACGGGATAGGCGTGGGCTGTGACATGGCGGTGAATGCGCTTTCATGCGGGCGATCAGAAGCTGGTGGTGAAGGAGGCGTAGACCGCGCGGGGCTTGCCCTCGAATTCATAGCCGTAGAAATAGGCGTCGCTGTTCGCCGCAATTTCGCCGCGCAGGAACGCCGAACTGAAGCGCATATTGCCGTAGCCATAGCGTTCGGCATATTTGGTGTTGGTGATATTGACGACGCGAAGCTGGAAGCGATGCTGCCGCTCGTCACCCGCCCAATAGGCGATAGACCCGTTCATGACGAAATAGTTGCCGAAATTGTTGCGGAACCGGGCGGCCAGGGTGCCATCGGGCTGGCGGACGTTACCGCCGCCCGTCGCATATTCCGGCCCCTGATAGCGCGGCAGCAAGGTGACATGGAACCGTTCATTGGCGCTGTGCCAGGCCACATTGCCGGTGATCATATATTCCGGCGTCTCGTTGATCTGGAGATCGGTGCCCGCGAGGCGCGCCCGCTGTTTCGTGTAGTTGATGTTTGCCGTGAACTGCTTGCCCAGGATGAAATCCATGTCCGCCGTGATGCCCCGGATTTCGGTGACGGCGCTGTTGTTGAACCATGTGTTGGGCGTCAGGCCGGACGTGCCCTGGATACGGTTGCTGATGTCGGTACGGAAAGCGCCAACCTCTGCATTGATCTGCATGGCCCCGAACGCTTTGCTGAACCCGACCGCGCCATTATAGGTCTCGGTCGTTTCGGTCTGCAGGTTCGGATTGCCGACCTGGGTCGGACTGACCGAGAAAAGTTCGTTGGTACGCGGCAGGCTGTAGGATGTGCCACCGTTGCCGCGAATGTAGAAGGGACCGATCGGCTGGCGGAACCCGAACTTCCAGATGGTCTTGGAATCGAAGCTTTTGGCGAAATCGGTGCGTACCGCGAGTGAAATCTTGGTATCCGGGCTGAAGGGGATGACTGGCCGCGCGTCGAGATAAAGACCCGTGATCGTCGTAGAGGCATCGCCGACCGGAAAGACCGGATCGGAGTCATCCTTGTAGGATACGACCTGCACCCCGGCGACGAACTCCACCAGCTTGGGGAAGGTGAAGGTGTTGCGGAAATTCAGACCCCGCTCCTGAAAGCCGCCGACCTTGGAGTCAGCGCCGAACCCCTTGTTGGGATAGGGGGTCGATCGGCCCGTGGCATCGCCGAAGCGGATCGGCTGGCCCTTCACATCGACGCAACCGGCGCGGTTTGTGCAGGTTTCGGCGAAGGTTTCGGTATTGTTGAGCCGTGGGTTGCTCCAATAGCCGGTCAGTTCGGTGTAGATGGCGTCCGACCAGCGCCGGTCGATCGAAAAATCGACGATCGGGTAGCGGACCCGGTTCGGCGAGAAGGTTTCATTGTCCGGGAACGGATCCTGAAATTCGATCTGCGTATATTGACCGTTGATCCGGAAATTGGTGTCGTCGTCGATCTTCCACAGATATTTGACGCCGATATTGTTGCGGTTGAGCGGATATTTCTGGATGCCGCCTGCCTTGGCGACGTTGTCGACATAGCTTTCCGGTGCGAAAATCCGCGGGCCGTCGGTCTGCTGGCTGCTGCCATAGACCATGAAGCTATGCCGCCCTTCGGCATCCAGCGCGAATTTGGCATTCCCCCACAATTCGCGGGAATTGAACTCGCCATAGCTTGCGCCCAGTTCCACCTTGTTGGTGCCGTCGGGGCGCTTGGTGACCAGACTGATGACGCCGATCCCGCCGTTCGATCCGAAGAACAGGCTGTTGCCGCCACGAAACACTTCGACCCGTTCGATCATGTGCGGGTCGATGGTCGTCGATCCCCAAATATCTTCCAGAGCCGGACCGCGATCGTAAAGCGGCACGCCATCGAGGACGACGAGCGTGTCGCGGTCGCCGCCGCCGTCCAGGCGGATGGTATATTCGCCTTCGTCCGGCGAATAGCCGATATTGGCGCCCTTGATGAGGAACTGGGCCAGCTCCGCAAAGTTGCTGGCACCACTGGCGGCGATCGCTTCGGAACTGACGATCTGGATATTATTGCCAAATGCGATGGCATCGGCCGCCACTTTGGTCGCTTCGACGCGCTGGCCGGTTACGATGATCGATGAAGCAGCAGCCTCGGCTTCGGCAGCGGCGGGCGCCTGGGCCATTGCCATCGTCGGCAACAGGCTGGCCCCCAGCAACAGGCCAAGATGCACAGCGCCAAATTTTGAGCGGCCGTACGGACGTGAATGTTTCACCATGACAAAACCCCCATAAATGTTCGGGTTGCCGGGCCGCATCATGTCCGGGAACCGACTCGATGCTGCAGCGCGTCAACCGCTTGCAGGGGGCAAGTAGGAGTCCGATGTGACAGTTGAATGAACGTTACTCAATTTTCTGAAGCATTAAAAATGAGTTTGATGCGATGGAATGTGATGCAGCATTGAACCAGATTAAAATGCGCTCAATTTTGCAGGGTGACGAAATGCTGTTAGAGGCGGGGTGCGATCGCGCCCGCCGTTCAGGACTCCCATGAC
>NZ_CAVK010000069.1 GCF_000382885.1 Sphingobium indicum BiD32
CTGCGCATTATGGTGGAGGGCGCGGATCGCAGCGCCATCCTGGTGCGCGGCAAGCCCGTCGAGCGTCTCCTCATAGCGTTGCCGGGCATGGATGGCGCGGGTCTGTTCCCGGCTCTCGTCGATCGTCAGCACCAGGCAGCGGTTGGATAGCTCCTCGTCGAGGTCGATCGCCGTGGTGGTGAGCATCAGCGCCACCGGCCCCTCGACCCGGTAATCCTGCGTCACCAGCTTGCCCGTCGCGGGGTCTTTGCCGGTGGACGCGATGGTGAGAGCGCCCTGGCTCTGCAACAGTTTGAGCGCATAGGAGGCATGGCGTGCGCCTTCCTCCTCGGCGATGGCGAGCGCCTTGTGTTTGAGGTCCGCCTCGCCAAGGTAGAACAGGCTCTGCCCGGTCATCGCCGAGTAGGCGACCCGTTCCTCCTCCGGCACCATGTCGAGCACCGCATCCATGAGCGCGCTCTTCCCCGCTGCGCTGGTGGACTGGATCAGCACCGCCAAGGGGCGGTCCAGCTTGCGGCTGATCGCCGCCAGATAGACGGTGAGCGCGTTCTCGGCCTCGCCGATCACACCACAGGCGGCGATGTCGGCCGCGATCCTGTCGAGCAGGTCCGGGGATCGCAGCCAAGCCAGCGCCGCAGCCTCGTCCGCCGCGCTGATCTTCGCGCCGGGGGCGACGGGCGCGGATGCGTGGAACATCTCTTCCTGCACCGCCTCCAGTTTGAGGAGCACCTGACCGATGTCGCGTTTCACAGCGTCAGGCGGCAAGCCCAGCTCCAACGCCGCCTGTGCGACGAACGCCGAACGGCTCTTGGCGGAGAGCAGGTCCAGGCCATCGACGTGGAACGCCTCACCGCACCGGACCATGAGGTTGATCTTCATCGCCTCCTGCAACCCGTTGCACGCAAGCCCGCGCGCGCGCCACAGCCGATCGCCCAAGCGGATCATGATGTCCCGCGCGCCGATCTCCGCCTCGATCGGCGGCGGCGGCGCTGGCGGGATCGGCCCGGCATGGGATGGTTCGGGGATCGGATCGGGCAGCGGCTCCTCAGCGGCTGAGAGAAGAACGGGGTCGGCCACGTCATCAGGGCCGGGATCATTGTCGAGCGTCACCATGGACGGGCGGCCCTCGGCTCCCGCCATCCATGTCGCGCCGCGCAGCAGTGCGCCCAGGCTTTTGCTGGCCGGGGTGACGGCCAGCGCATAGCTGTTCGCGTCCATTCCCTTGGGGAAGGCGACGCGGTATATGCCCATCCCCATAGGGCCAAGCCGCTGCGCCACCGCCGCCGCGCCCTTGTCGCCAGCAGCATCGCGATCATAGGCTACCAGCACGCGGCGCACGCCATGTTCGATCAGGGCCGCCACGATCTCGTCGGTAAGCCCACCCGCGCCCCAGGCACAGGTGACGTTGCGATAGCCCGCACACCAGAAGGTCAAAGCGTCGATCGGCGCTTCGCACAGGATCATGTCGTCGCACGCCGCGAACGCCGACCCGTTGAGCAGGCCCCGATGCGGACCCGGCAGGTAGAGATGATCGGGCGTGCCCTTGCGCAGATCGTCCCTGATCTTGCGGCCGTAGAGGTTGACCACGACGCCCGTCCTGTCGCGGATCGGCACCACCAGGCTCCCGCGCAGATGCTCATGGCCGCTGTCGCGCAACACGCCGAGCCGCTGGAGTTGGCCCCGCACGTCTGCGCCCGCCTTGCGGTTCTTCTCCGGCAGACGGTAGCCCAGGGTGCGATCGGCAAAGCCAAGGCCGAAGGCGTCGATCAGATCAGGATGGGTGAGGCCACGCTTTTCCAGATAGGACAGCGCCTCCGGGTTGGTACGCAGCGCACGGCCATAATAGTCCGCCACATCGCCCAGCAGCGCGCCGTCCTCGGCCGCCGACAGCACCGGCAGCTTGGTGACGGTCGATCGCGTGATCGGGGCGGCGTCGGGCGCGGGCACATAATCGCTCCGCAGCAGTTCGACTGCATGACGGAAGCTGACGCCTTCGCGTTTCATGATCCAGTCTATGGGGCCACCACCCACGTCGCAGCCGAAGCAGTGGAACAGATTCTTCGCCACCGTCACCACCAGAGACGGCGTATCATCGTCATGGAAGGGGCACTTCGCCACCATGTCGCCGCCGCGTTTCGCCAGCTTCACGCCCGATGCCTCGACCAACCGGACCAGGCTAATCTCTGTCTTCAGCCGCTCTATCTCCGCATCCGGTATGCGTGCCATGGCGGGTGTCTCCAAAAAGCTGTCAAGGGGGTTTTGAGTTAAATAACTCCCTTTCGTATCACTCCCATTGGGAGTATAGTCAAGCTCGCTTCTAAAAAGAGGGTGTATGGCCATGATCGCAACCGAACCGACTATTCCGGGGATCATCGCGACCATGGACGACAGAGATGCTACATTCTTCAAGGAGCTGGGCGCGCGCATCGCCAAGGCCCGTAAGGAACGCGGGATGACCCAGCAGGCCCTGGCCGACCAGCTCGGCATCGCCCAGCAGACCCTTGCCCATTACGAAGTCGCCCGCGCGCGCATCGCCGCATCGCTCCTCCCGCGCGTCGCCGATCTACTCGATCTCTCGCTCGACGAGTTGCTGATGGGACGCCCCACTATTCGCATCCCCGGCAAGCGCGGTCCTGCGTCCCGGCTCGAACAGCAGCTAGATGCGATACATCGGCTACCCAAGGCCGAGCAGCGCGCGGTCTCCACCGTGATCGACGCTGTGCTCGCCCAGCATGGGCACGGGGCCGGACAGGAGGCCGCTACCGCCTGATTCTGTCTCAGCCGCCCAAGCGGCACGCCATCATGAACAGGACATAGGGGACGGCACTGCACGCCGCTCCCCAAGGCGGAGCCTGTTAGCGGCTCTCTAAACAGATGGCAGGCACTCCATCTGTTTAACAATGACGGCGGCAAGCCTATCCGGCACATCCCTTCATACACTCTCGCTCCACAGTCTGCTCAAGCAGACTCCGGTGCCGCGATAATCACAGGCGTAGCCCAGCGGCACCGTCATGCGCTCCATCTTGGCGGCGGATTCCACCCATGCTACATTGTCACCGCGCTGCAAAAAGGGCGGCGCCGGGACTGGTAATCCTGCTCACGCGATCACCTTCGGCGACCTCAGGTTGTCCGGGGTGCCGCCGCATATGTCCAAGCGCCCCGGCGCTAAAAGCGTCGGCGCATGTGTGAGCATGTTACCAGCCCCGGCTCCCGCGCCCAGCGCGCGGGAGATATGGCTCATCTGACCAGGCCCTGCCTCCCGCCAACCCATACGGGCAAGCGAAGGAGGCCATGATGCAACCAGTCCACCAAGACCCCTACCGCCGCGAAGTCGTGATGGCGCGCGTCGGCCATCTCATCCGGCGCAAGCAGCAGGAGGTCGAACGCATCACCCGGATTATCCGGGGCTGTTTTGATGGCACCGCAGCGCCGGCACCACAGCCAGGCCGGATCATGCGGATTATCCTGATCGGTCCCTATGCCCGGCGCTCCTGGTATGAAGATCGGCACAGCCTCTACTTTTCCGACTATGAGTTCTGGGTCATCGTCAACCAGCCCCTCTTCACCCATGAACGCCATTGGGGGCGGGCGGAGAAGACGATCGCCCACGAAGTCGGGCAGACCTGCGCCGTCACCCTCAACATCCTCTCCAGGGCCGATGTGAAGGCCGCAAGGGCCGAGCGCGATCATTTCGTCCTCGATCGGATCGAAGCGGGCATCACCCTCTACAAGGCTTCGCGCGACGCG
>NZ_CAVK010000068.1 GCF_000382885.1 Sphingobium indicum BiD32
CGACACCCCTCCGTCTGGCTCCGCCAGCCACCTCCCCTACAAGGGGAGGATGAAGAGAAACGGCGTTTCGCCAAGTTTCGGACGGATGCACATGACATATCGTGAATTTCGCTCATGCTGAGCCGGACCGCCGAAAATCTCTACTGGATGGCGCGCTATATGGAGCGGGCCGAAGCGACCGCGCGGCTGTTGACCATGGGGCAGCGCATGGCCATCCTGCCCGGCGCGCATCATCGCGACGAATGGCGATCGGTCGTGCGCGCCACCGGCAGCGGCCACCAGTTCCCCGAAGGGGTGCAGGTGACCGAAAGCGATGTCGTGTCTTTCCTGATGCTGGACCTCGACAATCCCAGCTCGATCCGATCCTGCCTCTTGAAGGCCCGGTCCAACGCCAAATCGGCGCGCACCATGCTGACGCAGGATATGTGGGAAGCGCTGAACGATGGCTGGCGCAAGCTCGACAGCTATGACGTCGGCGAAGCGCGGCAACAGCTGCCCGCCCTGATCGACTGGGTCAAGACGCGGGTGATGACCTTCCGCGGTGCCACCCATTCGGGCCAGCTGCGCAATGAAGGCCATGATTTCCTGCGCTGCGGCTCCGCGCTGGAACGGGCGCAGATGACGTTGCGGCTGCTGGACGTCAAATATTATGTCCTGCTGCCCGAAACCGAAGTGATCGGCGGCAATCGCGACCATTATCAATGGACATCGGTGCTGCACGCCCTGTCGGGCAGCCGCGCCTATCATCATGTCTATGGCGGCACCTATACCCCCTGGCAGATCACCGATTTCCTGATGCTCAACCGCATGTTCCCGCGCAGCGTCGCCTATTGTTATGATCAGCTGGCCTATCGCCTGCACCGGCTGGAGGGCTGGCACGGCACGCGCAATCCCTGCCATGATACGGTGCAACAGATGGTGGCCGCGCTGGAGCAACTCGACAGCGGCGAAATCTTCCGCTTCGGCCTGCATGAAACGGTGCAGCATGGCCTGAAAATGACCAATCAGCTGGGTGGGGAAATCGCCCAGGCCTATCATTTCGGCTGAACCGGGGAAGGGGAGCCTTTCATGAAATTGCTCGTCCGCCACCAGACCGTCTATCGCTATGACGCCTCGGCCGGGCGCGTGGCGATGCGGTTCAAGCTGATGCCGGTCAACACCCCGGCCCAGACCGTGCTGGACTGGCAGGTCAGCGTCAACGGCGATGTGCTGACCGATTTTCGCCCCAACAGCTATGGCGAGATGGAGACGATCTGGATTCGCCGCGACCGGCAGGATCATGCCATGATCGTGGCGGAGGGGCTGGTCGAAACCCGCGAGACCCATGGCGTGGTCGGCGCGCCGGTCAGCCGGGTCAACCCGCGCTATTTCCTGCGCGACACGCCGCTGACCCGCGCTTCGGACGGCATCGCCGCCATGGCCCGCGCCACGCCCGAAGGCGACGGGCCGCTTGCCCGGCTCCACGCGCTGTCCGCCGCCGTCACTGACGCCGTGGGCTATCGCGCCGGGGTTACCACGTCCGCCACCACCGCCGCGCAGGCGTTCGCACTGGGGGCAGGGGTGTGCCAGGATCATGCCCAGATCTTCATCGCCGGGGCGCGGTCGCTCGGCATACCGGCGCGCTATGTGTCGGGCTATCTGCTCGCGGGGGAGGGCCATGAACTACACGAAACCCATGGTTGGGCCGAAGCGCTGGTGCCCGAACTGGGCTGGGTCGGCTTCGATCCGTCCAACCGCGTCTGCGTGACCGAACGCTATCTGCGCGTCGCTAGCGGGCTGGACGCGGATGAGGCTGCGCCGATCCGGGGCACGATCACGGTTGCGGGCGATATCTCGATTGACGCGGACGTTCGTATCGCGCAGGCGGATGACGGCGTCGAGGAACGGCAGTTGCAGCGGCAACAGCAGCAGTCTATCCCACCGTCCGACGCGCAGCATTGACGTAAGCTTTCAGGGACCGTGGACGAATGACCTATTGTGTGGCGGTGCGGGTTGACCAGGGACTGGTCATGCTGTCCGACACCCGCACCAATGCGGGCATGGACAATATCGCCCGCTTCCGAAAGAGCTTCACCTATCTCGTCGAAGGTGAACGGGCGATCACGCTGATGTGTTCGGGCAATCTGTCGATCACCCAGGGGGTGAAGGCAACGCTCAGCAAGGCGATCAAGGATGCCCGTCTCGACCCCGACGTCGAAACCATCCTCAATTGCAGCACCATGCACCGCGTCGCGCAGATCGTCGGCGACGCGATGCGCGCGATGCAGGCGCGTTATCGCGAAAGCATCGAAATGGGCGGCTCCGGCGCCAGCGCCTCGATCATGATCGCGGGCCAGCGACGGGGCGGCAAACCGCGCCTCTACCTCGTCTACAGCGCGGGCAATTTCATCGAAGCGACCGAGGACACGCCTTTCTTCCAGATTGGCGAGCATAAATATGGCAAGCCGATCCTCGACCGCATCATCAAGCGCGAAACCACGCTGGAGGACGCGACCAAGGCGGTGCTGGTGTCGATGGACTCGACCTTGCGATCCAACCTCTCGGTCGGGATGCCGCTCGACCTGACCGTCATCCCCACCGACAGGTTCGACTTCCGCGTCCGCACCCGGATCGAAGCCGACAATGAAGAATTCGCCATGATCTCCCAAAGCTGGAGCGCCGCGCTCCGCAAGGGGTTTGAGGATCTGCCGAACGTTCTGGATTGAGTTGGGCGGGGTATCGGTGAAGCCGTTCCAATGTAGGATTCACTCGGATTCCTCTCCGCAGATGGATCGTCCGTCAGGTCACCCACACCCCCGCTTCCCACGCCCCAAGCAAATCCTTCGCTTGCCTGCGCGCCGTCACGGCCTATCTCTCCCAGCAACACGAATCGCAGTTGAAAGCCTGATATGACCGCCACTCACTCGACCCGTATGCTCATCCTCGGTTCCGGCCCGGCCGGTCTGTCCGCCGCCATTTATGGCGCGCGCGCGGGTCTGGCGCCGATCGTGGTGCAGGGGATGCAGCCGGGCGGGCAGCTCACCATCACCACCGACGTCGAAAATTACCCCGGTTTCAAGGATGTGATCCAGGGACCATGGTTGATGGAGCAGATGCAGGCGCAGGCCGAGCATGTTGGCGCGCAGATGATGTATGACCAGATCGTCGATGTGGACCTGTCGCAGCGCCCGTTCCGCCTGACCGGCGACGGCGGCGTGGTCTATATCGCCGACACGCTGGTCATCTGCACCGGCGCACAGGCCAAATGGCTGGGCGTGGAAGGGGAGGAGCATTTGCAGGGCAAGGGCGTCAGCGCCTGCGCCACCTGCGACGGTTTCTTCTATCGGGGCAAGAAGGTGGTGGTCATCGGCGGCGGCAATACCGCGGTCGAGGAAGCATTATACCTCACCAACCACAGCCATGACGTCACCCTGATCCACCGCCGCGACACGCTGCGCGCGGAAAAGATTTTGCAAGAACGGCTCCACGCCCATCCGAACATCAAGGTCTTGTGGAACAAGGCGGTCGATAAATTCGTCGGCGGTGGCACGCCCGAAGGGCTGGTCGGCGTGGACCTGATTGACACGGTGACCGGCGAAAAGTCGCATGAGCCGACCGATGGCGGCTTCGTCGCGATCGGCCATCACCCCGCGACCGAACTTTTCACCGGCAAGCTGCCGACCGACGAGGGCTATCTGCTGGTCGAAAAGGGCACCACCCGCACCGCCATCCCCGGCGTGTTCGCGGCAGGCGACGTCACCGACAAAATCTATCGGCAGGCGGTGACCGCCGCCGGCATGGGCTGCATGGCGGCGCTGGACGTGGAGAAATTCCTGGCCGAAGCGGATTTCGAGGCGATGATCGAGGCGTGATCGAAATTAGCCCCTCCCCTTCAGGTTCAAACGAGGCACGTGACTCGTTTGAAGGGTTGGGGTGAGGCCTTTTCAGCCCGCCACCTTGCCCCGCGCAAAAGCCACCAGCGACCCGAACGTCTCGAACGTATCGCCGTCGATATCATCATCCTCGATCAATATGTCGAAGCGATCTTCCATTTCGGTCAGCAGCCCCGCGACCGCCATCGAATCCAGTTCCGGCAGCGCGCCGAACAGCGGTGTGTCAGTGTCGAACCCGTCGACCTGCTCTTGCGAAAGGCCCAGCACGTCACGCAACAGCGCCCGTGTCATAAGTTCGATATCATCGGTCCGGTCGACCGGTTGAGAATGTTTCGCCCGCATGGTGGGCGATGTCCTAGTGACTCCCGGCCTATCCCACAAGCGCGGAAATGGCCGTGCGCGCCGCTGGCAACCAGCACGACGCATGGCGCGGGTTGAAGGCGTCGATGCGGTGGAGCGGTGCCCGTTCCTCCATCCAGTCGGCCTTGTAGGCGTTGTCGCCGGTGCCATAGTCGATCACGGCCACCTGATCGCCGTCAATGGCCTGGGCGAACATGGCATGGCTTAGCAACGTACCGGGCGACCCGGCGTCATGGGCGCGATCATGGGAGAGTTTGTGAATGAGGGCGACGTCCTTCTCCACGGTCCACAATTGGGTGGCGACCGCGCGCCCCTTGTCCCGTGCAAAACCCAGCCGCAATGTCCCCGCCTCACTTTCCCGCTCCGCCAGCGCGCGCAAAAAATTGAGGCCAGGTTCGGGCTGTTTCCAGCTGCGGCCATGCACATCGACATAATCGCGCCACAGATCGTCGGTCAGCCGGTCACTGATCGACAGGTCATAGCGGCTGCCCCGCGCCCGGCGCTTGACCAGGGTGCGCAGCCGACCGGGGCGGCTGGCCCAGTAGGTGGCAAAATCGCGTCCCTCGACCCGCAGCAGATAGCGCCCGCCCATCGGTCGGGAGAGGGCGAACCACCCGGTCCGGCGCAGGCTGGCAAGCAGTTCGGCGCTCGTTTCGACGGGGTAGAGATCAATCTGGCTGGTGGTGCGCAAGAGGTGGCTGCCAAGGCCATCCAGCAGGCGCGCCCGCTGTCCGGCATCCGGGTCACCCACAAATTGTGGCGACCAGTTGAAACTATACCAATGGGCCAGTGCAGACATATGGCGATCGTCGCGGCGCAGCAGGAACAGCCATGCCTGCGCGCCTCTCTCTTCTGTCAGGATCACCCGAACCGGGACATCTGCAAAACAATGGCGGTGCAGCAGATCGAACCAGTCATACCGCCCGAACAGACAGGGCACGGCTTCGCGATCGAGACGGCCATGCAGCGCGTCCCGCACTTGCGCGAGGCTGTGATATTCCCTTGTCGTCGGCAACCGACTATCTCCGCATTCGTCAGGGAGAGGTTTAGGGGCAAAGTCTGGAAATGGAGTTAAGCGTGCGCCAAGCAGACCAGTCCCCAATAATCCTGCCGATCGACCATCTGCTGCTGCGCGGCGATCCGGCGCGCGCGGCGCTGGACGGGCGGTCGGGCAGCTACAGCTTTGTCGAACTGGAAGAGACGCTGGGGCGGCTGGCTGGCTGGCTGGCGGGTTTCGGGCTGGAACCGGGTGCGCGGGTGGCCAGCTGGATCGCCAAGGGACCGGTCGCCGCGCTGATGCCGCTGGCCGCGCCGCGCGCTGGCCTGGTCCATGTGCCGGTCAACCCGCTGCTCAAACATGCGCAGGTGGCGCATATATTGGCGGACAGCGGTGCGACGCTGCTGATCGGCACCACGGCGCGACTCGCGACGCTGGCACCGGGGGACGTGCCGGCTGGCTGCCAGTTGCACCGTGAGGATGACGCGGCCTGCGCCATGAGCGGCGGCGCGGCGCTGGGGCCATCCGACGCTGCCCCGCACGATCTGGCCGCCATCCTCTACACCAGCGGATCGACCGGACGGCCCAAGGGGGTGATGCTCAGCCATGCCAATCTCTGGCTGGGCGCGGTGGCGGTGGCTGACTATCTGGGCCTCACGCCGCAGGATCGCACCGCCTGCGTCCTGCCGTTCAGTTTCGATTATGGCCAGAACCAGCTGCTTTCGACCTGGATCGCGGGCGGCTGCGTCTATCCGCTCGATTATCTGACGGCGCGTGACGTCATGAAACTGGTCGACCGGCGTGAGATCACGACGCTGGCGGGGGTGCCGCCGCTCTGGGTGCAACTCACAGAACTGGACTGGCCGCCGGAGGTTGCGGCCAAGCTCAAACGCCTGACCAACAGCGGCGGCGCGCTGACCCGGCCGCTGGTGGGCAAGCTGCGCGCACTGTTTCCACAGGCCGACCTTTATCCCATGTACGGCCTGACCGAAGCCTTTCGCTCCACCTATCTGCCGCCCGCGCTGGTGGACAGCCATCCCGACTCGATGGGATCGGCCATTCCCTTTGCCGAGATTTTGGTGGTCCGTCCCGATGGCGGCATCACCGCCGATGACGAGCCGGGCGAACTGGTCCATTGCGGCCCGCTGGTGGCGCAGGGCTATTGGCGCGACGCCGCCCGCACCGCCGAACGATTCAAGCCTGCGCCGCCCGCATCCCGCCATGGCGGCATGGCGGTCTGGTCGGGCGATACGGTGCGGCGCGATGCCGATGGACTGCTCTATTTTGTGGGTCGCGACGATGCGATGATCAAGTCGGCGGGCAACCGCATCAGCCCGACCGAGATAGAGGAGGCCGCCGTCGCCGTGCCGGGTGTGTCCGAAGCGGTAGCGCTGGGGGTGAAGGACGATCGGCTGGGGCAGGCGGTCAAACTGCTGCTGCGATCCGCCGAGTCCGATGTCGCCCAAACGGTCGCCGCGCATCTCAAGGCCGAACTCCCCAATTTCATGCAGCCGCGCGAAATCCTTGTGCTGGCCGCTTTTCCCCGCAATCCCAACGGCAAGATTGATCGAGTCGCACTGGCGCGGGAGTATGGCATTTGAAACCGATGGGACCGATCCCGCCCTGGTTCGCGGCGGAAGAGGGGATGTTGCTGGTCGGTGGCTATGGCGCGGCCAGTCTGGTCGATGAAGCGGGCGACACGCCGCTCTTCGCCTATGACATGGACATTGTCGCGGCGCAGATCCGCCGCTTCCGGGAAGCGATGCCCGCCGCTCTGCACCTCCATTATGCGATCAAGGCCAACCCCTATGCACCGCTGCTGATGGCGATGGCGGGGCAGGTGGACGGCTTCGACATTGCGTCTGGCGGCGAGCTGGAGATGGCGCTGGCGGCGGGAATGGACCCGGCGCGGATCAGCTTTGCCGGGCCGGGCAAGCGTAATGACGAACTGGAAGCCGCGATCTTTGCCGGGGTCACGCTCAACCTGGAATCCGAAGGGGAGGGGCGGCGCGCGCTCGCCATCGGCCAGCGCATCGGCAAGGTGCCGCGCGTGGCGGTGCGGGTGAACCCGGACTTTGATCTCAAAGGCTCTGGTATGCGGATGGGCGGCGGGGCCAAGCCCTTTGGCGTCGATGCAGATCGCGCTGCCGCGCTGGCGCGGGCGATGATAGACGGCGGGGCGGACTGGCGTGGCTGGCATATCTTTGCCGGCAGCCAGAATCTGGACGCCATGGCGATCATCGAAACGCAGGCGGCGACGATCGCGCTGGCAGCCCGCCTGTCCGAAGCGGTGGGCGTCACGCCGCCGCTGGTGAACCTTGGCGGCGGTTTTGGCCTCGCCTATTTCCCCGGCGACGTGCCGCTCGACATTCGCCCGATCGGCGTCGCGCTCGATACGGCGCTGGAATCGCTACCGTCCATCTTGCAGGGCAGCGCCTTTGCCATCGAGCTGGGGCGCTGGCTGGTCGGCGAGGCCGGTGTTTACCTGACCCGCGTGGTCGATGTGAAGCTCAGCCAGGGCGAAACCTTCGTCGTCGTCGATGGCGGACTGCATCATCAACTGGCGGCCAGCGGCAATTTCGGCACGGTGGTCCGCCGCAACTATCCGATAGCGGTCGCCAACCATTTTGGCGCAGCACCTGCGGCCGATCCGGTCACCGTGGTCGGGTGCCTCTGCACGCCGATCGACCGGCTTGGTGACAAGGTGGCGCTGCCCCTCGTGCAGGAAGGCGACCTGATCGCCATATTCCTTGCCGGTGCCTATGGCGCATCGGCCAGTCCCGCAGCATTTCTTGGCCATCCAAGTCCTCGCGAAGTTTTACTTGGATGAGTTGTTGGTGACTTAACTCCTAACGGTATCTTTACCCTTTCCCGGCAAGAAGAGGTCGGAAGCCCTGTGCTGACCGGCCCGCCTTGCCCTCTTTGGCGGCTGATCGCGCATGGCCGCACAAAGAGGTGAGATTATGCGTTTCGTGTCGGTTTCCAGGCTCCTGATCGGTGCATCGCTGCCCGCGCTTGTCCTGTCAGGCTGCGCTTCGGGCGGTACCGGCGGACCGCAACTGCCGCCAGCCTCCTTCGTCTCGACGCGCGAAGGGCCGGGCGAGGAATATATTATCGGCCCGCTCGATGACCTCACCATCTTCGTGTGGCGCAATCCCGAACTGGGCGCAAAGGTCCAGGTGCGCCCCGACGGCCGCATCACTACGCCGCTGATCACCGACATGCCGGCCGTGGGCAAGACGCCCAAGATGCTGGCCGACGACATCAAGCTGGCGCTGACCCAATATATCGAAAACCCGCTCGTTTCGGTGATCGTCAACAATTTCAGCGGCACGTTCAGCCAGCAGGTGCGGATCGTCGGCGCGACTGAAAAGCCTGCTTCGATTCCCTATCGCGCCAACATGACGCTGCTCGACGCAATGATCTCGGTCGGTGGCCTGTCCGAATTTGCAGCGGGCAACCGCGCGCGACTGGTCCGGTTCAACAAGAATACCGGCAAGCAGCAGGAATATCAGGTCCGCCTCAACGACCTGCTCAAAAAGGGCGACACCAAGGCGAACGTCATGCTCGCCCCCGGCGACGTCATCATCATCCCTGAAAGCATGTTCTGATCATGGCCGGTCTCTACGACGAATTGCTGCTGCTGCTCCACGGTGTCTGGAGCCGACGCTGGGTCGCGCTGGGCGTGGCCTGGGGCGTGTGCATGTTGGGCTGGCTGGGCGTCGCGCTCATCCCCAACAGCTATCAGTCCAAGGCGCGGGTCTATGTGAACACCCAGTCGCTGCTGGAGGACAAGGTGGGCATCACCCAGGTCCAGTCGCAGCAGGATCTCGACCGGGTGCGCAGCACGCTGGCGAGCGCCGAGAATCTCGAAAAGGTCGTGCGCAACACCGACCTGTCGCAGAGCGTGTCCGGCCCGCGCGATGTCGCGGCCAAGATCACCAAGCTGCGTGAAAACATCACCGTGATGGCGCAGGCTGACCCCAGCATGATCGACATCAGCGCGATCTCCGCCGACAGCAGCCTGTCCGATGGCGCGAACGCGCGGATTTCGCAGCAGATCGTGCAAAAGCTGATCGACATTTTCCAGGAGGAAAATCTCTCCGGCGACCGCAATGAAACCAAGCAGAGCCTCGCCTTCCTCGACCAGCAGATCGCGGCGCGGGGCAAGCAGCTGGAGGCCGCCGACCAGCGCCGCGTCGAATTTGCGCAGCGCTATGTCGGGCTGTTGCCCGGTGCCGGTTCAATCAGCCAGCGGATGGATGCCGCGCGGCAGGAAATCAACACCATCGATTCGCAACTCGTCCAGGCGCAGAGCGCATTGAGCGCAATGAACGGCCAGCTGGCGGGGACTCCCCAGAGTTTGCCGGGCGTTGGCCCATCGGGCGGGCCTTCGGCGCTGGGTCAGGCCCAGTCGAATCTGGCCGGCATGCGCGCACGTGGCTGGACCGCCAATCACCCTGACGTGATCGCCGCCCAGCGTGAAGTGGAAGCCCTGCGCAAGGCAGGCGGTGGCGCTGGCGCGGGCGGCGGCAGCACGCCCAACCCCGCTTATCTGTCGATCCGCTCCATGCAGGCCGAACGCGCTGCCACGGTGCAGGCGCTCTCGACCCGCAAGGCGCAGTTGCAGGGCGATCTCAACACGATGATGGCCAAGCAGGTCGATGAACCGGGCATTGCGTCGGAGCAGGAAAAGCTCGACCGCGATTATGAGGTTCTGAAAACCCAATATGACAAGCTGCTCGCCGACCGCGAGGAAATCCGCCTGCGTGGCGAGGTCAAGACCGAAACCGGCTCCGTCCAGTTCCGCGTCATCAACCCGCCCAGCACGCCCACCGCACCCGCCGCGCCCAACCGGCCGCTGCTGCTGCTCGGCGTGCTGATCCTGGGGATTGGTGCTGGTGTCGGCGTCGCCTTTGCGATGGGCCAGCTCAGGGGGACATTCCCCACTGCCGCGCGGCTGGAGCGGGCGATCGGCCTGCCGGTCGCAGGCTCCATCAGCCAGACGATCAGCGCGGCGCAGGTCGCCATCGATAAGCAGCGGATGAAGTGGTTTGCGGGTGCCAGCGGCGGTCTCGCCGCTGTCTGCCTGCTGCTGATCGTCGTCGAATTCGTCCAGCGCGGTATGGCGTGAAGGAGCCAGGAACCATGAACCAGCATAGCTCCATCAAGGGCGGATCGCTGATCGAGCGGGCGACGGAGATTTACGATTTCTCGGCGGCCCTGCGTGGTCGCGCCGCGCCTGCCGTCGATGTCCCCGCCGACCTGCCACCGGCGCCGGTCGCGGCTGACCCTGTGTCGGCTTCACCGTCGGCTTTTCGCGCTCTGCCATGGACCGGGCCGGTTCAGCCGATCGACCGGGCGAAGCTGGAGGAGGCGGGTTTCCTGCGTCCCGACGGTGCAGTCACGGCGATGAGCGAGGAGTTTCGGCTGCTCAAGCGCGACCTGCTCGCCCAGCTACAGGGGCAGGAACGCGGCAATCGCATCCTCATCTGCTCGGCCCATAGCGGCGAGGGCAAGACCTTCTGCGCGGTCAATCTGGCGCTCAGTCTGGCGGCGGAGAAGGATCGCGAAATCCTGCTGGTCGATGCGGATTTCGGCAAGCCCGGCATCCCCGAAACTTTGGGGCTGGAGGGCGGTCCCGGTCTGATGGACGCGCTCGCCGATCCGACGATCGCGATTGAAGATTGCGTCATCCGCACCGACCTGCCGTCGCTGTCAGTGCTGCCCGCCGGGCAGCGCAGCAATGCCGACACCGAATATCTCTCGTCCGCGCGCACCGAACAATTGCTGTCGCGGCTGACCGAGGGGCGGCCCGAACGCATCATCATCTTCGATTCGCCACCCTTGCTGGCGGCATCGCCCGCCGCCGTGCTGGCCAGCCACGTCGCGATCGCGCTGCTGATCGTGCGGGCCGACAGCACATCGGAAAGCGCGCTGCGCGACGCAGCCGGGATGCTCAAGGGCGGCGCGCAGGTTCAGCTTCTGCTCAATGCCGTCCGCTTCAACGGCGGCGGCCGCCGGTTCTGCAGCTATTATGCCAAGGGGAATAGTGCGTCATGACCGTCCGTCAGTGGATCAGCGGCGCTTCGCTCGCCGCGCTGGCCGCAGCGAGTGCGCCCGCATTCGCCCAGACGACCCGCGCGGATCGGCGCGTCAATGTCACGCCCTATATCGGCGTGGATCAGGTGGTAATGGGTCCGCTAAAGGGCGGTGGCGACGTGCTGACCTACAGCAATGTCACTGCTGGTGTGACGGCAGAGGTTCAGACCCGCCGGGTCGAGGCCGTCATCGACCTGCAATATAATCACAGCTTCAGCTGGAGCAAGCAGACGGCTGACCAGGACGTGTTGAGCGGCATCGCCAGTGCGACCGTCAATGTCGCGCGCGGCCTTTCGCTCCACACCGGCGGCATGGCGTCGCGGGTGCGGACCGACGGCCTGTCAGGCGCATCGACACTGAACGACAGCATCACCAGCCAGGTCTATGCCGGTTACATTGGCCCGGCCTATACCACGCAGATCGGCGACATCACCGTCAACGGCTCTTACCGCCTGGGTTATGCACGGGTCGAGGATGATGTGGATTCCAATCTCGCAAGCGGCTCTTTCGCAGATAGCTGGACGCACAATCTGAACGGGTCGGTCGGCTTCGCCCCCGGCACGCTGCTGCCTGTCGGACTGACCGCCAGCGCGGGCTATGACCGCGAGGACGCAAGCCAGCTAGACCAGCGGTTCGAGGATAAGTGGGGCCGGGTCGATGCAACGCTGCCGGTGTCCCGCACCGTCGCGCTGATCGGCGGCATCGGTTATGAGCAGATCGAGATCAGCCAGCGTTCGCCGCTGCTGGACTCAGCGGGCGTGCCGGTCATTCGCAACGGTCGCTATGTGACCGATAAAAGCTCGCCACGCGCGCTGATCTATGAATTTGACGACATCATCTGGGACGCGGGCGTGTTGTGGCGGCCCAGCCGCCGTACCTCGCTCCAGGCGCAGGTCGGCCAGCGTTATGGCGGCATGACCTATCAGGGCAGCTTCACCTGGCAGGGCGCCAACAGCAGCTTTGCCGTCATTGTGTTCGACGGCATCGACAGTTTCGGTCGCCTGATCACCGCCAATGCCGCTGCCCTTTCCGGCAGCAGCTTTGACGTGGCGCGCAATCCCTTCACCGGCGACATCACCGGCTGCGCCTTCTCCACCACCGGCGGTGGACAATGCTTTAACGATGCGCTGTCGGGCATCACCGACGCCAATTTCCGCTATCGTGGCGTATCGACCCAATATTCGCTGCGGCGCGGCCAATGGGGCTGGGGCGTGGGTGCCGGCTATTCGCAGCGCAAGTTCATCACGCCGCAGGGCCAGAGCGTCCTCGTGCGCGGGTCGAAGGACCAGAACTGGTACGGCAACGCTTCGATGACCTACACGCTCAGCGATAGCGACAGCATCGATACGGTCGCCTATGTGAATTATTTCGACGCCAGCGGCGGTCGTCCAGACGTCCTCAACTATGGCGCTTTCACCAGCTATTACAAAGGTCTGACCCGCCGCCTGTCGGCATCGGCATCGGTCGGCGTGGACGGCGTGCAGGCTGATGACATCGACACGGTGATCAGCGCGATGGGCCAGGTTGGCCTGCGCTACAGTTTCTAACGGGTCGGTTGGAGAATTTAGATGTACGATCAATATTATGGATTGCAGGGCCGCCCGTTCCAGCTGACGCCGGACCCGCATTATTATTTTGAAAGCGCGACCCATCGCAAGGCTTTGTCCTATCTGGGCTATGGTCTGGCGCAGGGTGAAGGCTTCATCGTCATCACCGGCGACATTGGCGCGGGCAAGACCACCTTGGTGGGCCATCTGATGCAGACGATCGACCCGGCGCGACTGACCGCGGTGAAGATCGTATCGACTCAGGTAGAGGGCGATGACATGCTGCGCCTTGCCGCGCAGAGCTTTGGTCTGGCGACCGATGGCCTGCCAAAGGCGGCGACGCTGCAAAAGGTCGAGGGCTTCCTCCACACGCAGGCGCGCGCCGGACGGCGCACCCTGCTGATCGTGGACGAGGCGCAGAACCTGCCCGTGTCCGCGATCGAGGAATTGCGGATGCTGTCCAACTTCCAGTTGGGCGGGCAATCGCTGCTCCAGATTTTCCTGCTGGGCCAGCCGGAATTCCGCGACCTGCTGAAATCGCCGGAACTGGAGCAATTGCGCCAGCGCGTCATCGCCACCCATCATCTCGAACCGATGATGGCCAAGGAAGTCGAACCTTATATCCTCCACCGCCTGACAGTGGCGGGCTGGATCGGCAATCCAACCTTCACCCCTGCGGCCTTCGCCGCGCTTTATGCCGCGACTGGCGGCGTGCCGCGCCGCTTGAACGCACTGGTCAGCCGCGTCCTGCTGATGGGCGCCATCGACCAGTTGCGCGAGATTGACGCGGATGTGGTGCAGGCGGTCGTCGCCGACATGGGACTGGACGTGGATGTCGCGCCCGAACCGGTTGCGCCGTCGCTGCTGGACGGTGTCGAGGATGCCGAGGAGCCAGCTGTGGCCGAAGCCGAGTGTGTGCCTGACAGCTCGACTGTTGCCGAGCAGGAAGCGGCGGATGAACCCGCACCCGCGCCTTTCGCTGCCCCATTTGCCGCACCGGTAATCGATGAACTGCCGACGGCTGCGCCATCTACGGACAGCGAAACGGACGAACCTTTCTATACGGCGTTCGATGCTGTCGAGGAACAGGCAGAGACATGGGCCGATCAGGAGGCCGAGGAAGAGCAAGCGCCGGTAGAACCGGTGGCCGTGGAACAGCCCCAGCCTGAACAGGCCATGCCGCAGCCCGTCGCCACGATCGACGCGGCCCAGGTCGAGACCCTGCGCAGCGACATGCTGGCGGAGATTGAAGGACTGCGCGCGGAAATTTCCTCGCTGCGGGCCGTGCAGGCGCATGTGCCTTTCGCGCCCGTGCAGTCGGTCGATCCCGAAGCGCTCAAGGACTGTTTCACCCTGATCGAGGAGCGATTGCAGTCGCTGGAATTCCGCGCCGAGGAGCAGGACACGGCATTGCGCCGGGTGCTGACCCTGCTGGTCGATTGGGTCGAGCGGGAAGAACGGATGGCGTCGCCGCGCGATAGCGCTGCCGCCTGACACATGGCTTGCCCCCTGCGGGCGGCCCCGCCAAGGTGCGCAACATGATACAAAACGCCCTGTCCGTCGATGTCGAGGACTGGTTTCAGGTCGGCGCATTCGAGCGCACGATCCGGCGCGCCGACTGGGACGGCCTTGCCCATCGTGTCGAGGGCAATACCGACGCGGTGCTGGACCTGTTCGCGCAGGCGGGCGTCACCGGCACCTTCTTCACGCTGGGCTGGGTCGCCGAACGCTATCCCGCGCTGATGCGGCGCATCGCGGACGCCGGGCATGAGATCGCCAGTCACGGCTATGACCATGCCCGCGTGTTCACTTTCACGCCCGAACAATTCCGCGCTGACCTGCGCAAATCCCGCGCGATCCTGGAGGATGCCAGCGGGCAGGCGGTGACCGGCTATCGCGCGCCCAGCTTCTCCATCGACCCGCGCACGCCATGGGCGCACCCCATATTGGCGGAGGAGGGCTATCGCTATTCCTCCAGCGTCGCGCCGATCCGGCACGATCATTATGGCTGGCCCGATTCGCCGCGCTTTGCGTGGAAACCGGTGCCGGGGTCCGATCTGGTCGAACTTCCCGTCACCACCGCAAAGCTTGGCAAGCGGACGCTGGCGGCCGGAGGCGGGGGCTTCTTCCGTTTGCTGCCCTATCAGTTTTCGCGCTGGGCGATCCGGCAGGTCAATGAACAGGCGGGACGTCCCGCGATCATCTATTTCCATCCATGGGAAATCGACCCCGGCCAGCCGCGCCGTACCGACGCGCCGCTGCGTTCGCGTGTGCGGCACTATACCAACCTGTCGGTCATGGCCGCCAAGCTGCGCCGCCTGACTCGCGATTTTGCCTGGACACGGGTGGACGCGCTGGCCGATGCGCAGGGGGCACTTGCGCCATGATGCTGGGCAATGGCGCAGGCATGGCCGTCACCATGATGGACCTGACCGATCCGGCGCAGGCGCGCGCGGTCGATGCCTTCGTGCTGGGTCATGCCGACGGATCGCCCTTTCATCGCCCGGCCTGGCTGCGTGCTATCGAGCAGGCGACCGGCAATCGCGCGCTGCTGCTGGCGGCGGTCGGGCCATCGGGGCGGATCAGTGGCATCTTGCCCTTGCACCATGTCCGCAGCCGCCTGTTCGGCGCGGCCTTGGTGTCCACTGCCTTCGCCGTCGATGGCGGCATATTGGCGAACGACCAGCGTGCTGTCGCCGTGCTGGCGACGGCGGCGCAAACGCTGGCGACCGAGCGCGGCGGCCTGTCGCTGGAACTGCGCGGTGGGCCTGCGCCGGGCGACCCATGGCAGCGGCTGGAAGGCGCGCATGTCGGTTTCGTCCGTCCAATCGCCGCCGATGATGAGGCGGAATTGCTGGCCGTCCCGCGCAAGCATCGCGCCGAACTGCGCAAGGCACTCGCGAATCCCGCGCTGACCGTGGAGATCGGTCGCGATGCGTGTCACTTGCGCGACCATTTCCATATCTATGCCAGCAGTGTCCGCAACCTTGGCACCCCCGTGTTCCCGCGGCACCTGTTCCGCGCCGTGTTGGACCATTTCGGGGCAGATGCCGACATTCTCATCATTCGGGAGAGCGACCGGCCGGTCTCCGCCGTACTGACGCTCTACCATCAGGGGCGGGTCATGCCCTATTGGGGCGGCGGTATCGCGGACGCGCGGCGGCTGCGGTCCAATGAACTCCTATATTATCGCCTGATGGCCCATGGCCGCGCGCGCGGCATGACCCTGTTCGACTTTGGCCGGTCGAAGGTCGGCAGCGGGCAGGCAGCGTGGAAAAAAAGCTTCGGCTTCGATCCCCGGCCCTTGGTATATCATGGCTGGTCGGCAGACGGGGCGCAGCGCGATATCGACCCCAACAGCGCCCGCTATCAGCGCCGTATCGCACTGTGGAAAAAATTGCCGCTACCGGTCGCCAACCTCATCGGCCCGCTGATTTCGCGCGGTCTCGGTTGAAACGGATACGAAATGTTCAGCCCCCACATATAGATCGGGGGCAGGGGTGGTAACAGGAATGACGTCCATGAATATGATTAGCGGACTGGCCGTCATCGTGGAGGAGGCGCGTCTGACCGACGCTGCCTGCGTCGCCGAACTCGACGCCTGGGTCTGCGCGCATCCGCAATCGACCCCATTCCAACGTCCCGGCTGGATCATGGGTGTGGAGGCAGGGACGGGCCAGAAAGCCAGGATGCTGGTGGCGCGGATGGCGGGTGGAGAAATTATCGGGCTGCTGCCGCTCACCTACATCCGGTCTGCTCTGTTCGGCCGGGCGCTGGTGGGCAGCGGTTTTGCCGTCGACGGTGGCCTGCTGACCACCCATCGCAAGGCTGGCCCGGCGCTCACCGATACGGCCTGGACACTTGCAGAAAAGCTCGGCTGTTCGACGCTGGAACTGCGTGGGGGCGAAGCGCCCGATGGCGCCGTCTGGCAGGAAAAGGCCGACGCCTATCTGGGTTTCTCCCGACCGCTGGCCGCCGATGACGAGGCAGAACTCAAAGCCGTACCCAAGCGCCATCGCGCGGAAATCCGCAAAGGGCTGGGCAATGGGCTGAGCTTTGAATGTGGCCGCGACAAACGGCTGCGCGACATTCATTACCGGCTTTACGCGCACAGCGTCCATAATCTGGGTACGCCGGTGTTTCCCCGCGCGCTGTTCGACGCCATGCTCGACCGGCTGGGCGATGATGCCGATATTGCTGTGGTGTCGAAGGACGGCAAGCCGCTCTCGGCGGTCATCAGCCTCTATCATCGTGGTGCCTGTATGCCCTATTGGCATGGCGCGGCGGAGGGCGCGCGGGCGATGCGCTCCAACGAAGTTCTCTATTATTTGCTGATGCGCCAGTCGCGCGAGCGCGGCCTGACCACCTTCGACTTCGGCCGGTCGAAGGTCGGCACCGGTCCTGCCGCATGGAAAAAGACATGGGGCTTTGAAGGTGAACCGCTCGGCTATTATCTGCGCACTGCACCGGGCAAGGAGACGCGCGACGTCAATCCGCTCTCGCCGCAATATCGGCGCAAGGTCGAACTGTGGAAGAAGCTCCCCGAATCGATCGCGACCTGGATCGGCCCGCATATTGCGCGGGGGCTGGGATGACCGGCGACATCCTGTTTCTCTGCCACCGCATCCCCTTTCCACCAGATCGCGGCGACAAGATCCGCTCCTATCATCTGCTCAAGCGCCTCGCACAGATCGCACCGGTCCATGTCGGCTGCTTTGGCGATGATGATCGCGACATGGGCTATGCCGCAGACTTGGCGCAGGTCGCCGCCAGCCAGTGCCTGCTGCGCCGCGACCGGTCGAAGGTCGTTGCCGGCCTGACTGGCCTCGCCAAGCGCCAGTCGCTGCTCGTGTCCTTGTTCGACCATCCGGGCCTGCATCAATGGGTGGCGCAGACATTGGCGCAGCGGCCCGTGCGCGCTGTGGTCGCCTATTCGGCGCAGATGGCGCATTTCGTGCCGCCACTCGCGCCCAATGTCCGTTTCCTCATGGATTTCGTCGATTTCGATTCGGCCAAATATGCAGCCTATGGCGCGGAAGGCTCCGGCCCGATGGCCTGGATCAACCGGCGCGAGGGGCGGGTGCTGCTCGATTTCGAGCGCACCGTTGCCGCGCGGGCCGACGCCTGCTCCTTCGTCAGCGAAGCCGAAGCGGCGCTGTTCCGCGCTGCCTGCGGGCGGGGACAGTACCGTATCGTGGCAATCGAAAATGGCGTGGCGCTTGATTATTTTGATCCCACTGCCGCCTTTCCAACCGTCGACCATGGCGCAGGTCCGCTGCTCGTCTTTACCGGCCAGATGGATTATCGCCCCAATGTCGAGGCGGTCGAAAGTTTCGCGCGCCAGACCCTGCCCGCGATCCAGACCATCCACCCGCAGGCCCGCTTCGCCATAGTCGGTCGCAATCCGATCAGGGCCGTCGAGGCGCTGGCCGATCTGCCCGGCGTGATCGTCACCGGCGGTGTCCCCGATGTGCGCGGCTGGCTGGCAGCGGCCGATATCGTCGTCGCGCCATTGCGGATCGCGCGCGGCATCCAGAACAAGGTGCTGGAGGCGATGGCGATGGCCCGGCCCGTGGTTGCCTCCCCGCAGGCCGCCGAGGGAATAGATGCGGCGGATGGCACAGAATTTCTGGTCGCCGCCAACCCGGCGGAGGAGGCCGCCAAGGTCATAGCCCTGCTCGCCGATCCCGCCCGTGCCGCCCGATTGGGCGTCGCTGCGCGTAAACGGATGGAGGCGCGTTATCGCTGGTCGGCGACGCTGGCCGGGTTGCCCGACCTGCTGTTCGGGCGCGACGCCGGATCGCAGGCAGCGTGACTGACCGCGCCTTGCCCCTTGGCCGGATGCCGCTGGTGGACCTGACCGGGTGGCGCGGGCATTTGACTGCGCTCGGCGTAGTCGCCTTTGCCATTCTGGCGCTGTTCCATGCCGATGTCTGGTCGATGGTCTCGATCTGGTGGAATGCCTCCACCTTCGGCCACTGCCTGTTCATTCCGCCGCTGATCGCCTGGCTGGTGCAGCAACGCTTGTCCGGTCTGCGCCAACTGGAGCCGGTTGCCTGGATGCCGGGGCTGGTCTGGCTGGCACTGGGTGCGCTTGCCTGGCTGGTCGGCGCGGCGGCAGGGGTGGC